>JACKEA010000017.1 GCA_020633235.1 Polyangiaceae bacterium | reverse complement strand
ATCGAGGGCTTGTCGGGCTCGTGCGCCGTAACCCCTCCACGAACGACGTAGCATCCACCCCTTGCGTCGAGGCGCAGCTTTTGAGCGCGGCCCCGAGCGTGACGCCGGCCGGTGCTCGTGCTTGGTTGCCGGCATGGGCCAGGCCAAGCGGATGTGGGGCTTCGATGATGCGGAGCGACGTCTCTTGTTCGACGCGACGGACGACATTCCGGAGTTGCGCGAGATCCTGTCGCGCGCGGCGCCGCGACAGGATCTCGGCGGGTTGTGGGTCCTGCGGGCGACGGTGGACGAGCTCGACGAGATCTACAGTCTTGTCGAGGCGCTCATGGACGGGACGCGGAGCGAGCGGCGGCTGGAGCAGCTCGAGGAGCTGCTGGCGGGTCTGTGCACGTCGATGGACGGCTTCTGACCGTCACGCCCGCGGAGCGAGCAACAGCGCATCGGGCGCGGGCGCTGCAGCCAGGCTGCGCGTTTCGCTGACGGCGAGCTCGGGATGTGCAGCGAGGATCCGGTCGGGGAAGAGATCGCGCAGCCGTTTCTGTGGCCAGCCTTCGACGATGAGCCGGGTGACGAGATGGAGGTAGGCACGCGGGTCGATGTCGTGCGTGATGCACGTGGCGATGATGGTAAGGATCGCTGCGGTGCGCACGCCGCCGATGTCGTCCCAGGCGAAGAGCCAATTTTTCCTTCCGAGAACAAGCTTTCTGAGCTCACGCTCGCGGCGGTTGTTGGTGAGCTCGATGTTGCCGTCCTCGACGAAGAGGACGAGACGGTTCCACTGCCTGTGCAGGTAGCCGAGCGCTCGACCGAGCGGTGTCTTCGGCGGCGTTGTGGCGCGATGCTCGTCCAGGAATGCGCGGATCCTGTCGAGCACGGGCTGGCTGTGCTCGAGCCGGCGTTTCCGCCGTGCCTCGGCGTTGTCGCCGGCAAGCGTCGCGGCTTTCTCGATCGCGAAGAGCGGCGCGATGGTGTGCAGGGCGTCGACTGCGATCGCGTCGCCGAGACGCGCCGCCTCGACGAAGCCACGCCGCGCGTGACTCCAGCATCCAGGCCGCTTGCCACCCGCGCGCTCGATGAAAGTCGTGACGCTCGTGCCATCGCACTGGACCGTGCGACACAGATCGTCGCCGAGGAAGCGGCGGACGCTGTCGGAATCGCCGCTCGGCGAGTAGAAGAACGTAACCCAGCGCGCGTTGGTCCAGGCCCAGATCGCGCCCGTGCGGATCCCGCTTTCCGTCGAGGGATCGAGGATGGGGATGCCGGTGGCATCGGTGCCGAGCAGTCCGGGCGCGCGGGTGCGCTCGGTGATGCCGCGCGCGATGGGCATGAGCAGATCGATGTGGGCGGCGACGCTGCGGCCGAGCGTCTGCGGAGCCAGATCGATGCCGGCGCGCGCCCAGCGGCGGCACTGCCGCTCGATGGGTAGGTACTCGATGTACTTGTCGCACGTGGCCTCGATGATGAGCGCATCGCCCAGCTTGCCGCGCTCGACGATGGCCGGCGGCGGAGCGGCCGAGACGATCGCGTCGTCCCTCGGGCAGGCGAGGGTCTCGTCGAGTCGTTGCTCGACGATGATGCGCGCCGGGATGACGGTGAGCCGCTCGCAGATGGAGTGGCCGACGACGGTCATTTCCCCGCCGCAGATGGGACAGCGCCGCTGGTCTTCGGGGACCGGGTTTTTTACCTGCACGCGCGGCAGATGCGCGGGCAGCGCGCCGCGTCCCGGGTGGACGCCGCGCCTGCTCTTCTTCGGCTCGCGGGCATCGGTTTTCTTCTTCTTCGCTTGGCTCCTGGTGCTATCGAGGCCCGGAAGCGTGAGCTGCCGCTCGAGGCGCTCGAGCGTCTCCGAACGCGGACGCTCGCGCGTCAGCTGTGCGACGCGCTTGGTGAGCTCGGCGTTGATGTCGCGCATGCGGCTGATCAGGTGGATGATGGCCACCACCAGCTCGACGAACCGCATCGCCGCCACCATCTGCTCGATCCACGCTCGAAGCTGATCGAGATCCGGCACGTACGGCGAGGTCGGTGTGTCCTTCATCGACATCGACCCGTTAGACGCGTCGCGGATCGATGTAGATCACTTGCTCGACAGGAAAAGTGCCGGCGCGACCGCGCGCGGCGTGGCGCGTCGCGGCTCCCAGCGCGGACGCCGGCGCGCACCGGCCAGGTCGATGCCCTCGACGATCAGCGCGAGCTCGGCGGCCTCCATTACGCTTGCGCGGAGCTCGCCATCCTTCGAAAAAGGCGGACGAAATCGTCCTTTTTCGAGACGCTTCGTCCACATGGCGAATCCATTGCGATCCCAGTAGACGATGCGGATCCGGTCGCAGCGCCTGGTAAAGAAGACGAACAGGTGCCCGCTGAGCGGGTCATGCCGGAGCGCGTCGCGCACGAGCACCATCAGACTGTCGGCACCCTTGCGCCCGTCGATTGCCTGCGTCGCGACGAACAACCGGACGCTCGGAGGCAGGCTCAGCAAGCCGCGTCCTCTTCGAGGACGGCAACGAACCGGCGCAGTGTCGCCACGTCGATCGACTCACGAACGCGCAGGCTCCGACCGGAGCGGAGCGCGATCTCGACGGGCTCGGGTCCGTGGCGCGGAACTTCCACGAACGTCGGCGACACGGCCAACGCGCTGTCGCCGTCGAGTCGCTTCCGCCAGTAGTACAGCCGCTGCGGGTCCAGTCCCTCGCGGGCCGCGAAGGCGTTGACCGACAGCCCCGACGCTTCGAGCGCCGCGAGCACGACGCGGGCATCGGCGTCGCTCCAGCGCCGGCGGGAGAGCTGAGAAGTGATTCTGCGCGATCTGGGCATTGCAGTGGCCTCCGCCTACACGCGTGCCACCGGTGCTGCCCTGCGATCTACACGTCCTTGGTGGAGGGGTTACTGTCGTGCCGCGGTTGCGCCCGTACATTTGTTGCTCTAGTCGCTACCGGCTGGCGCGAGGCCGACGATTACTTTCGTTGCCAGGCCGCGCTTAACAGGAAAGAGGATTCCGCCATCGAACAGCCTCTTTGACGGTTTGAGGAAGGTATGCCGAACTTTGGTCGCTGGCAGGATTAGCCGCCCCCTGTTCCAAAGCGCGACCTCGAGACCTTGCTGCTCCAACTCCTGACTTGTGATGCTCAGCAGATGTTCGCTCGGGCCAAAGTAGAACATCGACCCGCTCCTGCGAGCGGCACCTTCCGAGCACACCCAATCGGCGTCGCCAGGATGGCGTACGCACAGCCGACAGTTCGAGGTGGCGATGTCGTCGGCTTCGGACCGGCTGGTGGCGAATGCCGTCGGACGGACGAGCCATTGCGCGTCAGAAGCCAGGCGACACAATCCCGCTCTGCACTCAGACCCCGAGAACTCACAGGGGCCACACTCCTTCGCGGTCGCGGCCACCTGAGGAGTTGCGGGAGGTCGTGTCGACGGCGGTCGCCAGGCATGTGTTCCAGCGGGATTCGCTGATTCAAGGCGCCAAACGAGCACCGCGCCAACTACAGCACCGCCGATCAGCAATCCGCCTGCGGCCAACGCGGCGACGACAAACCAGGTCGGCGGCTCCCGTGACGTCTCTGGCTGATTCACCCCACCCGACACGACACGATCAGCATATACTCAACCCGGGGTGGTTGCATGCCCAACGTGAGAGTGTTCTGCACCGAGTGCGGACAGTGCCTCGACGTGCCGATGGACGACATGAGTGTCATCGTCAGTTGTCCGAGATGCGGCCGCACTCGGACGATCGCCGAGCTGGTTCCGCCGAGTATCCCACTTGCTCCGGTGATGACACCACCGGCACCCGCAACCACACTTCCCTCAGGTAGCCCACCACTTGCCGACTCCCTGCGCTCCGTCGCCACGTTGGCGGAGCAATCCGGAGGCAGTGTTTCCTCTTTGCCCCAGGCCGCTTTTGACCCAGCTGTCATGGGGGTCGCGCTTGCCGCAAGGAGCGTGCAGGTGGGCGCGCGCGTTGCATTCTGGGTCGACGACCATCTCTATGGGTGGCGACGCCTTCTGTTCACTCTCTTGGCTTTGCTTACGGCTTGTGCGTACGCGGCAGGAGCGTGGCTCTATGCGATTTGCCTGGTCGCGCTGGCTCTCGTCGTGTACGCGCTGCTTCTGGCGCGGGTGTGGAGCCTCCGGGACGACGACGAAAACTGGACGTGGGACCATGTTCGCTCGCAAATTCGAGTCAGCTTGGGCCAACTCGAGTTGCCAGCGATCTCTGAGATCCCGCGCGTTGTCGGAAGCTGGCTCCTAACTGTCGGGGCCACAACTCTCGCCACCGTTCCAGCCATCGCAGCGGTTGCCGCAACGCTCCTTCGGCTCGCAAGTCGCTCGATCGATAACGAAACAGTCCGGACATGGATCGATTACGGAATGTGGCTGGCCGCCATCGCTACCGCACTGGGTACAATCCTGTACGTTCGCTGGTGGTATCGGACACACCTTTCGCCGCACCGGTTGAAGCTGTCGCGATCGCTAGCCTCAGAGCAGGTACTCTTCAACGCGTGGCGAGACAACCCAACCGCCTTCACTTCAGATCGTGCGCTGCAGAGTGTGCTCGGCGTCCTGCAGTCTTGGCGTCCACGCGGATGCCGGCTGGAGAAGGAGTATGAGGCATCTTTAGTGCGACATCTACGCAGGAGATTGCCGAACTTGGAGGTTGAGCAGCAACACCCCCTCTATCATGAGGGTACGCGCGTCGGCAAAGTCGACATCGTCATTGGGGGCGCGTTTGCATTCGAACTGAAGCGGGCGGTTACTGCGTCAGAAGGTGACAGAGCGGTTGGCCAGGTATGGAAGTACCTCCTCACCTGGGAGAAGGGCCCGGTGGCGCTCTTGTTGTGTGAGACCCGCGAGAACAAGACCGAAGACTTGGTTGCGGCCCGTCTGACGGAGCTGCGGGGACAGCAGAAGCCCGTGATGGTCATTGCTGCCGGAAAGCGCCTCGACTGACAGTGACTTACAATGTAACCGTTCACGGGTGGGGTTGGGGGTCTGACGCGGGCGTTGCGCCTCCGTCGGCATGAGCAACACCACGAGCGGCGCGTTGCGGCGGCGAGTGCTCAAGAAAGTGACGCCGTGCGGGTCGTAGTCGGGGGAGCTGCGGCGCCAGTGCGCTTCCCGGCAGCGAGGAATCCGTGAGAATTGGCGTCGCCCCGTAAACGCGGCCATGAGGCTCGCGCGGTTACCGGGCTCGGGCTTCAACTACCTAAATAATATTAGCAATATCCGGCGTTTCCGCGTGCTCTAGCTGCCCGGGTCTAAACGCGCGGAAAGGCGTTTGGGCCGGTTTGAGGACGTCGCTGTCTGGCAGCTCATAACGTCTCCACTTGCGCTCCCCGATCGGCTTCAGCCTGCCTTTGTCGACGAGCCGCCGAAGTAGTCGCGTAGCTTGGCGGCGGGGTAGGGGGGCGGCGCTCTCGTTCTGGGTGCGAGCCGTTCTATTCGTCCACCGGAACCGGTGGCTGTCCGCGGGTGGTCATGACGTAGGCGTACGCGTCGTCGAATCTGTACAGGATCCAGAGGTTGAGGCTCGCTACGCGCCGAACGTACGCACGCTCCGGCGAGAAGGGCGTTTTGTAGTCGGTTGGACCGGGTAACTGCTCAGAGCCTAGCGCGCGAAGCGTGGTGGAAACGGCACGGGACGCCGGTCAGCCCGCGCGCACTCCAAGTCGGTCAAGGCTCCGACGGAAAGTCGTGCTCACTCGGAGGACGCGGTCGGCCACGGCCATTCCCCCGCGGCCATCGCCCGGTCCAAGTCCTCGACAGTCAGCTCCACGAACTCTCCACGTGCGAATTCGCTCTCGGCTTGATGCAGCT
>JACKEA010000016.1 GCA_020633235.1 Polyangiaceae bacterium | reverse complement strand
CCGCCACCGCCGCTTCCGCCCCCGGCGCCCGCGCTCGCTCCCGTTCCCGAGCTCCCGCCGGTGCCCGCGCCACTTCCGCTCCCGCTGGAGCACGCCAACGACACACAGCCCAAAGCCACGAAAGCGAGCACGCCAATCCTCATGACCGCCGTTCGTTGTCCGGCGCGCGCCGGGCGTTCACGCCGCGACGGGGTTCGCGCCGGACCAACATCAAAATGAACAGGGTGTTGGCCCGGCGCGGAGGCTCGCTCAGTAGGTGAGGGACTCGCGAGCGGCGTTGGCGATGTCGGGATCCGGATGCTGACCGAGCTCCGTGAGCAGACGCTGCGCTTCGCGATCCTTGTTCTGATCCCCGAGGCCGCGGACGATGGCCCACATCACGTCCCGGCTCGGGTTCTGCGCGAGCTTCTGCCGGTAGTAGGCGACCAGCTGCGGCGCCGGGGCCAGGCGCGCCATGCCACGCATCGCTTCCGTGCGGACCTCTTCCGACGGGTCGTTCTCCGCGGTGTGCTGAATCAGCGGCAGCAGTTGCGGGAACTGGCTCAAGTTCGCGAACTGGAACGCCATCGCGCGGCGCACGTCCTCGCTCTGATCCGCCAGCAGCCGCTGGGCCATGGTCCACACCCACTGCATCTGGTTCTCCGGCTGCCAGTGGAGGTTCTCGGCGATCGCCTCGCGCACCTTCTGCGACGGGCTCCCGAGGTGCTTCTCGTACACGGCGCGCGCCACGTCCCCGTGGCCGTAGTTGTGCGCGAGGCACAGCGTGCCGATGCACGCGGACTGCACGTCCTCGCTCGAGTCCGTGTCGCACTGCTGTGCCACGCCGTACACGATCTGCGCATCATCCCGGAAGTCGCTCAGGGCGGACACGCCCGCCGCGCGCACGGCCGGGTCCTGGTCCTGTGCCAGCTGGATGAGGAGCTCGCGCTTGCCCTGAAAGCGCTCCGCGGCATTGAAGCGGAGGTTCTCCGCCACGGTCTTGCGCACGTGGGGGTCGCTGCTCTGGGCCAGTTGCTGCACCATCTGCAGTGCGCCCTCTTCCGCGAACTTGCAGGCCGCCTTGATGACCTCGTCGAAGGTCTCTTGGTCGAGCCCCGGCGTGTTGGCCACCGTGTACAACGACTGCAGGTGCTGCGGCTGCACGCGGTTGTCGACCAGGTTGGCCCACGCTTCCAGCGCCTTACGCCGCACCCGCACGGTGCCGTTCTGCATGTACTGAGACAGCACCGGCTCGACCTCCATGTACTTGCCGGCATCCGAGTAGCACTCGAGGAACAGCTCGTAGAGCGCATCACACAGCTCGTCCTCGTTCTGGCTCTGCAGGCCGGGGAAGCGCCCGAACACCTCCGGCAGCGGCATGGCGAAGTGCTCGTTCTTGTCCGCCGGCACGACCTTGAGGTCCGCCTCGGCGCTGGGATCCTTGACGGACGGAATGTCCGCAACCGCTTGCACCTTGTAGCTGACGTTGTGCGCCGACGGCAGCGTGTCCGGCGGAACGGTGATGCGAAAGCTGAACTCGTGCTGCGCGCCCGGCGGCAGATCCATGCCCGCGGCCACGACCTGCTCCCCCACCACCCGGGTGTCGATGTTGGGCAGGCCGCCCTCGTCGTTCGACTGCACCGACACGTAGATCAAATGCACCCGAAGGTTCGTGAGCTTGAGCGGCTTCTTGCCGCCCGTGAGCCACACCTTGCCGCCGACCACGCCCCCCGGGGAGCCCTGCGGCCGATCCAGTGCCAGTCGCAAATCCGTGCCGCCGCCAAACATCGCGTCCAACAGGCCCATGAGCCGTTCCTTTCGCCTTGCCCCACTCGGGGCGAACCCTCGGTAGCGCCTGATACGCTGGCGCGGTCCTGGGACTTCCTCCAGCTCTTTCTTCGTTTGTTTGTTGGTGCGCCGCGGCCACACCGCGGTCCGGCACCCGGATTGCAATGAAGCGTCACATGGCCGTTTCTCTCGAGCTCTCCTCCGACGAGGCCCGGCTCTTGCTGGAACACCTCGCCGCCCATTTGAAACACCTCGATGCGGAGCTCGTCCGCACCGATCAGCACGATTTGCAGCACGCCCTCGCCGCCGAGGTGCGATCGCTTCAAGCCATCGAAGAGCGCCTGTCCCACGCTGCGCCCCCGTGAGGTGTCGCAGAGTTTGCGGCGCGCGCTGCCCCGCAGCGTTTTTCGTGTGGTCAGGGGTGAACCGGATGGGCACGGTCTCGAGTGGCCGAAGGCATTCCGAACGCCGAATCCAACCACAACACCGCCGCACTCGTGGGGATCGCGCCTCGACAATTTCGTTCGGATCCGAACGGTTCTCCCGCCGCGCGATCCCGTGGCGAGCGAGACCCGCGTACTTCCGAAGGCACGCGGCGGCGCGTGCCTTGCTGCGAAGTCTGATGCACGAGGCAGTCGTCAGAGTGTCAAGATCTCGTAGCCGCTCTCGGTGACGAGTACGGTGTGCTCGAACTGTGCGGAGAGGGAACCGTCGCGGGTCACGACGGTCCAGCCATCGTCGAGCGTAACGACCTCGGCGGAGCCGAAGTTCACCATGGGCTCGATGGTGAGCGCCATGCCCTGGACCAGGCGGCGGCCGCTGCCGGCCGCGCCGTGGTGGGGCACGTGGGGCGGCAGGTGCATCTCGCGTCCGATGCCGTGGCCGCCGAGCTCCCGGACCACGCTGCAACCTTCGCTGTGGGCGAGCTCCTCGATGGCGGCACCCATGTCGCCAAGCCGCGCGCCGCTGCTACCGGTAGGGCATCGCTTCCTCGCCGAAGTGCGGGAGGTGCTGTCCGCGTTGGAGCAGGCCGTGGTTTCCGTGCGGCAGCCACCTTAGAGCGGGTCTCAAAACCTCCCGTCGCCGTGCGGCCGATCCATCCGCGCCTTCTCCCACGACGCGCGCTCAAGCCCAGGCCCCTTGGGAGGCCGCGGTTTTCGCGTAGTCCGCGAAGTCTCGCGCGGGTCGGCCCAACGCCTCTTGGACACCGCTTGCAACCCAAGCATTGCGGCCATCGAGGACCTCCGTGAACAGGGCCGTCAGGAACTCGGCGATCTCTCTGGGCAGGACGTGTGAGAGCTCTGCGCAGTAGGCCTGGGCCGATACCGGGACGTAGCTCACGCACCGTCCGGTCGCCTGGGCAATCTCCCGCGCCGCCTCGGCGAAGGTGAGCAAGCGCGGCCCGGTCAGCTCGTACAGCTTGCCGGCATGCTTCGCGTCCGTGAGCGCCGCCACCGCCACGTCGGCGATGTCGTCGACGTCCACGAAGGGCTCGGACACGTCCCCGGCGGGGAGCGCGACCGTGCCGCTCATCGTCGGCTCGAGCAGATGGCCCTCGCTGAAGTTCTGGGCGAACCAGGAACAGCGCAAGATCGTCCAGCTCAAGCCGGAGCGCTGCACCACCTGTTCGCCGCGCTGGGCCTCTGGCTCGCCGCGGCCGGACAGCAACACGACGCGACGAACACCCAGGTCCGATGCGACGTTACAGAACGCCTGCACGTGGTCTACGGCGCCTGGCACCGCCAGATCCGGGGCGTAGGCGAGGTACACCTGCCGCACGCCCTGAAGGCAGGGCGCCCACGTCTCCGGCCGCTCCCAATCGAAGGCCGGATCGCCCTGCCGGCTGCCGATGCGCACGGGCACGCCAAGGGCCTCCAGGCGCCCTGCGACACGCCGGCCCGTCTTGCCGGTTCCTCCAATAACCAGAGTCACTTCCTTCGCCTTCATGGTGTCTTCCTTTCTGCCCGGTGGGCTTCGGGAGACACCTTGGGGCTTTCAGCAGCATGAATCCAACGGTAGGATTTCATGTGCGCATGAACGATATTCATGATCTTGTCGGTGTGGATCTGAACCTGTTCGTGGCTTTCGACGCGCTGGCCCGCGAGCGCAGCGTGACGCTGGCAGCGAGGCGACTCGGAGTGACGCAGTCCGCGATGAGCCACACACTCCGGCGCTTGCGCGAGCTGCTGGGCGATCCGCTCCTCGTGCGAGGTCAAGGCGGGATGGTGCTCACACCACGGGCCGAGGCCCTGGTCGTTCCCTTGCGGAGCTCGCTCGTCGCTCTCGGTCGCACGCTGACGGAGAGCACGCAGTTCGATCCCAAGACCGCGGAGCGGACGTTTCGCTTGGCGACACCGGATCTGTTCGACGTGCTCGCGATCCCGCCGCTGCTCCATCGCATTCGAAAGGAAGCGCCCAACGTCGACCTGCACGTGGTCCCCGTGCAGCGACGGCGTCTGGCGGACGAGCTGGAGACGGGCGACGTGGATCTGGCGGTGATTCCCGAGTCCACCGCGCTCGAAAGTCACCTCTCGGACGCGGCGCCGGGCCTGTCGCAGCGAACGCTGTTCCGCGAGGGGTACGTGTGCCTGCTGCGGGCGGCGCACCCGGTGCTCGGGGGAGCCACGAAGCTCGGCCTGAAGAAGTACCTCGAGCTCGGTCACGTCCTGATTTCTCCCAGCGGCGAAGGGCCTGGGGTCGTGGACTCGGTGCTGGAACAAATGGGCAAGCAGCGGCGCATTGCGCTCCGGATCCCGCACTTCTATCCAGCGACGGCCATCGTGAAGCAGAGCGACTTGGTCCTGACGGCGCCCCGGGCGCTGGCGTCCTTGGCGGATCGCGGCCTGGCCGTGGTGCCCGTGCCCGTGTCGGTCCCGAAGCACACGTTGAAGCTCCTGTGGCACCAGCGCTTCGGCGACGACGCCGGCCATCGTTGGTTGAGGGAGCTCTTGACAGACATCGCGAAGGACGTGCACCAGGGCGTGGAAGGCGCGCCATGACGCGAGTGTTGCTGAGCGATGGCTCGGGGCTCACGAGCCGCCAAGTGGCGACGCGCCTCGCCGTGGCCGGGCACACCGTGGGCGCGCAGGCACCCAACGCGCTGGTGCTCACACGCTTCACGGGTTGGGCGAGAGCTTGTCATGGCATGGCGCGCTCTCCCTCGATGTGGTGCTCGCGCCGGACGGACCACGCGTCATCGACGTGAACCCACGCTTGGTCGAGCCGGGCAATGCTTGGCGCGCGGGCGTGGATCTGGTCGGCGCGATGATGGAGCTCGCGCGGGGTAACGCGCCCCGGCGCCAGGCGACGGGGCGACCCCACGTGCGTACGCACCAGCTGTTGCTCGCGGTGCTGGGGGCGGCGGAGCAGGGCCGCGGCCAGCGGGGCGTCGCGCGCGAGCTCGTGAGCGCGTGGCGCCGCGCTGGACGCTATGCAAAGAGCGCAGAAGAGCTCACGCCGGTTCGAGGCGACCGGCGTGCAGCGCTGCCGCTGTTGGTGGCGTCCGCGGCGACCCTCGCGCGCCCCGAAGCGCACGTTTGGTTCACACGAGGATCCGTAGCGGCCTACGCGCTGTCGCCCGACGGCTGGCGCCGCATCTTGGCAGCGGCGGAGGTCAAGCCTTCACGTTCTGGATGATGGCCTTGGCGGTGTCGTGCAGGGCCTTCGAGAGCTGGCTCAGGAACTGGAGCATCTGCGCCTGCGTCCGCATGGCGTCCTGCAGGTCCAGTTGAGTGAGCGCAGTCATGTCCGACACCGATTGGAGCTCGGATTCGAGCTGGTGCAGCAGCGCCTGAGCCTCGGCCTTCGTCATTTTCTTGCTGTGCGTCTTGCCGTTGGCATCCACCCAGGTCACGGTCCGTGCCTTCGCGTTCCCCCAATCTTCTAGCTGGTCGTGCACGTCGGAGACGGAATTCCGCAGGCGCTTCGCCGCGCTGAGGTTGATGTCCGTCGCGTGGGCGGACTTGGCGAGCTGTGCCGACTCGGCATCCGCCGCGGCCTGCAGCGCGAGGGCGGCGACGGCGTCGGCGTCCTTGCTACCGAGCAGCTTCAAGTCGTTGCGAATGGCGCTCACGACGCTCTGGGTGAGCGCGGGCTTCTTGCTCTTCGCCGAGGCGTGCACCGCCGCCGAGAGTCGCGCCCCCACCCGAGCGAGCGCCGCCTTCTGCGCAGCGTTCAGCTTCTTTTCCAGCGAGGCGGCCTTCGCCTCCTGAGCCTTGGAGAGGTGAAGCGCGCTCCGGGCCAACTTGACCTTCAGGTACGCGGCCTTCACCGCCATCTCCTGCTTTTCGCTCGCCTTTGCCGCGGCCACCTTGGGCGCCGCCTTGAACTTCGGAGCTGCGTTAGCGCTACCGACAGCCAGCAAAATGGACACGACCCCAACGACGAACGACTGCTTCATGAACCCTCCTGCCGGAACCGTAAGGTGTATCGACGGTATGTCAAAGGGTTTCCGTTGGAGTCGTTGCGGCGCGACGGGGTTCGCGCCGGACCAACATCCAGAGAACAAAGGAGTATGCTGAGCGGCATGGTGCGGTGGATCGCGGGCGTGGTTTGCGCGCTGATGGTGGCAGCGTGCTCGTCGGACGAGTCGAGCGCGAGCGCGCCCGGAGGTGGCGGCGCCGCGGGGGCGAGCACGGGTGGCGCTGCTGGCAGCAGCAGCGGTGGCGCTTCCGGAACGGGCGCGGCGGGTAGCGGCGGCGCGGCGGGTAGCGGCGGCGCTTCCGGCAGCGGCGGGAGTGCTGGCAGCAGCGGTGGGGGCGGCGTGCCCGGCATCGTGCCGGGCTCCAGCTGGGACACGAAGGCTCCAGGCGACGTGGGCCTCGACGCCGCCAAGCTCGGTGACTTCAGCGCTTCCATCGCTGGCCGCGGCGTGGTCGTCAAGGACGGCTACCTCGCCTACGAATGGGGCAACGCGACGCAAGCCGGCGACATCGCTTCCGCGGCCAAGCCCATCTACGGATTCTTTTTGTACCAGGCGATCGAGAAGAACATGATCTCCAGCCTGGACGAGAAAGTCGCGCCGCTGATTCCCGGCCTCGACGTGCTGAACCCGAGCCTCGGCAACAAGGATGCAAACATCACCTTTCGCCACTTCTCCACGCAGACCTCCTGCTACGGAGTGACGGAAGCCCCAGGGGAGGCCTTCGACTACAACGATTGGCAGATGGCGTTGTTCTGGGACACGTTGTTCCTGAAGGTGTGGGGCGCCAGCTACGACGACGTCGACTCCAAGGTGCTCGGGCCCGAGCTGTGCTCCCTGATCCAGTGCCAGGATTCACCCACCTTCCTCGCCTTCGGCAAGAACGACCGCCCGGGCCGCGTGGCCATCTCACCGCGAGACTTCGCGCGCTTCGGTCTCTTGTATCTGCGCGGTGGCAACTGGAACGGCACGCAGCTCTTGCCCGCCGCCACCATCGTCCAGATCGTGACGACGCCGCTACCGAACTCCATCCCGCAAACGAAGGGGCAAGAAGCGGAGATGCTTGCGGGTCAGCGCAGCATCGGCTCTTCCCAAAAGCCGGACAATCAGACGGATCACCTCGGCAGTTACAGCAACATGTGGTGGATCAACGGCGTGGATCGCGACGGCAAGACACTCTTGCCCTCCGCGCCAACGGACACGTACATGGCCAGCGGCCACGGCAGCAAGCGCGCCGTCGTCGTGATTCCGAGCCTGGATTTGGTGGTGAGCTGGAACGACACCAACATCTCCGACTTCGCCGGGGCCAACCAGGCTTTGGGGCTGCTGCTGCAAGCCGTGAACTGATCTGGTTTTGTTGGTCCGCCGCGGTCACGGCTATTTCGCCACGTAGTCCTTGCTGATCGACGCGCCCTTCGCCTTGGGCGATCGCTTGAGCTTGGTGGACGAGCCCCAGCCCTTGGGCGCCTTCTTGTACTCGTTGACGTTGTCCGCCGCGGTGTCCTTCCGTTCCGGCGGCGCGCTCTCCACTTCTTTCACGAAGCGCGCCACGGCCTCCGGGCCCACCACCGTGTTCTTGGCCTTGGGATCCGCGTCCAGGGCGTCCATCGCGGCGGTGTTCGAAAGCACGTCCTGGAACAGCGTGAACAGCCGCCGGTTCGCGAACCAGCGCGCGCCCCGCACCTTGCCTCCAACGGCATAGGCCATCCCGACCACCGCGGCTCTCGGCTCGATGGCGTCGAGCCGGGCTTGGATGGACTTCGATAGCGCGGCGCGCCGTCGCGCGATGGTGTCGTCGTCCACCGTGGCGAGCAGCGTGCCGCTGGGAGCCGACTTGCCGCTCTTGGCGTTCACCTTGGCGACCTCCGACCACACCTCGCCCTGGTTTGCCTCGTATTGACCGGCCGCGCGCACCTTGCTGGTGGCCAGCTGCTTCAAGGCCTCGAACTTGCCGCCGGTCAGCGCGCCGTTACGCACGCCGGTCCAGCGACCATGCTCCACGCAGAAGGCATCGACGGACGCCACGGTGTGGGGCGCGACCACGAAGTCTTGGCCGATTTGCCGATCTTGCTTGCCGCCCTTCACGATGGTGCCGGCCAGCACGAAGATGGAAGCGTCGCCCTTGTTCTCGAGCACCAGCTGGCCAACGGTGGCGCCGCCCAGTGGGGAATCCTCGGCGCCGTGCTCCCGCACCTCCGCCGTGCCGTCCTCCAACGCGGACTGCAAGGAGATGATGGGGCCCAGATCCACCTGCTTTTCGGAGTAGATGGGAAACACCGTCACCGTGCCGAGGGGCAGGGCGCTGCCGACGCGTATGCCGTCTTCGAGGAGCACGCTGCTTTCGGGGATCTCCGGTGCAGGAAGCGGGGTTATCGATGGCTCGCGTTGGGGCCACTTCAGAAGCAACGCGGCCAGGGCCACGGCGGCAAGGCCGAGCGTGACCAGCATCCATCGGAGCGCACGTATCCACCGCGCCTTCGTCATGAACGGAGCCTCCGCGTAGAACCGGGCGGACTGCCCGGCGGAACACGAGGCTCATCGCGGCGGGGCGAAAGAGTGTGACGTCCCAGCTTGTGGGACTCTCGGAGGGGAGGTGGAAGTTTCCCGTCTGGGTGTGTTGGTGGACTGCGCCTGCTCGATTCTTCATTATCGAGAAGGAGGTTCTCGATGACCCGTTCCAGCTTGGCTTTTTCGATACTGACGTTGCTCGTGTCCGCCTACGGCTGCGGCGGAGGGGACTCCAACGCGGGCCTGGGCAGTGGTGGCGCCGCGGGGAGCAACACCGGCGGCGGAAACACGGGCGGTGGCAACACCGGCGGAAGTGCCGGAAGCAGCAGCGGCGGCGCGGCTGGAAGCAGCAGTGGCGGCAGCGCGGGAGCGAGCACGGGCGGAGCTGCGGGTAGCGCGACGGGCGGCGCTGCTGGCGCATCGAGTGGCGGCGCTGCCGGGGCGTCGAGCGGCGGTACCAGCGGCACCGGCGCCACGGGCGGCACCGGCGCCACGGGTGGCACCGGCGGCACCGCGTCGTGTACCGAGGCGAACACCGGCAATCCCACTTGCGACGCGTGTCTGAACCAGAACTGCTGCACACAGATCAAACAGTGCGCGTCCAATCCGGCGTGCACCCAGCTGGTTGCGTGCTTGCTGCAGCACTGCTCCGGCGTACCCGCGAACCAGCTCCAGGGCTGCGCCTTCCAGAACTGTGGCCAGTTCCTCGGGGGCGCCAGCGGCGCCATCGCGATCCAGCAGTGCCAGCAAGCTCAGTGCCAGAACGCCTGCTGACGTTGTTGGCGGCGGGCCTCGTGGGCTGCGCTCACGACCCGCCCCCCAAGAGCTCGCCTCCGACGGCCGTCACGGTCGCAGCCGTGCCGACCGTCAGCGCGCCGCCCGCAGCAGCGCCTGAGGCACCAGCTGCTGGCGACGAGATCATCGGCACGCTCGCTACGAGCAAGGGCATGGTGTCCCTGGGCGAGGTGCTCTTGAACGTGCACGACGTGGAGGCCCATCTCGGAAAAGACTGGCGCCGCCACTTGGGTCGGCGCGTGCGGGCCCACGGTCGGCGCACGGTGTACCAGTGCGGGCCCCAGGAGCAGTGCCTCATCGACGGCTCCATTCCACTCTTGACCGAGGTGAGCGACGTGTCGCTCTGCAAGGGGAAGGTGGACTGCCCGCTGTCGGAAGCCGACGTGGAACGCTGCGTGGCGTCGTGCAAAGTGGAGAGCGACCGCTGCGACGAAGCCGCGGGCAAAGAGACCGGCGCCCAGCGGCGTTGCGGTTGCGCCTGGGTCAGCTGCGAAGACGGCTGCAAGGACGACGGCGAAGTGCTGTTTCTGTGCCGCTGAGGGCGGCCCCGACGGGTATCGCGCCGCAGCGACATCATTCTTCGAGATAATGTCGGTCCGCCGCGCAACCTCGCGTGCCCGATGCGCTACGAGGACCTCGTAGTACAAGGCCCTTGTAGTCAGCGTGCGCTGACGCTGCCGAGCGCGTTCTCGTTCTTTGGATCCTGCCCCGCGATGGTCGCAAAGGCGACGAGCAGCAGGGCACCGAGAACCAGAGTCAAGATTTCCGGCCAACGTCGCATGCCCAAAGCATGCTCGCGCGCGGTGACGTTCTAGAGCAGCAAGCGCTACGTTTCCGTCACTTCTTCTCGCGCAGGGCGAACCACGTGAGGTAGGTGACGCCTTCTCCGGGGTCCAGCGTGATGCTGGCGCCGTCGCTCGAGACGTGACCCGTGGCGGCGGGGCCGAAGGCGCCGGGCGCGAGGTTCTGATCGACGTAGTAGCTGCCCATGGTGAGGAGCTCCACGGGCGTGTCCGCGGCGAGACCGGTGGTGTTCGTGAACGTGAGGCTGGCCTTGGCGGGGGTCTTGCTGCCCTTCTCCAGGAAGGTCGCCTCGAAGGGAGCGACGGCGTAGAGGGCGAGGACGTTCAGCGAGGGATCCACGAACGTGTCGCGTTCATCGTCAGGCACGGTGAGGACGCGGAACTCGGCACCGATGGGCCCCGCCGTCACGTCTTCCACGTCGAGCTTCACGTCGACGCCGTCCGGTACGTCCAGCGTGACGTCGCCCGAGGTCGCGCTCTGCGCGGGGGCGCCGGAGCCGGAGACGGACAGCTCGCTGCCCGAAGCCGGAAGCGTGAGCACCAGCCGGCTGCCGGCGTCCACGAGGGTGTCCGGCGCGTCGGTTGGGAGCTTGTAGTAGAAGCCGGCCTTCTCTGGTCGCGCGTGGACCAACAAGAAGTAGGCGGAGAGATCGATGTGCGCCTTCACGTCCACCTCGAAGGCGCCGCTGCCGTCGGACTGACCGTAATAACAGATGTCACCGCAAACGCTGACCGGCGCGTTGGTCACCGCCGCGCCGCTCTCGTCCATGAGGGAGCCGGTCACCTGGGTAACGCACACGCCGGTGGTGGCGTCGTCGTCGCACTTCGCCTGGGGCGTGCTCTTTTTGGGATCGTCCGACGACGAGCCACAGGCGATGGTGAGGAGGGAAGCAGCGGCGAAGGGCAGGACGCGAAGCAGGGACATCGAGCTTCAGGGTCCCCCACGAGAAAGTCTGCCGCAAGGCTCGCAAGTGTGGAAAAGCTCACGAGAAAAAATCGAGCGCTGGGGGTAACCGAAGCCTGCGCCGCGCCATACTTCAGCTCGGGAGAGGTTTGTAATGCGCGCGATTCGAGTCTGGCTTTTTGCAGTGTTGGCCGCGGCTTTGCTCTTGGGATGTGGATCGTCCTCCGACGAAAAGGAGACGAAGAAGACACCCAGCGAGCCATTGGGGGCGCCGTTCGCGATCGCCGGCGATCCGGTGGGAGATGCCGTGCCCATCGCCGCCCAAAAGCCGGTGCCCCGAGAGTACGGCCATCCGGTGGAGCTGACCAAGCCGGCGGACCGCAAGCAGGCTCCCGAGTCCGGGCTCACCAAGGTGGGGGGCTGGTTGAACACCACGCGCGCCTTCACCGGGGAAGATCTGAAGGGCCGCATCCTGATCCTCGACTTCTGGACGGCGGGTTGCATCAACTGCATTCACGTTGCGGCCACGCTGGAGACCTTCGCGCACAAGCACGAGACGGATCCCATTCTGGTGTTGGGGGTACACGCGCAGAAGTTCTCGGCGGACGCCCCGCCGGAGGTGGTGCGCGCGCAGATGGAGGAGCTGGGCATCACCCACCCGGTGGCCATCGACTCCAAGCATCAAGAGTTCTCCGACTGGGAGGCGCCCGGTTGGCCCACCCTCTTCGTGGTCGACGCGCACGGTCGCATCATCAAGCAGATCGGTGGTGAGCCGTCCGTCGAGTACCTCGACAACATCGTGGAGTCCGCGCTGCACGAGCAAGCGGCCGAAGGCGGCTTGGCCACGGAGGCCCTCGACTTCCTGGGGCGCGAGAAGGACCCGAGCGCGCCGCTGTCCAGCCCGGAGAAGGTCATTCCCACCGCCACTGGCTACGCCATTGCGGACAGCGGCCACGATCGCGTGGTGCTCACGGACGACAGCGGCGCGACCACCGACGTGATCGGCGATGGCACCGAGGGCACGACAGACGGCGACTACGCCACCGCCCGTTTCTTCGCGCCCAAGGGCTTGGCGCTGATGGGCAACGTGCTGTACGTCGGCGATACCGCGAACCACCTGATCCGCGCGGTCGACTTGACGAACAAGACCGTCACCACGGTGGCCGGAACTGGGAAGCGCGGCGGCGTGCTCCACGACGGCGGCAAGGCCCTCGAGACGTCGTTGGCCTCGCCCTGGGACCTCCTCGCGGTGGACACGCGCATCTTCGTGGCCAACGCGGGTACGCATCAGGTCTTCGTGTTCGATCCCGCGGCGGCCACCGTGGAGCCGTTCGCCGGCAACGGGTACGAGGGCTTGGTCGACGGCACCGCGGACGAAGTGCGCATGGCGCAGCCCAGCGGCTTGGCCAGCGATGGAACCTATCTGTACGTGGCGGACGCCGAGTCCTCCAGCATCCGCAAGATCGACATCGCCACCGGCGCAGTGACCACGCTGGTGGGGCAGGGACTCTTCGTGTGGGGTGCCGAGGACGGACCGGCGGCGAGCGCGACCCTTCAGCACGACCAGGGCTTGGCGCTGGACGGCCAGACGCTGTACATCGCGGACACCTACAACTCGAAGATCCGCGCCCTGGATCTGTCCACCATGATGGTGTCCACCATCGCCGGGGATGGCTCCCCCCCACCCTTCTTCTACCCGGGCGGGCTCACCGTGGTGCCTTCCGACAGTCAGATGCTGCTGGTGGCGGACACCAACCACGACACACTGCAGCTGGTGGACGTGACGGGCACCAAGGAGCCAGTGCGCTGGGACGTCACGGGGCTTTCGCCCCCGTGACCCGGGACAGAAGGTCGTGGAAGACCTTCTTCGCACGGGCCACGTCGCGTTTCTTCGCACCGGTGCTGCACAGCTCCAAGGAGATACTCTCCAGTGCCGAGATGAGCGCCAAGTAGAGCATAGGGTCGTGCTTCTGGCCGGTGCTGTGCTGCACGGCGTCGCCCATCAGATGCACTAGATCGTCGCGGAACCGCCGCCGCAGCGGTGCAAGCTCCGAGTCCATCCGCATGGCTTGCTCGATGAGCACGCGCATCAGCGGTCCGCTGCTCACGTGCGCATCCAGATAGACGTCGAGCCCGAAGCGGATGCCATCCAGCGGATCCGACGCCTCCGCCGCCGCGCTTCCGATGGCACGCACCAGCTCCGAGGTCCCGAGCTCGTACAGCGTGCGGAGCACGTCCTCCTTGCTGCGGAAGTACTTGTAGAACGTGCGCCGCGCGATGCCCGCGCGCTGGAGGATGTCCTCCACCCGGGCGTCCGCGTAGCCGAGCTCCACGAAGACCTGGGCCGCTGCCGCGACGATGGCGCCCTGGGTGGGGCGCGCGGTCACCGCCAGCTGCATCAAGTCCGGAGCGGTCAGGTTCACTGGAATACGCGATGTATGCCACAAATCCGCGCTGAATTCAGCGTTGCAACGGAACGAGGTAGATTCTAAGTATACATGACGTATACATGCCTGATGAAACGTCTCCCGTGGCTGCTGTCAGCCGGCGCTCTGCTCTTGCCTCGGCTTGCCCAGGCCCAGACGAGCCGCGAGGACATGCGCTCGGACTTGCGCTCGTACTACGGCGGTGAACGGACCTCCGCCTACGTCGTCGCCGGTCTCGGCGCCGCGTCCGTGGGCAGCGGGGCGTACTTGGTCACCCGGGATTCCGACTTCGCCCGCGGGCTCGGTTGGCCGCTCTTGACGATGGGCGCCCTCGAGGGCGTCGGTGCCGTGTTCTACGCCTTCGAGGTGGGCTCCGAGATCGAGCACTATGAGGGGCTGCTGGATTCGGATCCCGCACGATTCAAGCGGGAGGAGCTCGAGCACATCGACGGCACCACGTCGCGATTCGTGTTCTACCGTGCCACGGAGCTGGCCCTCACCCTCGGCGGCGCCGGAATCGCGACCTACGGCTTCGCCGCGGACAAGGACCTGTGGAAGGGCATCGGGATCGGCGTCACGGCCATCGGGCTTCCGTTCCTGATCATCGACACCATCAACAACACCCGGGCCCAGCGCTATCAGGATCAGGTGAGCGCGTTTTCCCCCGGGGTGTCGGTGAAGCTCCAGCACCGCGACTGGATGATGTCCTTCGGCGGGCGGTTCTGAGTGTCAGGACACCTGTTCTGACACCTCGTGGGGCGAGACCCGCAGAAAACATGCTGAAGGCGCCCACGCGAGTGAATTCCTTCGGCAGCGGCAGGGCTGCTTTTCCCGATGCCGTTCATGGAATGGCGCGTGCAACCGGGCCGAGCGGAGGTTCCGGTGACGACACGGCGGTACTTGTTCCAGGCTCTGCGAGCGGGGCTCCTGGCGGCGATGACGGGGACTGTGGCCCTCGCATCCGGCTGCGCGAGTGACATCGGTGAGAGCGCCCACGCGGGCTATGAAGAGGTCGGAACGGCGGGAGAAGAGCTCTCGACCAAGTGCGGCGTGAGCAAGTACAGCTCCGTGCAAGGCGCCGACGTATCCGCGTGGCAGGAGAGCTTCAACTGGAACGCGCAGAAGAAGTCCGGCATGGACTTCGGCTTCGCTCGGGTGAGCCACGGGCTCGGCTACGTCGACGCCTACTTTCCGTCGAACTGGAAGAAGATGAAGGCTGCGGGCATCTTGCGCGGCGCCTACCAGTACTTCGACCCCGGCCAGAGCGCGACGAAGCAAGCGGAGCTGATGGTCAAGAAGGTCGGCAAGCTGGGCAAAGGCGATCTTCCCTGCGTGATCGACGTGGAGATGACCGGCGGTCAGTCCCCCGCCACCATCGCCCAGAAGGTGAAGACCTGGCTCGACATCGTCGAGAAAGGGACCGGCAAGAAGCCCATCATCTACACCGGCGCTTACTTCTGGCAGGACAACGTGAAGAGCACGGCCTTCGGCAGCTACAAGCTGTGGATCGCCGCCTACGGTCCGAGCTGTCCTTCGCTCCCGCCGGGGTGGAAAAACTGGGCCTTCTGGCAGTATTGCGATGGACAAAAGCAGTACTGCAAGAACGGCCAGGGCTTCGACCGCGACGTGTTCAACGGATCGAAGGCGGAGCTCTTGAAGCTGGCCGGCGGCGAGAAATCCTTGAAGGCCAAGTCCGTGCGCAAGTGGAGCAGCGCGCGACGCTTCCGCGGCAAGCAGGCCGACTATGTGGCGTGCGCCGGGGATCCCGTGAAGCTCTCGTTCACCTTCCGCAACGTCGGATCCGCGGTGTGGCGCGACGTGAAAGGCCGGGGCGAGCATGCCGGGAGCGACGTGTACCTGGTGACGGCCAACGGCAAGAAGGATCCGGTCACCCATCACAAGCGCTACAGCGTGAAGCAGAACAAGAACGCCCACGTGCGGGGCGACCACAAGGCGAAGAACTGCAGCACCAAGAACGGCTGTCGCAAGACCACGTTCGTCAACGGCGCCATGAAGGGCACCGCGCCAAAGAAGCCGGGCGTCTACCACTCCCGCTGGCGCCTGCGCGACTACAGCAAGGCGTGGGGCAAGCACTCCAAGGGCTTCGGCCCCAAGGTGGACTTGAAGCTCCGGGTGGTTTCCTGCGAGGTACCCAAGCAGTTCTGTGGCTGCCGCGTGTGGTGCAGCGACGGCAAGCACCATGACCTGGCCGCCAGCATCGATAGCGCCGCCGCCTGCAAGTCCGTGGGCGCCACCTACTGCAAGCCGGACAAGCTGCTCTCCTCCAGCTACCAAGCGTGCAGCGCACCACCGGCGCCGCCGGCGCCCACTCCGCCGCCGCCCAG
>JACKEA010000015.1 GCA_020633235.1 Polyangiaceae bacterium | reverse complement strand
GCCGTCGTCCACAACGGGTCCTCCGGGGGACCCTTGTCGTGACCCACCCGGATCTCGTAGCCAAAGAAGGCGAACAGCTCCGGGGAGCTCGCGTCGGTGTTCGGCGGCAACGGCACCAAGAACCGGCGCTCCGAGTCCGCCGCCGGTTCCAGGCGCTGCATGCAGGCGAGCCCCGCCAGGTCCTGCACCTGCCCGGGCGTGATCACCCGTATCAGCTCGGGGTCGATGGGGATCGTCTCCACCACCTCCGGATCCGCCAGCGGTTCCACGTTGGGCAGCAGCATCGGGTCGGGCGTTCGAGTCAGCGCGCGCACGAAGTACGCGTCCCGAGGGTCCGCAAGGGGCTCGGCAAACTCGATCCACAGGCGCTTCGTGCGCGGGGCAGTCTTGTCGTATTCCGCATCTCGACCGTAGGGGCTGAGGGCAACGCCCGCCGCCACCACCTCTGGGACCTGTGTGGGCGGAGTCACCAAGGGCAACACGCTGTCGATCGACTGGCTCGTCGTGCCCCCGCCCTCGAGCGCAACATCCAGGCGATAGGAGACGTTCACTTCATAGGGCAGCCCGTCGGGTCCGAGCAGCGGTGGATGTGCGTCGACGAAGACCAAGCGAGTGTACGTTCGCTCCGCCCCCCGCCGCGCCTGTACGTTGACGGTCGGCATCAGCTCGATGGTGCCGACCTCGACCGTCTCGGGCGCCACGCTGGGGAGCGCCGGAATCGAGAGGGTGCGCACCACGCGCACGCTCGGCGAGCCAGCGCCGCGCCAGGTCCAGTCGCGATCGAGGACGGCCTGCACCACGTGTATCCACTGCTCCGCCAGCTCGCTGGGCTCGGCCATCTCGAGGCTCGTGGAGTCCGGCGCCGCGTGATGCGTGAGGCCCGCACAGCCGAACGCGACACGCTCGCCCGGCTGCCCCACCAGCAAGCTGCCATCGGCGACGAGATCCGTCGCGGTGGCCAGGCGAGCCAGGAGCACTGGCGAAGGATCGTTCTGCGCGACGACGGGCTTCGCTTCGGCCTTGGCGCCCACCGGATCCGGACGCAAGAACACGGAGCGAAGGATGTTCGATGGGGGCATGCCAGCGAGCAGGCTCGCCTCCGCCCCGGCAACGGCGTGAAGCTCGACCGCGTCAACCGGCCCCAGTCGTGCATCTTCGCTGGCGAAGTAGGAGAGGTCGGCGCGCCCCGCAGCGTAGATCTCGATGCGTACGTCGCGCGCCGTAGGCACAGGCAGCGAGCCCGTCACCGTGCCATCCGCTCCCATCTGCGACGACAGATCGAAATCGTCGAGCTGCGCGACGTCCACCCAGCTCAACGTCACCTCCGCGGCATTCTCGAGACCCGGGGGGAATGAGCGGGTGGTTTGGTACCACTCGACGTAGCCGCGATCGTCCGCCGCGGGGTCGAAGGTGGGAGCGCGCACGAGCACCCGCAGCCGAACGTAGGGTGTGTCGGGATCTCTCACGGCGGCTGGGCGGGCGTTCGTCGGATCCGCATCGTTCGCGGCGATCTGGCTCAGTAGCTCCGCCCGCACGGCGGCGCCCGCGGCGAACACGGCTTCTGGATAGCCGATGAACGGACGCCGCATTCTGAGCGAGGCAATCCGACCCGTGGCGTCGGGAGATACGGACTCGACGTCCACGCGACCAGGCTTTCGGTGGCGCTTGAAGTGCAGCGTTCCGATGGGAGCTTCGCCGACACGCTGCGGCGAGGCATCGACGCCCGGGCCACCCCCCGTGGTGTCGGCGATGCGCACGCGGAACTCGTAGCGATTGCCGTAGCGCAGGGGCACGTCGTCGGCGTCCAGCGGAGTTTCCAGCACGGGCCGGCCCGGCGGCACCTCCATCAAACGCTGCTCGTCGTTGGTGTCGATCACCAGCGAGCCTCCGCGCCACTTCAAGAACCACGCGGGCAGCCACAGCTCGCTATCGTGCCCCACGGGAGTGACCTCGGACCACCGCTCTTCCTCCGCGGTGCCCAGATCGACGACGCCCAGATCGAGCGGAGCCTCTACCTTCGACAGCGAGGTCCACTCCGTGTCCCCTTCCGCCCGAACGTCGACTCGATAGCCGAGCACTCCGCGCGGCGCGAGCACGGGGTCTTCTCCATCGGGAGGCGCTCCCAGCGCTCTATTCTGTCCTTCCAAGATGTCTTCGTCGTCCCAGCCGAGCTGCACGCCTTCGTCGCGAGCGATGGGCGCGCCGGCGCCGTCTTCGTCCAACGGGTCGGAAGACAGCGGCTGACGCGCATGCACGATCTTGGAAAAGCCGTCGTCGAAGCGCACCGCCTCCACGAACACCTTGTCGAAGTTGCCGGCCGCCGCCGCCGCGGTCGCGTCCGCGAACACCGGGAACACTACCGGCGTGAACAGAGTCCGGCCGGCGTCGCCTGCGAGGGCCGGAACCCGCGTGGCAAAAGAGCGGGTGAATCCCGACGCAGTGCCGCCGTAGTCGCTGGCAGGCGCCAGATCCACCCAGAGCCAACCGCCCGACTCCAGGCGAGGAGCGGGGTCGACGGCAATGGTGATGGCGTGGATCAATCCCAGCTCCTCCGCGAGACGCGGGCGACGCAGCGCGAAGGCGAGGGCCTCCCCCCACCCGATCACCGGCGGCGGCGCGGGTGGCTTCGGATCCGGCGGGCAGCGCATCAAGCAGTGGTAGCTGTCGTCCACCGTGGCCAAGGAGGTACGCGGCTGCACGAACGGAAACGCACCACGGTAGCTCCGCGGCAGGTACTTGCGGAGCTGCACGCTGGTGTCACGGCCCTGCGGCGCGAAGGTATCACCCGGAGGACCGTCCGGGATGCTCATCGCCGTCTTGATCCCCGCGAAGATGATACGGGCGTTGGGGCTCTGAAGCGTCGGTGAGACGATCGTCTGATCCACGTTGGTGCGTTGAGGCAGCGCCGAGACCGCGTCTGACACGCTGACAGAAAGCGCCAGCGCAGCATCGGCAAAGGCAGGCTGCCCGCTCGCCAGCGGCGAGAGTGGATCGGCCGCGGGCACGACGAGGACGCGCAGGGAAAGGGCGCGTGCCGCGTGATCCCAGCGTTGAAGGTACGGAATGAGAGTCAGCTTGTGGGGAGTAGGCATGGCATTCCTGTCCGATCGCTCAGAGCGTCGTCGTGTCCGAATACTCGTAGCTCACACTGATGGAGATGATGAGGAAGAGGTCCACCTCCAGCTTCACCGAGCCGGAGTAGTCGCACTTCGTGTCGCCTCCGTCTTTGTAGACGAGGCCCTTGAGCTCGGCCCGGATCTTCACCTTGGTGATGGGGAAGTTCTCGATGACCTCCACGCCGGCCTCCAACGCGACCAGCCCTCCGTACTTGGCGAGGTCATTCGTGATGTCGTAGCTCAAGATGAAGCCGACACCGATGTACGCATAGGCCTTGAACGGCCCGATGCGGCCTTCGATGCCGATGCCCGCGAAAGCCTCCAGGCCGAGCTTCTCCGAGGTGACGGTGCCGGTCTTCGAGACGATGGTGAAATCGACCTTTGCCGACACAATCACGAACACGCTCGCGACACCGATCGAGAGCACGGGGATCTTGCCGTCGAGCGCGACGCCGAGCTTGCCCGTCGCGGTCATCTCGCCGGTGTCCTTGTCGAAGCCGGTGCTGCCCGACGAGATCAACTTGAGCTTGAGCTCCGTCCCGGCGATGGGAATGGACAGCGGCGGGATCTCCACCGCTATCTTCGCCTCGACCTTGAACTCGTGCTTCGCGTTGGTGGCGCCCAGATCGATGGGACCCTGAACACCCCGCTGTCCGAACAGCGGGATGTACCGCATGATCTCCTCGACGGAGGGCAGCAGCAGGGTTTCCAGCTCCGCGATTTGCGAGCGCTGCTCCGTCGAGCCGACCACCCGCCAGCGTGCGCCGGTGAGCATCTGCATTCCGGCAATGTCGTGATAAAGGCGGAGGTTTTCGAGCTCTGCCTCCCAGCGGTCGTGCTCGATCCGCGCTCGTAGCGTGGCGGCATCGTAGAGGACCTTGGAACCGTGGCCGTCGGAACCCGAGAGGCGAAGCGGTACCGGATGACCGACGATCGAGATCTGACTGGACAGCGCCAACGTTCCCGACGAGGCGATCTCGAAGTGCGGCGAGCCAGGCACGTCGATCGTGTTGGCCGGTGGCGGGAAAGCGCCCTTCGACGTCGTTCGGGCGAGGACGTCAGCGAAGGCGGGCTGACCACCGGACTCGATCTTCGCTACCCCTGCGGACAAGAACGGCCGAGGAAACAGGAACGCGTGGGTCGGCGTGCTCTGGAGTAGACCGTACTCCGTGACGGGGTTCGACAGCTCGAAGAGATCCTCGGCATCGGCGAAGCGATAGCTTCCGGCCGAGCCGGTAAGCGGCGGCTCCGCGAATCGCGCGTCGCTCCCGGCGGGATAGGCAACGGGATAGCGGCGCACGAGCGGCGCGCCGCGGCCCTCGCCCACGGACACCGCTTCACGCTCGTCCGGCGCCGTCCCGGCCAGCGGACGCTTCACCACCGACCAAGCCCCGGTCTTCGGCAGCCGAGGAACACCCCGAAGCGTGGCGACGAGGGTCGGTCCCGAGCCGTCGTCGGCGAGCCCCACCTCGACGCGCCGGACGCGGAAGGGCAAACCGCTGCCGGCCACGTCGATCCAGCAATCTACCGGGCCACCGATGGCGCCTTGGGATTCGATCAGCTCGCGCAAGGCATCGACGGATGCAGGCTGACCGTTCGGCTGCGTCTGCAGGTATCCGAGCACGCCCACGGCCGGTGTTCGACCGGAAGCGCCATCGAGCGCCATGTCCGCGTCGAAATAGTACGGAATGAACGTGGCACCGTCGGCGGACACTTCCGCTCCGGGGGCGGGCCGTATGGAGCGCACGTTGAACAGCCCGCGGAAGAGGCCTGCGTCGAACTCATACGGCGCCACGACGATGTTGCCGGAGGTGTCCGCGTAGCGGTAGTCGAACATGCCGCTCGAGATCGGCTGCCATCCACTGTCCCTCCGGATGACGCCGCCGCCTGCACGGCGCTCGATGGTGACGGAACGAGTCACTCTAATGCCCCACGGATGGAGCACGCTGTTCACCTTGATGATCTCGAGCGCCGTGCGGCCCACCATCAGCCGGAACTGCACCTTGGCGGCTTCCGCGAACGCTGCGAACGGGTTCTGCCAGGCACTGAAGTTCGAAGCGCCGTATCCCGAGATGTCGAACCGTGTCACGGGAACGCGAGGATTCGCGCCCATGTCGTTGTTGAAGACGGTCTCCACGCTGCCGCCCGGATCGGCGGTGCTGCCGAGCACCGACAGGCCCAGAGGCGCGCCGCTGGCGAGATCCACGCCGTTGATGAGCTGGCGCATCACGCCGCGGAACACGGGGGAGACGCCCCCCGCGGCGTCCCGCCCACCTTCCGCAATGGCAGTGACCTGCCGACCTCCCGTCACGTTCTCGGCGGGAAACTCGGGACGCGTCAACTGCAAGAGATCGGCGGGACGCGACGACGACGGAGTGGGTGAGACGATGGCAACGGTCACCAACCCGAACGGCAGCGTGGTCCGAAGACCCACGGAAGTGCCGTCTCCAAAGGCGTCGTAGTTGCCCTTCAGCGCGCCGTCAGGAAACACCGGGGCGAGACGCTGTGAGCGCACGCCCATCGCCGTGGCGCCGCCGTCCGTCGCCGAAGCCAGCGGCGTCGGGAACCATCCGAGCGTGAGTATGTCCTGGTCGCTGTCCAGCGTGCGCACCGGCTCCCACTGCACCGCCGGCAGTGTGACCAGCAGCATGTTGGCCATGGGCGTGAGCACGTCGAGATCACGAACCAGGAAGCCGCCCACGCTCGCCGCCCAGTGCGTGGTGGCGCCGATGCGCGCACTGCCGCCGATGGCGACACCGAGCTGGTCTTGATTGGTCGAAACGTCGAGGAGAAAGACGCCGGGGCTCCCTCCAACGATCTCCTGCCACATACCTCCGAGCAGACTCAGGCTTTGCTGGTTGGCCTTCTGGGCGGCAGCCACCCGCTTGGGTCGCTTCTCCGCCTCGGTGCTTCGGGCCTTCGCCCACTGTGCTCGAGCCGCTTTGCTCAGGTGCAGAGCGTGTTGAGCCACTTGGGTCAGGCCGATGTTCGCGTCGTCGTCGACGGGGAACTGCGATGGCCCCTCGCCCCCGGGCTTGCGCTGGGTGGCGGAGAGCCCGGTCAGCGCACCAGCGAACGCTACGCTCACATGCTCGGGATCCGTCCAAACCACGTGGGCGAGGAGCAACGATCCAATGGGCGCGCCCTCTCGATGGGGAGGCACGAGAGGCGCGACGTTCGATACGTAGGGGTCAGGGAGGAACGGTGCCCAACCGAATGCTCCCAAGACCAGGAGCGCCGCACCGCTGGCCAACGAGGCCTTACCGTCCCGCCGCCCGTGAATCGCGATGGCGGCAGGGGGAGTGGTCCAGACCAACGCGTTGCGGAGAGCGAGCTGCACCAAGCCGTGCGGATCACTCCTCGGCATGTACAAGACGGCGCCCACTTCACTTTCGTGCCGCTCGAGCAGGATGAATGCGGCGCCATCAGCGGCCGGCACGGGCTTCCCGGTGCTCTGAACCGGTCGATCCACGGCCAGGCGGCCATGACCCCCAACAATGAGCTGCTCGCCGTCGACGACGTCACAGCGATGAACGAGCAGGAACGCTGCCGGATACGACTGCGTCCAGGGCACTCGGCCGCCACCCTCGGACACGGTCCACAGCGCATATTGGTGGGACACCGGAGGATCGAGAGCCTGAACGTGCTCCGCCAAGATCAACGTGCCGCGCAGCGCAATGGAGAGCCACGCGGAGGTGATCTCGTGGGGACGCGGCTCGGGCTCGTACCAACGAGCGGAAAAGCCACGCAAATTGAACCACCAGGCAGCACCCCGAGTCGCTTCGTCCAGAATGGAAGGGTCACTCACCACGACGACGGGGAAGCCGAGACCACCACGCACGACGTTCGCCGTTCCGGAAAACTCGACGAGCTCGTCGGTGACGGGGTCGAGCCTGAGCTCCGCAGGTGAAAACCTGTAGCCGAGGACGAGAGTCCACAACGGTTCGATGAACGTCCAGCTGCCGTCCGGGTCTTGGAGCTCGAAGCTCTGATCCCACGCAGACGCTCGGCCATTGCCACCGCTCACGGTCACGCCGGATCCGGTGAAGGTGAGCGTGATGGCCTCGGGCAGCTCGATGCTCGCGCCCGAGGCCCGGCAGCCACCAGCCGCCGGCGTGACGGCGTCCTCCGCGAGGTCCAAACGCAGGTCCCCAGAGAGCGGTTGGCCAATCTCGACCTCGTCTCCGTGGAGCGTCACCGGCAGATCGATGCGCAGGCTCCCGCCATCGACGCGTATGCCGACGTAGGCGCCCGGCGGAAGTGACGAATTGAGCAGATCCCCGCGGATCCACACCGTTCCGCGACCAATGGACACCGTGGTGGAGCCGCCGGAAGTGTGCGGCCGGCCGCCTTTGCTGAGCACCAATAGGGGCGACGAAGACCCACTCTGCGCGACGGTTCTGGCGTGCCGAACAAAGAACGCGTCGAACCATACGTCCCGGGCGCCCACGCGAAACGGACCCAAGCGTTCACTCGGCACGAGAGCCGCGAGGCGATGGGCCCCGATCACGTCCAACGGCGCCGAAGGATCGACGCGACGCAGCTCGCGAACTTCCGCATCGCCCGCGTCTTCCGCGCTGAGAATTGCCTTGATGCTGTCACTCGCGGAATCGTCGGGCGTGAGATCCAGCTCGCGGACGACGGGGAGCCCCGTGTCCGGTGTCGCTGCCTCCCGCGGCAGCCGCCGCGCGACGGTGGCGGCCATTCTCTGCAGCCGCGCGAGCCTCGTGTCATCTGCTGTCGCCGCAATGTCAGCCGTCAGGCGGTAGACGTCGTCGACGATGGCCGCTTCAGGTCGTTTGCCGGATTGGGTCACGTTTTCGTCCTGTCGTCGGAGCCAGTGGTGATGAGCCGTAGCAACCCTGAGAGGAGTTGCGGCATCCAACCGACGACGCGTCGACCCGACGCTCACCCCCCTCGACGCGATCCCTATCAGTCGTGCTTACCCGTTGCAAGCACGACTCGCATGGGTCGCGTCGACCCCAGCATGCCGCGTCCAATGTTGTCGCGCGTCGTGCGGTGCGCTTCTTGCCCGGCCGCTGGAATCCACGTCGCGGCTGCGCGGAAGTTCCCTTGCGTGTCACCCTACACGAATGCGAGATGCAGGCACGCGACCAAACTCGCGAGTACGCCGCTCGCAAGGAGCAACCGCCGTGCCACGACCTTCGGCGCGAATTTCCACTACACGCCCTTGTACGAGAGCACGGGCCGGAGCCGCGTCTCGATGCGGGTCAGCTCCTTTTGGGCGCGCATCACCGCGGTGATGGGCTTGTACGCCGACGGCGCTTCGTCCAAGAGACGCTTGGCCATGCCTTCATCGAACCACACGCCATCCATCTCGCGTTCGAGCTTCTGCACGGTGATGCGCTGGCGCGCAGCGCCTCGGCTCATGGCGCGGCCCGCCCCGTGAGAGCTCGAGCACAGCGCGCCCGGAAGTCCGCGGCCGCTCACGATGAAGCTCTCTGCGCCCATGGATCCCGGGATGATGCCCGGCTCCCCCTGGCGAGCGGACATGGCGCCCTTGCGGTGGACCCACAGCGCTTCGCCGTCGTGTGTCTCCCGCCGAACGAAGTTGTGGCTGCACGTCACCCGGCTCTCCCAGTCGGCTTCGACCTGAAGCAGCTGACCGAGCGCGTCCACCGCGGCCGTGAGGATCGCCCTGCGACTGAGCTCCGCGAACAGCACCGCCGCATCGTGATCCGAGAGATAGGCACGCCCGGCGTCACTGTCCGCCCGCAGCGCCCGGAGCCCCCCGCCCACGGCCTCCGCCTGCTTCAGGTGATGCTGGCGCACCGCGGGACCGAGCCCGCGGGAGCCGGTGTGCACCGTGAGCCAGAGCGTGCCGCCTTCGTCCGCCTGCAGCTCGAGGAAATGGTTGCCGCTCCCCAGCGTGCCGAGCTGCACGGCGCCGCTCTTGTCCAAGGCCTTCTGGAGCGCGGGCGTGGAGAGCCGCAGGGCGGCGAGCGCCTCCGGCAGCGGGCGCTTCGTGCGGTGGCGATTGGTGGGCACTCCGTCGGCAAACGCCTGCAAGATCCGCCCGGCGGAGTGCCGATTCACGATGCCCGCGTGCGCCCCCAAACGCACGCTGGCCATGCCGCAGCCGATGTCTCCGCCCACGGCGTCTGGGTACAGCCCAGCCCGGGACGCGACCACCGCGCCGACGCACACGTTCTCCGCCAGATGCACGTCCGGCATCAACGCAATGCGCTGCACGTCGTCCACGCGCGCGAGCCGCTCCACGGAGCTTCGCACCTCCGCGGACAGCGGCTCGGGCAGCCACGCTTGGGTCTTTTCCGGCAGTGTGCTCATGGTTCACCGTCCCAGTGCGGGAGCACGCAGAACGCGAGGTCCGGCGTGCGCTTGCGAGAAATCTCGGCGGCCACTTGCCGCCTGAGCCAAGGGCGCGCGCTTTCGAGCGCGCCGTGTGTTTCTTCCAGGGAGCTCATGTCACTTTCGTTCGTCGCCATCACGGTGACGAGCAGTCGCGCGCCATCCGGCGCGGGGGTCACGGAATGCACGACCAGGTCGTGCAGGCGGTCGTCGGAGCTGTCGCCCAGGGCAAAGCTCAGGACCTCTTGAATCTGCGCGCACAGTTGCGCGAGCTTGCGGTCGTTTCTCGATGCGTTTCTGATTCGTGTTCTCACGGTGTTCTCCGTGCCCGGCGTACGGGCACACCTATCCCCTGCGCTGCCGTCGTTGGCAGCGCCCAGAGCCCCAGCCGTGGCTCGAAGTGGCGTCGGCGCGCACCGGCCGCACTGCGCCAAACCCGCGGAAATTCCGCAGGTTTGCGCATTCGTTCGCCGTGGCTCAGAGCACGCCACGCGCGACGTTCGCGGTTCAGAGAAAACGCGCGCTCAACGGATCACAGACTGGAGGCTCGACCGGTGAGCACCGAGGGCAATGGGCTGCATTGTCGTTCCTCCTTTCTGCGCGAAGCGCGAGTCCGTCCGGAGTGTGCGTCAAGCGCCGTTACAAGTCAACTGCGCGCGCGCTTGTCACGAGCTTCCGCGCCGGACCAACATCCTGATCGTATTCCCGTCGGTCCGCCGCGGAAACCGCGCGCCGCACGTGCACCGCACGTGCGCGCACTCCACGCCAACTGCAAATCCCGGGCTTTGGCACGCGTCTCCGCACGGCGCGGCGCTTGCACCTGGCGCTTCGCCGCGCGTCCTGCGGCTGAAGAAGGAGCATCACCGCCATGCGATTCCGACACTGGCATCTATCCACCTTGCTGGCCGTCGCAACCCTGGGAGCCGCAGTACAGGCAGACGCAGCGTGGCTCGACAACCGCTACTACATGGGCAGCGAATGCGTGCCCGTTGGCTACACCAGCCAGGGGAGCAGCATCGTGAGCGCCGGCGGCATCCGCAACGGCGGCACCACCACTCAGGGCTACTACTGCCCGCTGCGGCACTACACCTCCAGCTACTGGACGGACGACATCGCGGTGTACGTCCTGGACCGGCACTACAGCGAAGATGCTTGGTGTCAGGTGCGGGCCGCCAACCCCTACGGCCTCAGCTACAGCTACACGAGCAAGAAATACACTTCGGGCTCCGACACCCTCGCGCAGAAGCTCAGCTTTGGCTACTTCAACTCGGGCAATGCCTGGTGGTACGTCGCGTGCGAGCTTCCCGGTACGTACAGCGGCTCGGCCTCGGCCATCCACGCGTACTACTCGCAGGACATCGACCGAGGCTGAGATGAAAGCGCGTCCCATGGCAGTCGTGCTTGCGATGGGAGCGCTGCCGGCGGCGGCGCTCGGGATCTGGACTACCGCGCGCCGCTCCCAGCCGGCGGCCCCGCCCGCGGACGTTCGTGCGTCCACCGCCTCGAGCTCCGCGGGGCTTCGCGATCTGGACGCCGAGCTGCGCCGCCAGCGGCAGGCGCTCGAAGCGCTCGAACGCCGCGCACGGCGCCTGGAGCAAGGCCCCGGGACGAAGGCGGCACCGCCGCCGCACGACCCGACTCAGCTCGGAGAAGACACGGCGCCGGCGTCGCCGCCGTCGTTCGAAGAAGCGCTCTTTGAAGCGAAGACACGACAAGCTCAGCTGAACGACGCCTTCGGACACGAAGGCACAGACGCGCGTTGGGCCGGCGCCACGGAGACCGCCGCGCGCTCTGCCGCGTCCGAGCTCGGTCTCTCGGTCAGCAGCGTCAAGTGCCGCACCACCTTCTGCCAGCTTCGGTTCCAGAGCGACGACCGCGCGAGCCGACTCGAGCAGCTCTCCGCCAAGCCGCCCTTTTCCTTCGGTGGCTACGCCTACATGGACCCGGAAACGCAAGAGGCCGTGCTCTACTTCGCCCGCGAAGGGCAGCGCTTGCCGGACGACCGCGCAGCGGCGGGCGCACTGTAGCGTTCTCCCCGAAACCGCGAGCGTCACCAGCGACGCCACTCACGCGCCGGTACTGGCCTGCTAACATCGCCATCAGGGTGCGGACCATGAAGTGGACGATGAGATTGCTGTTCGTTTCGAGCCTCGCGCTCGCCGCCTGCGGGTCGACCACGAACGACGACGACGCAGGCGTGGGCAGCGGCGGCACGAGTGGCAGCGGCGGCACGAGTGGCAGCGGTGGTGCCGCCTTGGATGCGGGTTCTGGTGGCGCGGACGCTTCCCCGGACGGCAGCGCGGACGCGCCGACGGACTCGGCGGACGACGTGACGACCGACGCGCCGACCACCGCGAGCTGTGCCGACCTCGACGAGGCAACGTGTACCGGCACCGCGCAGTGTCTGGCGCTCTACGGGCACAATCTCGAGACGAACGTTTCGGGCTACGCCGGTTGCGTCACCAACGAGACCCTCGAGGGTGACGCCCTCGTCGCCAAGTCGTGTCATCCCACCGAATCGTGCGGCATCAATCCTGCAGTTCCGATGGACTGTTGGTACTTCACTTCGTCCGATTGCGTCCCCGACGGATGGATCCCGATCCTCGAGTGCGACGTTCCGGAGTGCGCGGGTGCGAAGGACGCCGGCTGACACGCAGCGGTTCCGCGCCGCACCAACATCCTGATCGTATTCATGTCGGTCCGCCGCGGAAACCGCGCGCCCCGACGGCGCCTGGCCGCCGGCGCGCGGTGGCGGTACGCTCGCGAGCGAGATGCATACGACGACGTGGACGGTGGGCCTTGTGATCGCAGTGAGCGCAGCGCTCGCCGCGTGCGGATCGAGCTCTGACGACGGCGGCCCGAGCACGGGGGGCAGCGGCGGCGCGCCATCCGGCGGTGGTGGAAGCGGCGGCGCGGTCCAGAGCGGCACGCAGATCCAGATCGAGAGCGGCGAGGTGGACGGCGAGAGCGCAGATGGCGTTCGCGCTTTCAGGGGCATTCCGTATGCGGAGCCGCCCGTGGGGCCGCAGCGCTTTCAGGCGCCGGAGAAGATCGAGCCGTGGAGCATGCCGTTCGACGCGACCGGCACTCCGAACACGTGTCCGCAGCTGGCGACGGTAGCAACGCCTTCGAAGGGACGAAGATTGCCTGACGCTCAACGTGTGGGCGCCCGATCCGGCGCCCAGCGCGCCGCTACCCACCATGGTGTGGGATCCACGGCGGTGCGTTCACCGGCGGCTCCGCGGAGGAACCGACCTACGAGGGCGACGAGCTGGTGCGCACCGGCAACGTCGTCGTCGTCAGCATGAATCTACCGCCTGGGGCCCTCGGTTTCTTGGTGCACCCCGCCCTCAGCGGCGAAGCCAAGGGAATTTGGGCCTGCGCGACCAGCGCTTGGCGCTCAGTGGGTGCGGGACAACGTCGCGGCCTTCGGCGGCGATCCGAAGAACGTCACCATCTTCGGCGAGTCCGCCGGGGGCGTGAGCGTGTGCGCGCACCTCACCTCCTCCGGAAGCCAAGGGCTGTTCCAGCGCGCGATCTCCGAGAGCGGACCGTGCAGCGCGCTCCTGCCGACGCTGGCCCAGTCCGAGCAGCAGGGCGCGGATCTGGCGCAAGCCGTCGGCTGCACGGACGAAGCGACCGCGGCGGAGTGCCTGCGCGGCAAGACCGCCGAGGAATTGCTTAGCGCGCTACCGCTCAAGTCGGGCGTGTTCTTCGGCAACAGTGCGAGCTGGGGCCCGCTGAACGACGGCGACGTGCTGTCCGAAAACCCCGAGGACGTGATCCTGAAGCAGGGCGCGAACGTACCGGTCATCTTCGGCTCCAACGCGAACGAAGAGAGATCTCTTCGTGTACCTCGCGGGGCTCGGCACCATCGGTGAGCCCGCGTACAACACCATTGCCGCCACCTTTGCGTCCGGCCTGGGCATCCCGGCGCAGGGATCTGCTCGACCAGTACCCCCACGGCCGCGTACCCCACGCGCAAAGCGGACGCCTTGAGCGACGCCATCGGCGATGCGGGCTTCGTGTGTCCGATGCGGCGCGCGGTGCGCGGCATTACCGCCCATGGCGGCACGGCGTACCTCTATCACTTCACGCGAGCCATCACGCTCTTGGGCATCACCAAGTCCTTCCACGGTGCGGAGCTCCCCTTCGTGTTCGGCAAGCCGCTCTCCACGTTCACGCCGGACAGCCCGGAAGACGCCGCCCTGTCCAAGGCCATGCAAGGCTATTGGACGGCGTTCGCGGCATCCGCAGATCCCGGCGGCACCGTGGCGTGGCCCAAGTACACGGAAACGGCCGACGAGCACCTCACGCTGGACCACGCCATAGCGGTGGGCAGCGCCTTGAAGAAGGACAAGTGCGACTTCTGGGACTCGATCTGACGGGGCGGACTACCGAGCGTTCTTCAGATCCCTCAGCGCTTGCGTTCCGTCGCCACCGTGCTGCAGAGCCACGGCGACCAGCACGACGCACAGTGCGATGACCCAAGGGCCCTTGCCGTCCGGTCCCCTGGCGAGCGTCGTCGCAGCGACAACACAGGCGGCGAACGCCACCGTGTTCCACACGAACCTCAGAATCTGAATCATCCTCGACAGCCTCCCGGGCCGACGCGCCGCGCTCAACCTCCCAAGCATAGCTCCGCAATCCCAGTCAGTCTCCGCGAGACGGCATTTGTCGCGTCCTTCGCAACGCCCGAGGATGAGCGCCCCCCCGGAGAAGTTCGGAACGGTTGGAGCGGCGCCTTGGTACCATGTGGGAGGCGTGTTGAAACTTCATGTCTCACGCGAAACGGTCGAGACCACCTACAAGAGCGGCTCGACCTCCACCAAGGCTGTCGTGGCCCTGTCGACCGACGAGCGCCGGACCGTGGTGATAGCGGTGGGAGAGACGAGTGACGACCTTGACCGCAACATCAACCCCTGAAGGCGCCCGTGCGCCCTACCCTCCTTCACCCGGGAGCTGACCCTGGTGGGATGCGAACTGGCGTTGGCCCCTTCTGCTCCGGTTGGAGGCCCGCCACCAGCCGCGAGCTCGCAGGTCCTGGTCATCTGGCCGCTGCGCAAGGATACGTGGTCCCCGCCGATGGCAGACGCTCTGTTCAGGTACGTCGTTCTCCGTGCGACGGGAAGCGGATGGCGCGCAGCACTATTCCCTCCTCCAATCGAGGTTGCCGTCGACGATGACTTCGACGACACAGAGTACGCAGAACTGGTCGATGTCCTGCGTGGGAACTTTGGTCTGCTGCACGTGCGCCTACCACAAAACAGGAAGGTCTCTCCGCCGGCCAGCCAACGGATGGGGCTGCTCGCCAAGGCGAGCGCCTGGGCTGCTTTTGCTTTTCCTTCTCGTTCTTTGGCGCGTCGACCTTCCGTGGAAACCTGCTTGCGGCGCGCTCGCGTCGGCGGCCGTGGTCTTGCTCACGTTGCTCAGCACGCGACTGCAAGGGAGCACCCTTGAAGGCCGCGAATCGACGGGTTCCGAGTTGACCGCCTCAGCGCATCCCTCCGCCAATCGTGCGATCGGGTTGGCCGACGCCTCGTCGCCGACAGGGGGCGACGTCCCCGCACGTGATAGGCTCCGTCGTGCCGTTGAACACGCTGTTCGAGAAGCTCGAGGGAGCGCACGCTGGGAATTCGTCTCTACGGCATCGCGCCTCCCAAGCTCGCAACGGAGCCGGAGCGGCTACGCGCAATCGCCGCCCAACAGATGGCCCGAGTGCGCGCGCTCGCGCCGGACGGGCTCGTCGTCTACGACATCCAAGACGAACCAGGCCGCACTGGCCAAGCCAGACCTTTCCCGTTCCTGCCCACGGTGGATCCGAGAAGTACGCGCGGGCGACCTTGCCGAGCTGGCGCTTCCGAAGATCGTGTACCGATCCGTGGGCGCACAGCCGCGCGAGGCGTTTTCGAGCTGGCTCCGAGCAGTAGCAACGGCCCCGAACGGCAACTCAGCGTCTTCGTCGGCGCGCCCAGCCGTCGGTCGCGCGGCCAGGGGCTTTCCCTGTTGGAGGCGTACGCGGAAGCGGGCGCTGTCCCCAACTTGCTGTTCGGTGGCATCGCCATCGCGGGCCGCCACGCCGAGAAGGAAGACGAGCACGCCCGAATGCTCACGAAGCAGAGCCGCGGTTGCCGCTTCTTCATCACGCAATCGGTGTACGACGCCGCGTCGACGAAGTCGCTTCTGTCCGACTACGCTCTATCACTGCAGGCACACGGCCGCTCGCCCGCTCCAGTGGTGCTCACGTTCTCGCCGTGCGGCTCGGTCCGCACCCTGGAGTTCATGAAGTGGCTCGGGATCTCGTTTCCTCGTTGGCTCGAGAACGAGCTCCGCAACTCGCCCGACACGCTGGAGCGATCGATCGACCTGTGCGACAGCGTGTTCGCGGACGTGCACCAGTACGCGCGTGAGAAACAGCTGCCCATCGGCATCAATGTGGAGAGCGTCTCGATCCGAAAGGCGGAGATCGATGCGTCGGTCGAACTCTACACACGGCTGAGCGCCCGTCTCGACGCATAGGGCGCCGCGCTACGCATTTGTTGGCCGCTCCCGTCTCGGCGAGTTGCACTCCTAAACCTATTGGTTTATGAAACCATATGGTTTTGGATACGTCCCCGCAGCTGGACCGGGTTTTCCATGCGCTGGCGCACCCAGCGCGGCGCGCGCGATGATTCGCCAGCTCTCGGATGGGGAGCGGAACCTCAGTGAGCTCGCGGCTCCGTTGAAGATGACGTTTCCCGCAGCCACCAAGCACGTGCGCGTGCTGGAGGGGGCCAAGCTCGTCCGTCGCCGCGTCGTCGGCCGCGAGCATCTTTGCCGCCTGAATGCCGGGCCGCTGAAGGAAGCGATGCTCTGGACGGAGTCGTTCCGTCAGAGCTGGGAAGCGCGGTTCGGAGCGCTGGACTCACTTCTCGACGAAATGAAGGCCGAGGACCCATCGCGGGGTCGTCGCCGTTGAACACCGAGGACCACATGAACAAGCAGCTGCAGATCTCCACTCCCTCCGACGACCATCGTCCTGGCCCGCGCGTTCAACGCCCCACGTCACCTCGTGTGGGAGGCAATGTTCACGCCGGACCGGATGCGTCGTTGGATGCTTCCCCCTCCCGGTTGGACCATGACCACTTGTAGCTGCGTCATGCGTGTGGGAGGCGCCCTCGAGGTGGCCTGGAAGAGCGACGAGGCGGATCCGGCCATGACGCTGCGAGGCGTGTTCACCGAGGTGAGCCCGCACGAGCAGGGCCGTTCACACCGAGATCATGGCGCTCGGATCGGGCCAGCTGATCGGCTCGCTCGTGGAGAAGCACGAGTTCTTCGACGAAGGCGCTTTCACCACCATGCGCATCACGCAAACCTACGACTCCAAGGAAGCCCGCGACGGCGCCCTCGCGTCCGGCATGGATGAGGGCATGGAGGCCTGCTACCAGCAGCTCGATACCGAGCTCGCATGAACGACCGACTTCGAGGATGCGTCAGCTGGCGAACGCCAAATGGCGCATCCCCCAAGTGTTGTGGCTGATGTTGTTGGTCCGCCGCGGAACCACGCGCCCGCAACGTCAGCGTGGGTTGCAGGGAGATCTCGGCGAAACTGTCGTTCAGTCCTGGGTTCGGGCACCGAATCCGTGGGCAGTTGCTGACCGAGCGGCACCGCAGCGCGCACCTCCCGCACGCACCAGCAGACCTTGCTTGACGCAGTAGTCCCCAAGCGAGCGGGCGATCGGCACCATAGATACCGCCTCCGCGCCGCGAGCGAGGACGAGCAACTGGTAGCCCTCCGTCATGCCAACGATGTCGCCTGGTGACGCGGCCAACGGATTGCCAACTCGGCTTCCATCGTAAGTGCTCTTGGCGCCCCATCTTGACCTGAGCGCTGGCTTCAGCGGGGCATCTGCCAGGGCAGGAGCACTTCGCCGCGGTCGGCGGCTCTGACCGCCTCGAGCAGATACTCAGCCGGGTTGACCCCGTGGAGCTTGGCGGTCTCGAGCAACGAGTAGAAGGTCGCCGCTACCTGCGTGCCGCGCTCGGACTTCGAGCCGAAGTGGTTCCGGCGCCCGACAACCGGCCCGCGAATGCCCCGCTCGGTTGCGTTGTTGTCGAGCGGGATGCGCGCGTCGTCCACGAAGCGCGTCAGGCGCTCCAGTTGGCGATCCCGTACGCGGCGGCCTTTCCGATGCTCAGGGTCTTGAGCAGGGCCTGGCTCCAGAGCCACGTCTTTAGCTGGTCGAGCACCGCACGAGACTCCGTGCGACGCAGCTCGGTTTTCGCTGCCAGGTCATCGCCGGCGCGCTCGTCGATCTCGTAGAGCTGGCCGATCCACTTCATCGCCAGTTGCGCCTCGGGATGATCGGGTGCCGCCTCCTCGAATTTTCGGTAGGCGTGCGCCCAGCATCCGGCGAGATGGATGTGCTCGCTCTCTCTCGCGCCAGCTTCGTGTGTCTGTGCGGCGTCGCACACGATCACGCCGCGGTACGCACCGACGAGCTCGGTGAAGGTCTCCTTGCCTTTGTCCTTTCGAATCCGGTGCACGACGGCCTTGGGTGTCGTCAGGCACCAAATCTGCCAGGGCTTCTTGTGCTTGTCGTCGAGTCGCTTCCAGCTCGTCTGGTCGAGTCCGATCACGGGCTCCAAGAGCGCGTCTTGGAACAGCGCGCCGTCCGCTGCCCGGAGCCGCCGCTCGACCACTTCGAGCAAGCCCCACAGCGTCTGCGTCGTCACGTCGACACCATGGCGACGTAGGATTCGCGACTGCCGCGCCAACGGGATGTGGTCGAGGTACTTGTCGATCGCGACCTTGATCGCGAATGCGAGCGAGTAGCGACTACCCGGAGTCGCGCGCTCCGGTCCCGGCGCGGTTTCGACGCAGCTTCCGCATCGACACACGTACTTCTGCTGCTGGACCTGGACGAGCCGGTAGCTCACCTCGATCACGTCGATCATCTCCGACGCCTCGAACTGAGCGGCCATCGCGCGCAGCTCGCCACCGCAGCTCGGGCACATGCGATCGGCGTCGTCGAGCTCGAACAGCATCGGCTCGAACGGCAGAGCGGGCTGCGGTTTCGGCCCGAACTTACTGCGTGGCTTGTCCTTCGAGCGATCGCGACCGGGCTGGGCGTTGGGCGGAGGCGCAGCCTCCTGCGCTTTCTTCGTCAGCGTCTCGAGTAGCTCGAGTGTTCGCTGCAGCTCTTTCGGGTCGCCCTTGAGCGTTTCGAGCTCCTTGCACTTCGCGTTGAGCACGCGGAGAAGTTGCTCGATTTGCACTTGCTGCGCGAGCGCGATTCGTCGCAGTTGCTCGACATCGCTCTCGCGCCGCAGGTCCACATCAACGGTAGATCACGCCGTGCGATCGAGCGCAAGAACTTTCGGCTTCACGATCCCGGGCGACAGCACGCGACGACCGACGAGATCGCAGCCCTCGATGAAGAGCGCCAGCTCGGTCGACGTGAGCTCCACCGTGCGCCCGTCGTCGCTCCACAGCTTCGCGAAGCGACCGCGCTCAGTCGCTTCTGGAAGATGCACAGCCCGGTGCCGTCCCACACGAGCACCTTGCAAGCGTGTCGCCGCTTGTTGGCGAACAAGAACAGGTCACCACTCAGCGGGTCGCGCCCGAGCCCGGTCTTCACGAGGCCGTACAGCCCGTCGTACCCCTTGCGGAGATCCACCGGCTCCGGGTACGCAAACACGCGCACAGCTCGGCTCGTGCCCAAGATCATCGGAGCGACCGCAACATCTCCGCGGCCTCCGCCACGGTCAGCCCGTCGATACGCCAGCCCGACAGTGACACCAAGGTCGCCGGCTGCGCGGCAGCCGGCTCAGCCACCACGCGAACCGGAACCATCGCCCGGGACGGACTGGCGCTCTTCGCCGCTGCGAGGCACCAGCGGCGGACCGTGTCGAGCCCGAGCCCGAGCTCGTCAGCAATTGCTGCCCACGACGCGCCCTGCGCTCGCCACCGCTGCGCCCAGGCCACCACCTGTTGCTTCATTTCCGGCGAATATCGCTTGCCGCGGCCGCGTTCATGCCGCGAAAGCTCCTTCTTCAGACCCCGTGAATCTCCTGCCATCTGGCACCGTCCTTTCGTGGACGACGCGAGCACGACCAACCCCGCCTGTCACGACGGGGTCCGGAGAGCACTTACCTTCCATCTGTTTCTCGGACGTATACGGGCCGAAGATGGCAGCGCGGTCGAACTCGGTTCCGAGCACCTGAGCGAGCGGGATCCCTGGATGCGTTTCATCGACGGGAAGCCGGCTCAAGAGTGCCCGCTCCGGGCTGCGCATCCACACGCTGACGGCGATGGCAAACGCAGCGCCGAACGCGCTCGCGGTGACGGCCAGGCTCCGCAAGCGCCAGCGGGTCGCCTTTTCGCGCTGTGCGACTGTCGCATTGGCACCAAACGCAGCGGCGATTGCGGCTAGCAGTGTCCAGTCCACCCAGAGGGCTGGTGAGACGCCCTGAGACAGAGTCCAAGTCACGATGATCGTCGTGAGCGCGGACAACATGCCAAACACGTTGGCGTGGACGGCCAACGTGCGGCCCTTCGAAGGTACGGAACGCCACACGAGAAGGACCAGACTGCCAGCCACTCCCAACAAGGTGCCGGCGGATGCGAGGGCGGCGAAGCTTCTGAGCAATCCCGGACCGGACTCGCTGTCACGTAGCAGCCCACCGAAGTCCGTCAGTACCCAGGCCGCGGGAGCAACGATGGACAGACAGATCCGCAGCAACAGACCCGGCGAGTGGCGCACACTCAAGGATTCGATCCCACGAACGCGCAGCTCGGCTCGTCCAGTCGCTCATGCGTCCCGTTGTTAAGGGCGCCCAGGCAGGCAAGCGTGCAGTCCGATTCGCCGTCGGAATACGAGCGACCACAGGCGCTGTCGAAGTTGTCCATCTACCGCTTCGTCAAGAGTATCCTCGTTTCCGAGAGCCCGGCAGCTGCCGTTGGCGGCGGCCCCGGAGGGGCTTTGCAAAGTGGAGGCGCCGGGAATCGAGCCGGCGATGAAAGAGGGTCGAGCCAGCGCAGCACGAGCCCCGCGCTCTGGGGAGGTGCCGGGAATCTTCAGGGCACCATAGTCTGGCACCTTTCGCCGGTTTGCGCCTTGACGCGAGTCGACAAGCACGATGTCAATCGACCGGTGTTTTCGAGACGGCTTGGAGACGTGCCGCATCTCATTCAAACATTTCACCCCACCGCAGAACTCATGGCGCCGAATGGGAGCTACTCCCAGCGTCCTTGCCTTCTCTGCGCCTTGAGTTCGAGCCTCCGTCGCAAGCTGGGTACCGTGATTTTGCAGTCTACCAAGTCCTCCTCAACTTGCTCGTCGAGCTCCGCGGTCTCGGTGTAGACGATCGTAGCCTTGTCCCCGCTTGTCGTCGTCCGAATCACTGTGTTCGAAACATCCCCGCACCGCACCTCCAAGCTTCCATCCACTATCCGAGCGACTTCGGACGATTTCGGTGTGATCTCGATTTCGCTGCAGAGACCAGCGGGGTCCGCACATCGATATTTCACGAATGGTCTCAGCGCCGCGACACACTTCGCCAGCGCCCCCGTCCCCCTGACACCCTTCAACACGTTGCCCTGTAGCGGCAGCCAAGTACGGCAATACAGAGCGCGTGGTTTCACGCGTTGGGCCACTACTTGATCAGCTTCTGGCAGCTGAATGTCCTTTGAACATCCCGCTGCACCGCCAGCGCAACAAGAAATCACCGCCGCAAATCTAGTCAACGCGGCGAGCCTACTTCTCAGTGCTCTGGTTAATCTTTTGGTCCACATCGTCGTCATACTTCACTTGGCCGGCAGCTCTGTTCGCGGGATTCACATACGCGGCCCGAAGTGGAACTTGCTGCTCCCGTCGAATCGCGTTCTCGGAGATTCCAGTCGTATCTGTGCCGTAGCCTTCCTTCAACCCTGTTACTCGGACTTCCTCCAAGGAAATAGTCTCGGTAGCAAGCCGGCCGTGCTCGTCGATGAACTTCCTCGTTGTGTCACCCTGTGCCGGCGGACTGCCAGTTATGTAGAACGCGTGGACAAGCTCATGGGCTACCCCAATATGCTCCTTCACATCGGCTACCCGCCCGCGTGAATTTGGGAAAGCAGGATCCTGCTCAAACAATGGCACGGCGGCTTTGAAGTTCAACTTGATGTGCGCGTCTCTGGTGCGGGCTCTGTCTTCGGGCCCTTCAGGATCCGTGTTGTTTGATTGTGACAGGTCGTACACGTCAAGCCGAGTCGTGTGTGTGCGGTCTACCAACGCACGAATCACGGTCGTGCCGGCATTGCGATGCTCGGACGGCTTGTCACCCACAGCCTTTCTCGCTGTTCTAGCGGCGATGCGCACTTCGAAAGCACCTGAGTCCCGTTTGTGCAGCTCGAGTTTGTCGCGAGTTAGCTTTTGCATGTCAGCTAGAATCGTGCTGCGCTCCTTGGCCGTGACAGTCTCTGCAAAGACAACGTCCAGTCCTATGGGATCGACCACCTTCAACGCCTGACCTTGGGCGTAGCCGTACAGATTTAGGTCGGCCCGCGCGGATTCATGCACCGCCAGCGGATCCGCTGACGTCCACCGGTTCAAGTTGGTCGACAAGTACCGCTTCCCGAAGTACGTCAATCCGACCTCGACGTCGGCCTCCTTCCCGGTGAA
>JACKEA010000014.1 GCA_020633235.1 Polyangiaceae bacterium | reverse complement strand
TAGACGCGCGCCGCAGTTCGAGCAACTCAGACTCGCGGGCTTCACGAGCGTCACTTCTACACCTCTTGCTGAGCGCTGGCGATGACAAGCGCACGCACAACTGCACTGGTCGTCAGCCGACCCGTGAGTACTTCTTGCTGGCGCCGGCTCTCCAGCCTTGGTCGCTGCGGCGGAGCTCGATGATGGGGTGCGGCGCCGCACCGGCGATGCGGGGCTCGCCACCTACGAGGGCGACCACCAGCGCGGTGGGCGTGGGGTAGCAGTTGACGAAAGCGATGGGCAGCTCCGCGTCCCCGAGCACGATCGGGTAGTCGGGGAGATCGTCGGAGGTCAGCACGCGCTCGTTCTCGATGCCGGCAGTAGTCCATCGGAAGGCACGCAGGCGCGGCGTCGGCTTCTCGATGCCCACCCGCTCTGCCACGACGAACCATGCTCCTTCGAGCGATGCGATGTCGCAGAAGAACGGATCGCCGTCGGGTGAGGTCTGGGACCAAGCAAGGCTGGACAGCTCGAGGCGCGCCAAGGTCCCCCCGAAAGCCACGCCGACCGCGTCCCCCGCCGCCGAGAGCGCCGCGTGGACCCGTCCGGTGGCTGGAAATGGGTACGGTATCGTCTTGGGTTTTCCTCCTGCATCGAGGACGCGGACTCCCTTGGGCATGACGGATACGACGGTGCCCGCTGCGCGATGCCACAGCCATCGTTCATGGCTCTTGATGGCGATGCGCTGGCGTTGCTCCTTGGGCGGCTCGAGGACCGGGGCGTACCAGGGCTCTGATGTCGGAGCGAACCACTCACCCCGACTGGGAGTCGAGGGGGCCACCGCCTGTGCGATGGCGGCGATCGCCGGATCGCCGTGTCGTTGCTCCTCGGGATCCTCGACCACCGTGCGGATGAAGTGGTCAATCGACGTACCGCGTGCGACCGCCCGCCGGCTCTCCCGGTCAACGAGGTAGAGCTTCAAGGGGCCAGTCTGGCTCGACCATCCCGCGATGAGCACCTGGAGGTGTCCGACTGCGATGCGCGCCCAATGAAGATGCTTCTTCCGGGTCGATGGGTTCAGATGCTGGATGGCCTTCGGGTGGTCCGCGAAGTCAAACAGCCACTGACCCACTTGGGGCTGCCGGGGGCCGACGCGCGCGGCGACCCAGACTTCCGGGTGCGTGTCATCCGGTAGGTCGGGATCCACCTCAGGTGCGGCGAAGGCCACCAGGGCGTCCAGGTAGGGCGTGGTGCCGACTTTGCGCGTCATGAGCTTTTCCTCGAGGGTGGTTCCTACTTCTTCTCGACGACCTTGCAGGGCACGAGGTGCCGCTTGGCGTCAAAGCACAGCGCTTTGACCTGAAACGCCTGCGCGCTCACGGCCACGGACTTGGCCAGCGTCGGGATCCGGGAGACCTCCCGGGCCTTCTTGGGAACTCGGTGGGCGACTGCGGAAGCGGCGACCTTGCCGGCGCCGCCGCTGGCGGCGACGGGATTCGACACGCTCGAGAGCCAGTCGAGGATGTCCGCGCCGTCTTCTGCGAGAGTCCGCCCCCGTACCGTGTTGATGGACGCGCCGAGCTGTTGCTTCGCGACGTGCTCCACGACCTGCCACAGGTCCTTGGACTTGGTCGCCGCGAGGGTGTCGGGATGACGCAGCAGGGCGTCCGCTTCCCTGAGCTGCTTGGCGAGTTGCGCGGCGGCGAAGAGGGGCGCGCCGTGGGTGCGAGCCGTCAGATTCTGCGCCAGCTCCCGCGCTGCCTTGTGCAGCGCGGCGGCGCTCGTGGCTTTCTGCTTGGGAGCGAGCTTCGCGATGCGTCCGTAGTCGTCTACGGATTTGAGGAAGCGGCTCCAGAGCACCGGAAAGTCGACGTTGGGGGTGCTGCTCTGGGAGCCGCCGAGCACGTGGCCGTAGAGCCTCTGCCGTTCGCTGGCGCTCAGGCGTTCTGGACGCGTCTTCACCCAAGCCGCCGCTTGGCTCCTAGCGCCCGCACCCACCGGCAGCTTGCCCGACAGGAAGAGATCCGCGAGCTTGTCCGCGACCTCGAACAGCTTCATCTCCTCGAGGGCCGATGCCGCGAAGAGCACGGACGCAGCCTGGAGGTTCGCCTTTTCGATCTCACCCGCTTTCGCCGTGACCACCGGCGTGCTGTTCGGCACGGTGACCGGAGCCTTCAGGCTGGGTAGCCCTTTCGGCTTCGCTGCAACCGCGCCTGGCGCGAGGCCGGACATGAGGTACACGCCTACCATCCAAGTTCGTTTCATGACGTCACTATAGACGGAAGTAGGTACGGACCGATTCGTGGCCGCGCCGTGAAAACAAAAATCTGGAGACAAGACGCCGAGGTGCCCCAGTCGTGGGACACCTCGGCTCGTCAGCGTGCGCTACCAGGAGAGCTTGTAGGAGCGCTTGGAGGCCGTGAAGCGATACAGCGGGCTGCCCGCCTTCTTGCTGTACGGCGTTGCTTTCGTGTCCCACGCCGGAATCGCCGTGAGCTCGTTGAGGTTCCAGTTGTCGCCGCCCATGCCGCCGGAGAACGTCGTCTGTAGCGTTACGCCGACGATCGCCGAGCGGTCCACGGGTGCCTTGAGGGGCAGGCGGACGACGTGCTGAGAGCCGTCGGCCCAGCGTTGGCGCTGGTTGAGGTTATCCACCCGCTGGCTGGTTCCGTTTCGGTAGTGGATGACGGCGTTCACGTTGTCGTTGTTGCCACGTAGATCATCGTTGCCCGTCTTGATCACCAGGGTCAGGGTGGTGACCTGCCCGGGCAACGCGGCCGGCGCACTGCTGGGGAGCGGGATCTTGAGGGACCGCTTGCTGCCCGTGAAACGAAAGAAGCTGCTGCTGGCGATCAGGCGGCTGAGCGCCGTGCGCGAGTGTTGGTAGTCGACGACGATGGATCCGACGTCCCAGTTGTCTCCGCCGATGCCGCCGGAGAACGTGGTCGTGAGCTCTACGGCGGCGATGTCCGCCTTGCGGATGGGCGGCAGCGACACGAGCGCGCTCTCCGTGTAGTTGGAGAGCCAGCGGGCTCCGAGGTTGATGTTGTTGCGCGTGATCTTCTTGCCGTCGCGCAAGTGCACGATCAAGTTGACGTTGTCGTTCTTGCCGCGCAAGTCGTCGGCACCGGTGGCGAAGTGGATCACGAGCTCGCGGATCGTGCCGTTGTCCGGGTAGTTGGGGGCAGGAACGGAAACGGGCGTCTTCGGCTTGTAGCTCTTGTCCACGAAGTACGTCCGCCAACGGTACTTGTTCGGCTTCGCGGAGTCGTACTTGCCGACGTACTCGTACCACTTCTTGCTGGCGTTGGGTCGGAGGGTGATGCGCTCGTTGGTGAAGTTGGGGTCGTACAGGTAGATCTCCTGCAGCGCGCCCGCAGAAGACCGCTTGTAGCCGATGGCCAGCACCTGGTGGCTGGTGCCCTCGACCGCCTGCAGGCCCAGTGGCGCCGGCCGACCGGTGTCGATGATGGCGCGCAGGTTCGCGAACTCCGAGCTCAGACCCCAGCTGAAGAACTCGGCGTTGCGGGCGCCGCCGGGATTGGTCCCGAGCTCGGCCCACTTCGTGGCGTTGGGGACCAGCGAGGTAACCTGCCGGTTGTAGATGTAGCTCTGCAGCGGCGTGCCGTTGGCGGGGCGATACTTCTGGCGCGGGACCGGCCTCTTGGCGAGGTAGTAGTCGAGGGCAGCGTAGGACATGCCGCCGCACAGCCCGCCAGTCCGGAAGTCGATGTTCTTGATGACGTCATTGTTGAAGTCGTTGACGAAGTCGAAACCGTGTTTGGTCGGGTCGAACGGGGTCAGCTTGGTTTGCGCTCGCGCGGCGGAGCTCATGGTGAGCAGGGCGGTGATGGTTCCGAGAAGCCAGAGCCAACGCGGAGCGTTGAGGCGGGAGAGCAAGTGGGTAGGTTCCATGGCCGAAATCTACGCGGCGCCCGCTCCCTTCACCCTCAGCGCTGGCTCAGCGCTACCTCAGCGATTCATGCGGAACTGGGTGTAGGATGGCCAGCATGAGGGTCATCGGTGTGCTCGGGATCGTAGTGGTGACGGCCTGCAGCGGAGGTAGCGGCGGCCCGCCGAGCAAGAAGTCGGGACCGACAGGCGGAACCGGGGCCAGCGGAGGCAGCGGAGGCAGCGCAGGACAGGCCTCGGGAGGCAGTGCCGGGCAGGCCTCGGGAGGCAGCGGGGGCAAGGCCAGCGTGCCGAACTGCTACGCGCTGTGTGAGTGGGAAGTGCAGGTCTCGGGCGACTGCCCCGTGGACGCCCTCGAGCAATGCAAGTCGGCGTGCGACGTCGGCGGTCTGGTGGTCGGCTGCGTCGACATCTTCGAGAAGATGAGTCAATGCCTCCTGGACCACGCAGACCCGAATAACGTGAGCTGCACCGGAGGCCCGGTCACGTCGAACGTTCCAGTGATCAATGGCTCACCCCCGGAGTGCGACGCGGACGTCGACGCTTGGGTTCAGTGCAGCGGCTGAATGAGCTGGCGCACGGCGGGATACAGGGGCTCGTACACCTCGCGGTAGAGTCGATCGTAGCGGGCGGGGTCTCGGGGCTCGAAGCGCGCGCCGGTGCGGGTCATTGCGGAGGCAGCCTCGGTGAGCGTCCTGAACCAGCCAGCCGCGCGGGCGGCAAGGACCGCGGCGCCCAGCGAGGTGGCCTCCGAGCTGCCGGTGCGCACGATGGGTTTCTGCAGGACGTCGGCCAAGATGCGGCACCAGAGCTCGCTCGTGGAGCCGCCGCCCATCACGATCATCTCGGGGATGCTGCGGCCGATGGCGCTCTCCACGCCGCTCGTGTGCAGCCGCTGCTCGAAGGCGATGCCCTCCAAGACGGCGCGATACAGGTGCGCGGGCCCATGGCCCCCGTGCCAGCCGATGGTGATGCCCCGGGCGCCGTCGTCCCAGAAAGGGTTCATCACGCCGTTCCAGTAGGGCACCAGGGTCAGGCCGTCGCTGCCGGCAGGGATGCTCTCCGCTTCTTGCTCGAGCTCGCTCAGCACCTTGCCGACCTCACCCTTGTGACGGAGCAGCCGCTCCACCAACCAAGTGAGCGTGAAGGTGCCGCCCTTGAGATCCGTCTCCAAGAAGTAGCTGCCCGGCGCGGCGCCGTACAAGGTGCGAAACGCGCGGCTGGTGACGTACTCGGACGACAGCACGCCGCTCACCACGGCGGTGCCAAGGTTCAAGTACGCGGCGCCCGGCGCCACGATGCCGGCGCCGAGCCCAGCAGCTTGCCCGTCGCCGGCGCCGGCGATGACGGGTAATCCCGGCGACAGGCCGGTGGCGCTCGCCGCTTCTGGCGTGAGCTTGCCGAGCTCGCGGCCGGGCTCCACCATCGCCGGCATCGCGCCTTCGTCCAGGCCCGTGAGGCGCAAGAGCTCCGGGCTCACACAACGCGCTTGCATGTCGATCAGGCCCGTGGGATCCGCCGCGGCGAGGGAGGTGGCAAAGCGATCCGTGAGCTTCCACGCCAGGAACGCGTGGACGTCGCAGAAGCGGGTGCCCGGCGTGCACAGCGCGGGCTCTTGCCGGAGCAGCTCCAAGAGCTTGTAGAGCGATGGTGTGATGCAGGGCGGCTTGCCGCTGAGCTCATGCAAACGCTCCGCGCCCACCGTGGATATGGCGTCGGCCACGCTCTGGGCGCCGCGGGAGTCCATCCAAACGCGGGCCGGAGCCAGGGGTTCGCCCGCGGCGTCCGTGAGCACGAAGGTCTCGCGCTGATTGGCGATGCACAGCGCGGCGACACGGCCCGAGGCCACGGCGGCCGTCACCGAGCGGAGCGCCTTGGTCGTCGCGCTCCACCAGTCTCGGGCGTCCTGCTCCCAGGCGCCCGGAGCGGGATTTTCCAATGCGAGAGGTGCGCGACCTTCGGCCACCGTGTGGCCCGTGGCGTTCCACGCAATGGCCTTGCACGCGGTGGTGCTGGCGTCGACGGAAACGACGAGGGGCTCGCTCACCGGAAGAACTTCTGAAAGGGAAGGTTCACGGGATCGCCCTTGATGGCCACGTCGATCATGTGGCGCAAGAGCGGCAACCGTTCGCCTTCCAGCGTGGGCAGCGCGGCCTCGAGCACCGCGAGGATGTCGAGGCACTCGAGAGTTGCGCCTTCCATGCGCGCGATGGCCTCGTCCCGCGCGAGCCCGAGCCCGAGAAAGCGCCCGAAGCGACCGGTGCGCCCACCGTTGGTGGTCACGTCGAGATCGCCCACACCCGCGAGGCCCGGGACGCTCCCGGGATCGCCACCGATGACGCGCACGATGTGCTGCATCTCGAGCACCGCTTGAGCGAACACGGCGCTCTCGGCGTTGTGCATGGCCACGCTGCCGGGCTGCCCGCCACGGCGCTCGTGCAGGCCCGTAGCGAAGGCAATCCCCATGGCGTACGCGTTCTTGAGCGCTGCGGATGTCTCCACCCCGATCACGTCCGCGCTCGGGAACAGGTGGTAATAGGGCGTGGCGAAGGCCCGCGCGATGCGCTCGAGCATGGCGCCGTCGCGTCCGGTGAGCACCACGCAGGTCTCCACGCGCCGCGCGAGCTCTCCCGCAATACAAGGCCCGGCGATCGCCGCAGGCGCGGCGCCATTCGGCAGCGCGAGGACGTCCGGCAGCACCGAGAGCGCACTGCCGTTCCACTCGAGGCCCTTGGTGATCATCGCGATCGGGATCTCCGGCCTGACGTAGGGCGCGAGCTGCTCGCGCGCCCACCCCACGCCGGGAGAGCTCACGCCCACACCGATGATCTCCGCCCCCTGCATCGCCTGCTCGAGCTCCGCGATGGGGAAGGGACGTATCGCGCGGGGCAGCTCCAGTCGGAGCTTGGGGTGAGTCCCGCTCTGGCGCAGGCTATCGATGATGTCGCCATCGAGGTGGGTCCCCACGAGGCGAACGTCGTGACCGGCGTCGACCAGGGGCACGCACAGGGCGCTGCCCATCATGCCGGCGCCGACAACGGTGATGATGGCCATGAGGCCGGAGCCTAACCGAACAAGAAGCGCCGCAAGAGCTGAATGCCGAACAGCAGCAGCATGGGCGAGAAATCCAGTCCACCCATGGCAGGCAGCACGCGGCGGATGGGCTCGAGCAGAGGCTCCGTGAGGGCGCGGGTGAAGCGCACCACGGGGTTCTCGTAGGAAAGGCCCATCCAGGAGGTGACCACGGCGATGAGCACGACCAGGGAATAGAGGTCGAGAAGCCGGGCGACGAGGACCATCAACATGACAGGCAGAACGTGGTGTTCGACCCGGTGTCAGTCAAGCCGGAACACTCGGGAGCGAGCGTTGTCTCGGTGTTGCATGAAAGCGACCCATCTCGGGGCGGCGCTGGTGCTCACCCATGGCGTGGCCCTCGCCGAGCCCAGCAGCTTGCCGCTCAAACGTGTGCGTCTGTACGAAACGGGCGTTGGATATTTCGAGCGCAGCGGTACCGTGAGCGCCGCCAGCGACGCGACCTTGCCGGTGCCCGCGGGGCACCTGGACGACGCGCTCAAGACCTTGGTGGTGATGTCTCCGGGGGGCGGCACCAGCGTGGGCGGCGTGGAGTTCGGCAGCAGCGTGACGGCGGACATGGCGCGCGCTCTGGCCGGGCTCGATGGAGACACCTCCCTCGGCATGGTGCAGCTGCTCGGCAGCTTGAAGGGCGCCGACGTGGAGCTCCGCACCGAAAAGGAGAAGGTGCAGGGCCGCGTCGTCGACGTGCAGGACGCCAACGTGAGCGCCATGGAAGAGTGCGTGGTGCAGAAAGAAGGCGCGCCCTGCACGCCGCGCAAGGTGGCTTCGCTGGTGATGCTCACCAAGTCTTCGGAGATCCGCCGCTTCGCGCTGCACGACGTGGTAGGCGCGCGGCCGACGGATCCCGCCCGCGCCAAGCGGCTTGAAACGGCACTGGAAGCCGCCAGCGGCGGCGCTGCCAGCGTCGAGAAGAAGCTCCGCGTCATGGCGCAGGCCGGCAAGCCCGTGGCCCTCGGCTACGTGGCGGAGACGCCGGTGTGGCGTTCTACCTACCGCTTGGTGCTGGGCGAAAAGGACGACGGCGCGCTGCAGGGCTGGGCGCTGCTCCACAACGACACGGACGAAGACTGGAAGAAGGTGAGCGTGGAGCTCGTGAACGGGCGTCCGGACTCGTACTTGTTTCCGCTGGCGGCGCCCCGCTATGCGCGGCGGGAGCTGGTCACGCCGGAGAACGAGCTATCCACCGTGCCGCAGTTGCTCGGCACCACGCCGGACGCGATGTGGACGGGCGAGAGCTTCGGCGCCGGCGGCATTGGCCTGAGCGGTGTCGGTGCCGGCGGCGGCGGCCGCGGTGAAGGCATCGGGCTCGGCAGCATCGGCACCATCGGGCACGGCGGTGGCACCGGCACGGGGCAGAGCTCGCTCTTGTCCGTCGGCAATCTCGCTGCCGTTGCGCCCACGGAGGGCGTGGAGTCCGGTGCCTTGTTTCGCTACTCCCTAAAGAGCCCGCTGGACCTTCGCGCCCACGGTTCCGCCCTGGTGCCCTTCGTCACGAACGCCGTGAGCGCCCGGCGCATCGCTTTCATCGCCAGCGCGGGCGAGCCGGCGCGCAGCGCCGTGCACCTCAAAAACCAAGGCAAGCAGACCCTGCCCGCCGGTCCCATTTCCATCTTCGCGGATGGCGGCTTCGCTGGTGAGAGCGCCATCGACCGCCTCAAGCCGCGGGAGAGCCGCATTCTGTCCTTCGGCTTCGATCTGGATCTCGAGCTCCGACAAGACGATGCGACTCAAAAAGACGAGACGCGTCTCGTGAGCTGGTCCGGGACCGCTCTCACGGAGCACTTCGTGCGCCACCACGTGGTGCGCTACGAGATCGAAAACCGCAGCAGCTCGGCGCGCACCGTGTATCTCGAGCTGCCCTTCGTGAACAACGCCAAGGTGATGGACGCGGACGAAGTGTCCTACGACGAGCAGACGCAGCACGGCGTGGCGGTCTTCAAGGTGAAGGCCAAGCACGAGGGCACGCGCACGCTGCGGGTGGACGAGGGGCTCAGCAAATCGACGGGCTTCGATCGGCTCACGTCCAAGAGCCTGCGGGCAGTGGCCGCGCACAAGCTCGTGCCGGAGTCGCAGAAGAAGATCCTGCTGGCCGCGGCGGACAGGCTGCTCGAGGCCGAGGTGCGAAACGGCGGCATCATTCGCCGCGGCCAAGATCTGAAACAAGCCGAGCAAGACATCGCCCGCCTGCGCGCCAACGCCCGCGCCGTGAACCAGCTGAAGGGCGGCGGCGCCATCGTCGATCGCCTGCTTGCCGCCGAGGACCAGGCCAAGAAGCTGCGGAAGCGCATCGCGGACTTGCGGAGCGAGGTCAAGGAACGCCATCGCCAGGCCTGGGACACGCTTGCGCGCCTGGGGCCCGGCAGGTGACCCTCCAGGGATGCCCGAGGTCACCTTCGTTGGAACCGGCGAGGCGTTCGATCCCGAGCTCCCGAACACCAGCCTGTTGTACCGCGGCTCCACCGCGCTCTTGATCGACTGCGGCTATCGCGTGCCCCATGCGCTGTGGGCCATCTCCCGCGACCCGTCGCTGCTGGACGCGATCTACATCTCGCACCTGCACGCCGATCATAGCTTCGGGCTTCCGGCGCTGCTGCTCTGGATGCGCGAGGAGGGCCGCACGCGGCCGCTCACGGTGATCGGCGGTCCCGGCCTCGACGCCTGGCTCACGAAGCTGCTCGAGCTCGGCTATCCGGGCAGCTACGATCAAGGCTTCACCATCGAGCGCAAAGAGCTCGCTCCCGGCAGCAAGCTGTACCTGGCCGGCGCCATCCTCAGCAACGCGAAAAGTCAGCACGGCGTGCGCAATCTCTCATTGCGCATCGACGAGCAGGAACGCTCCCTGTGTTACAGCGGCGATGGCGCTCCCAGCGACGCGACGGAAGCGCTCTACCGCGAGGCCTCGCTCCTCGTTCACGAGTGCTACGCGGCTCAAGATGGCCCCGGCGGTCACGCCAGCCTCGACGCGATCGCGAGCATGGCCGCCCGGGTCCACGTGCAGTCCCTGTGCTTGGTGCACCTTGGTCGTGCCCACAAGACCGCCATCCACGACGACGCCCGGGCCCGCGGCCCCTGGATCCGCATCCCCGCGCCGGGAGACACCGTCCAAGTCTGATGTTCATGAGGGTGTTGGTTCGCCGCGAAATATCCGAGGCCCGTCCCCCGCGGCGGCCTGTCTCCCCGGGAAAACCGCGGAAACCCCCGAGCGCGGAATCCGACTCGCATCCGACGGAGCCGCGCGGCAAATTCGGGGGATGCGCCTTCTTCGCTTCGCGCCCATCGCCCTGGTCGCGCTGACGGTCGCGTGCGGCGGTGGAGGGGACGACGAGCCGGCCGCGGCGCTCGACCCGTGCAACCTGCCGACGCCGACCATCGACACGCCGCCGCTGTACACGCCGCGCTGGGCCTTCGAGCCCTGGATCAGCAAGGACATCTCCACGCGGGACGACATGCGCGACTTCATCAAGGGCTTTCGCGATCGCGACATCCCGGTGGGCGTCGCCGTGCTCGATAGCCCCTGGGAGACCAACTACAACTCGCTGGTCCCGAACCCGACGCGCTATCCGGAGTTCGAGAGCTTCGTCAAAGAGCTCCGCGATCAGGACATTCGCATCGTGCTGTGGCTGACGCCATTGCTCAACCGCTGGTCGTTCGATCTGGAGCAGGGCGGCGACGTGTACGATGGACCGACGCCGAACCTGGAAGAGGCGCAAACCTGCGGCTTCTTGATCGACGACGGCGCGGAGTACTCTTGGTGGAAGGGCACCGGCAGCGCCATCGACTTCTTCAATCCCAAGGCGATGGCCTGGTGGCACCGCCAGCAGGACGAGCTCTTTCGCATGGGCGTCAACGGCTTCAAGCTGGACTTCGGCGAGGAGTACATCGACAGCGATCCGGTCTCCACCGCGGCGGGGGACATGTCGCACCAGGCCTACTCGGAGGAATACTACAAGGACTTCTACGCCTACGGCGTGCACCAGCGGGGCGCCGAGGAGTTCGTGACCATGGTGCGCGCCTGGGATGAGAGCTACCAGTTCCCAGGGCGCTTCTTCGCCAAGAAGGAGCACGCGCCGGTGGCGTGGATGGGCGATAACCGCCGGGATTGGCTGGGCCTCGCGGACGCCCTCGACGAGACGTTCCGCTCGGCGGCCGCCGGCTACCTGGTGGTGGGCTCCGACATCGGCGGCTACATCGATCGCGACGACAAGGACGTGCTGGGCCCGAAGATCCCCTTCGACACGTTGGTGTTCGCGCGCTGGACCGCCGTTGGCGCGCTCTCGCCCTTCATGCAGCTCCACGGTCGCGCCAACATCGCGCCTTGGACGGTGCCCGATCACGTGGACGAGACCGTGGCCCTCTACCGCTACTGGGCCACCTTCCACCACGAGCTGGTGCCCTTCTTCTACTCCCTGGCCAAGGCCGAGAAGCCGCTGGTCAAGCCCGTGGGGGACGCCGCTGCCTGGGCCGGCGACTACCGCTATGAGCTCGGGGACGCGTTCCTGGTGGCGCCCATCCTCGACGACACTTCCACCCGCGACGTGCCCCTGCCGAGCGGCGCCCGCTGGCTCGACTTCGCCGATCTGGGCGGCGCCTGGCTCGACGGCGGCACCACGCTCACCGCCGTGGATGCCTCGGACCGCGCGAAGATCCCGCTGTACGTGAAGGAAGGCGCCATCATCCCGCTCAATGTCTCGAGCGACGTGACGGAATTCGGCACGCCTCAGCACGCCGGCCACCTGACGCTGTGGGCGTTCCCCGGCACCCAGAGCACGAGCTTCACCCTCGCCGACGAAGACGGCGCCACGACGGCCATCGAGGTGACGCCCCACGGCCTCACGCTCTCCCGCGCCACGCTGCCGGTCATCGCGCGCATCCGGCTGGAGGCCGCCCCCAGCGCCGTGAGCGGCCTCCCGGCGGTGGCGGATCGCGCCGCGCTCCTCGGCGCCGACAGCGGCTGGACCTACGACGCAGCGGAGAAGGCGTTGTACCTCGCGCTGCCCGCCAGCGATGCCGAAGTCCAAGTGAGCTTTTGATCGTCTCGTGGGGCACCGAAGCGCCGTGACGTCCAAAAAGCGGACATCGGAGGGGGTTCAGGCGAGTGAGCGGGGTGAAATGTCCGCTTTTCGCACGTGCGGCGGGGATTGACGCAGGGCGTCCGTCAGCGCCGGCGCGCTCCGCCCATCTCGTACGCGATCTCGAGGGCGAACAGCGCGAGACCGCCCTCCACCGGCGCGACGGGATCGCGCGTGTCGGGCTGAGCGGCGTCCGCGGTGGAACACGTCCCTCCGAGGCCGTCGGCTGCCGACGCGGACAGCGACGCGAACACGGAATCCGACAGGTGCGTCCCTGCGCGCACGCCGACCTGGAGCCGTCCCCCGCTCGAAGAAATGCAGGGATTGCCCACGCCGCGTTCGCCGCTGTACCCGCCAAACCCCAGCCAGAAGCTGAAGCTCGACGGCGCGTGGTAGCCGCTGGATACTTCCAGCACGCCGCCCACGTACAGGCCCTTTCCCACACTGCTCCGCGTGCGCGGAAAGAGCCCCAGGTCCGCCGTCACTCCGAGGCCCAAGCCGTCCGTTATGGGCCAGATCGCGAAGGCCCGGGCGCCGTACGACGGATTCTGGATCAGACCGCAGCGGTCGCCGCAGCCCGTGAACGCCATGCCGGCACCCAAACCGTAGCGGCCCTTGGGCACCACCGGCGGCGCTTCCCCAGCGCCCGGCTGCACCACGGTCGCGCGGGACGCTGGCGCCTCTTGTGCAGCCGCCGGGGTTGCGGCCAATACCAGCGCGACGATGACGGCTGGGCGCAGCATGTCAGTTCCCCAAAGGCGTTGCGAGCTGGTCGAGCTCGGCCAGATCGTAGCGCCGGATCTGGGTGGCCCACTGCGATGTGGCCGCGGTGGTCCCCGCTTCCCCGAAGTACAAGTACTTGTCCGTGATGGTCCACGCCGACCCGTGCGGTTGGTGCCCGGGCGACGCATCGACGCGCCAGCTCTTCCAGTCGGAAAGCCGCACGACCAGCAGGAACGCGTCGCCGGGACCCGCCTCGCCGGGCTCACTCACCGTGGCGATGGCGTATCCGTTCCACACGCGCAGTCCTGGCTCGGTGTACAGCGCAAGCGGAGTGCTTCCGAAGGTCGGGCTGAGCTCGGGCGCAGATGCGCTCAGCGAGTAGATGCGCGGTAGCTTGAACAGCCGAAGGTGGCCATAGTCCGAGCAGCTGGAGCCGTCGCTCACCGCCCCGACAATTGCCGTTGGCCCGGGCGCCACCATGCAGGTGAGGGCTGGCGCAGGATCCAGCAGGTCTCGGATGCCTTTGCCATCCGGCGCCCAGCCTCGGATCTTTTGCTTTCCGGGCTGGACGGAATCGATCCACACAGCCAGGTCGCCTTGTCCGGAACCGATGCTGGACAGGGAGTTCGACTCAAGAGTGGTCCAGGTGCTCACCGCGGGGTTCAGCAATGCTCGAACGGCTCCCTTTCCCGTCTGGAAGCGTATGTTGTCCGAATCGATGTCGAAGGACATGAGACCCTGCGGTGCATTTTCCAGCGCTGGCTGCGCCCAAATCCAGGTGCCTTCTGGAACGTTGAGGGTCATGGCCAGCGAGTGAGATTCAGGGTCGCCCGGTATAGAAAGCCCAGCGACGCCACCGATCACAGCGCTCTCTGGTCCTTGGCCGACGGAACACGTCGCCCAAGCTATGCCGGTCTTCTCCACCAGCTCGACCGCGCCAATCGTCGTCCCCGTTTCTAGATCCGCGACCCGCGCCGTTTGATAGTAGTGAGAGTCGGTGGTGGTCACCGTGTGCAGCGCCAGCAGCGCTCGGGTCTTTCCTTCTACAATGTGCGTGCCGGCACCGCGGTACGCGCCGGCTTTCTGGTAGCCCTGAACCAAGTCCGCCACGGCGCAGCCAGTCCCGCAGCCTTTCCACTCGAGGGCCGGGAACTTCAGCAGTGCGGGTACGCCTTCGAAAGCTGCGCAGTAGGGTGCCAGGAAATCCGTTCCCGGAACCGGCTTCCAGATGTCCGGGTCCGCGAGCCATGCCAAGTCCGACGGAAGCCCGGAGTCCGTTGGTGACGACCCGCCCGAGCCGCCCGAGCTCGCCTCCCAACTGCTGCCGCCGACACCCCAGTCTGGCGTCGCGTCCGCAGAGCCCGAAGCCCCGGCGGCGCCCCCGGATTGCGGTCCGGTCTGGTCGTGCTCCTTGGAGCACGACCAGACCGCTGCCAGCGCCAGGACCACGCTGGCAGTCGAGACAGCAAGCGCACGAATCACAGCATGGTGCATGGCTTCTTGCCGGAAAACCGCTCCGGGTTCAGCGATTCGTACACGATCTTCCCTTGTCGCTTCACCGCCAAGACCGGATGCTCGTCTCCCATCACCGGAGGCCCCAGGGGGCGTCCGGACCTCGAGAATACGCCGGCGGGCTGCACACCCTTGTTGGTCACCGTGAGCCGGAACGTGGTGAAGCTGTTCGGTTTGCCCAGCACGAGAAGCAGCGAGCCGTCGGCATCGGCAATCAGGAAGTGGCTCTTGAACAGCGGGACGAAGGGCCAGCTCGCCAGCCGACGAGACGTGCCTGCTTGCAGGTCGAACTCCAGCAGGCGCGCCCAGTGCAGCTTTCCGAGGTGGGGATCGTCATCCAGGTCCAAGACGAACAGGCGTCGGCCGGCCTGGTCGTACGCGCTGCTCAGGACGTGGGACGACGGAACCTCCGACGCATAGGGTGCCGCTAGAGCCCAGGTATCGTCATCGAGGGAGTAGCGCCAGATCGCTTGGGAGGGAGCTCCGCTCGCTTCGTCCGTGCCGCCGATCATGTAGACGACGCGCTCTACGCCTGATAGCAGACCCCCGGCGCCATGCCTGGGCTTGGGGCGCAGAGGCGTGGTGCTGGCGGCGGCTGCCAAGCCAAAGTCCCCAGTGCGTGAACGTGCGAACAGCCCCGTCGGCTGCCGCACGATCTCCTGGATGACCGAGGTGTCGTTGAACGCGCGGGGTAGCGTTACCGCCTGCAGTGCCCCGCGCCCGGGCAGTTGGCGAAGGCGCGTGTTGGGTTCCACGGGGGTGAGCCACATGAGATCCGGGTTGCCAATGGCAGTCGCCAGCGACGGGTTCACCTGGTCGGTGATGTCGACGACAGTGCTTCCATCCAGTGCCAGCACGCTATCCCCCGATCGAGTCAGCACCACAGGTGTCGCGAACACGGTGCCGAAGTCGAAGAAGTCCGGGTCCTTCAGATAGAGCCCTGCGTCGAACCACGGCAAACAGCCGGCGTTGATGCAGCTGGCCACCGCCGGGATGCCGTCGTACGTCACCGCCAGGTAGCCGGGGACGTGCACCAACTGGAACACGTCACGGAGCTTGGCGCTCGCGTCGCGCGGACTGACGAAGAAGACGTTGGTGTGGGTGGTGGTGAACATCACGGACTGGCTGCTGCAGGAGAACGGCTCGTCGGTGCAGGCGCCCTCGCCGACCGCGGTGCCCGACGAAAGATCGTCGCGCCAGCTCCACTCTACGTTCCATGGCAAGGCAGTGGAGACCTGCATCGGCAGCGAACCGGTCGTGCCGTTCGCATCCAAGATGGGAGCGTGCGCGTTGTTCACGATCGTGGGGATCTGCCACGCAGACAACGGATTCGGTATCGCAGGATCCGTCCAGGAACAGGGTACGCCAGGGACATTCGGATCTCCTACGCACTCGTCCAGATTGAAGATCGGCTGTCCGCTCGCCGTGTAGCACCCGCACACGCGGTAGCTGATGGTGACAGGCGCAGCCAGCGGCGACTGTGTTTCGCTGATCTTTCCGAGCCAACGATCGCCAGGGATGGGCTGGAAGTCCTTCAGGGCCGCCATCTGGTTCGGCGTGGCGGACACGGGTTGCTGCTTGTCCATACGCGCCACGGGTACCGGCTCGCACTCGTCCGCGCGGCTTTCGAGACCGGGGTGGGTCAGCGCCTCGCGCTCCTCCGCGAGCCCGTTGGAGTTGCGCTGCGACGTGTTGACGAAGCCCGGACATGTATCGCACGCGTTCTGAAAGCCGTCTGAGTCCGAATCCGCCGGAGCGCTACAGCGCCCGTAGGAGATGATGTCCGGCACCGGGTCCCAGACGCAGAAGCCGGCCCCCAGCGCCGCGCAAGCCGCGTCGGTGTTGCACTGGATCTGTTCCTCGGGCTGCGAGCAGTTGTCGCACGCGTCTCCGAAACCGTCGCCGTCGGCGTCCTCGCTTGGGAAGCCGCCAATGGTGTCGGCACACACATCGCACGTATCGCCCAACGAGTCGCCGTCCTTGTTGGCCTGGAGCGGATTGAAACAGGATACTCCGGTCGCTCCAGGGTACTGCGCGCAGAACGACGGCGGGCAGTTGTCGCACGCGTCTCCCACGCCATCGTGGTCCTCGTCCAGCTGATCCGGGTTCGGTACGTCGGGGCAGTTGTCGCCGATGACGCCGTCTCCATCAGGATCACCGATGTTGTTGATCAGGAACGTGGGGTTGTTGTCGCCGTCTCCGGTGTTTCCGGTCGGAGCCCACAGCTGGTAGTCCTCCGGATTGGCGGCGCCTATTCCGTAGAAATCGCTGGAGTGGCGCTCTCCGGAGGTCACACCGACGACGACATCGCCGAAGTCCTTGTGCGTGGCATACAGCGGCCCGCCCGAGTCCCCGTGATCGTGGATCGAGCGCGACACCTCGAGGCGCGCGTCGTGCCACTCCCCAAACGGGTGGCAAGTGCTGAGCTCAAACGCCTGGCAGGTGTCGAAGTTCAACCACGGAAAGCTCGGGCCTGTCCGGCGTGTTCCGCTACCAGGGAGCCCGAAGCCCACTTGGGTGTAGTCCGTCAAGACGTTGGCGTCTGATCCCTGTTTCATCGGCCCCAGGTAGATCCTGGCGACGTTGTTCACGACCTGAAATGGGACGTCCTCCTCGAGCGTGATGACGGCGAGGTCAGGTCCGCCGAAAAGGGGGGGCGGCAGGGGGGTGGGATAGGCCTTGCAGAGCGGTATCATGTTCGGGTGCATCACGACCGACGTGGACTTCGCGGCCCCTGGTGGACACGCCCACTTCGAAGGCGCGGGACTCTGGGGAAAGCAGACGGAAACTGAGTCGCCGGGTACGACGGTGCCATTGGCCTTGTCGCACACGCAATGCGCTGCCGTGAGCAGCTTGTTTCTCCCTACCAGCGTTGCGGAGCAGTTGCCGAGCCACCCCACGGCGCCGACGCGTCCGCTGTCGGACGTCATGTCGACAGTGACACCCGCGCCGTAGAGATGCTCCTGTCCGGTGCCGGTTTCGGGCTCGCGCGTTTCACCCCCCTGTCCACATGCCAGCGGCATGATCCCGAGGAGAGCTACCCCCCCCCCGAGCACTAGGTTCCAACGAGTTCGTGTCATCGTACCCTCCCGGTTGTTCTGAACCTGACTCAAGCTACCAAGTTCGGACGATCTGCAACAGCGGAAGATGAGCGACCGCCGGAGCCGTTTGAGCAACTCACGGGATTCGTTCCAGATTCGGCTTGGCGCGGCGTGCGCGGCTGCGACGAAGGCTGTCGCTGCTCGCGCTACCAGAGCAGCATGCCGGCGGCGAAGCTCGCGCTGTTGGCGATGGCAGAGGCGATCAGCGCGCGGCCGAGGTCGCGCTCTTTGCTGACGGCGAAGTACACCGCGGCTTCGATCACGACGGCGCCGATCTCCCCGATGAGCAGGTAGCTCGTGATCGAGCGCACGTTCGGGAACAGCACCAAGTTCATGGTCAAATTCGTCGCCGTGGTGGCGACGGCGCAGGCGAGCGCCATGCGGAGGCGCTCGCCTGCGTACACCCAGGCGACCACGGTGACCTCGACGATCACCGTGAGCGCCCACGCGAGAAGCGCTGGGCTCAAGACTCCTTCTTTGCGCGGCGCCGCGCCCGGAGCACGAGGCCCAGGGCGAGCAGCAAGCCGTTGAAGCCAAACACGACCTTGCTGGCCGTGCCGGGGGAACCGATGGCGCAGCCGCCGTCGCTGCTACCACTCGCGCCGTTGGCGTTCGCGGTGCCGGCGCCGCCGTCCACGGGGTTCGTGCCGGAATCCTGAGGGCCACCGCCACCGCCTTGATAGCTACAGAGCGTCGGGTCATCGCCCCATGGGATTGGACCGGTGTAGGGCTCGGCGCCGGGATTGTTCGCCGAAAGCTGACAGCTGGCGGGCAGGTCCGTGGTCACTTCTGCAGTTCCGAAGTAGTCGGTGCCACAGCAGCTGCTGCAGCAGTCGAAGGGTTTCGCGAACCCGTAGCGGTGCTCTCCCTTGGGGACGCACTCGTCGACGTAGCAGGATCCGTCGCAGTAGTCCGCGAGCTTGACGGTCGAGCCGCCGGGTGTCTCCCGCAGCATGCCATCCGCGTCCGGGCAGGTTCGCTGACCGAAGTCCTGGGGACACACGGTGACGGTGTTGCCTTCGACCTTCACGCCGTAGCCCACCGGCATGGCGCAGTTGGCGGACGCCGCGTTTGCGACGGCGGTGACGGTGATGAGCGCGGCGAGCCCGAGTGCCTGCTTCTTCATGCTTCCTCCTGCGTTTGCGTCCCCCGTGCTCGCCCATAGCAAGCGATGTGCCCCGCCGCTGACACGCTTTGGCACAACGCAGACGCGGGGAAATGACGGTGAATGGTGGGCAAAGACGAGGGTGACGGATCGCGATGCCAGAGGGCCGCGGCTTGACGCAGCGCGACGGCGGGCCGCGCGGTTTCCGCGGCAGACCAACAAGGAAACGAAACAGCGAGGCGCATCGGCGGCGTGGCTGCGAAGCGTGAGCGCACGCGTTGCGCGGCAGCCAGGCAGATTCCGCGGTGTTGGCGCCGGGCACGCTTCTCGCAATTTCTGAGTGGTTCCGGTTTGCCATCTTCGGGAGCGATTCGCTCCGTGAGCTTGGAGGCAAGGATGGAGACGATTTTCGTCAATTCCGAGCGCTGTATCGGCTGTCGACAGTGCGAGTTCGCGTGCGCCGTGGAGCACTCCAAGAGCAAGAACGCGGCGCAGGCGGTGTTCGAGGTCCCGCTGCCCAAGCCGCGCATCCACGTGGAGGCGGGGCCCGTGATGGGCACGTCTTTTCCGAATCGTTGCCGGCATTGCGATCCGGCGCCCTGCGCGCGGGTGTGCCCGACCGGAGCGATGCACCGCGACGACGCCCGCGGCGTGGTGCTGGTGGCGAGCGACAAGTGCATCGCCTGTGCGATGTGCGCCATGGTCTGCCCCTTTGACGTCGTCACCTTCCATCCGGTGGACAGCGGCTTTGGCGCGCGCGTGGTGGCGACCAAGTGTGACGGCTGCACGGAGCGAGTGGAGGACGGGAGGGAGCCCGCCTGCGTGGAGGCGTGCAAGGTCTCTGCGTTGGTGTACGGCGAGCTGAACGAGCTCTCGAAGGCGGGCCGCATTCGCCAGAGCGTCGCGGTGCTGGCGGCCACGAAGCAAATGAACGGGTCCGAGCTGCCGTCGACCGTGGCCGGTTGGCGGAGCTTCGGCGAGGCAGTGACCAAGATTTCGGAGGATGTCTCATGACCACTCGACGTCGCGCTGACAAGCACTTGAGCGTAACCGCGGATGCGCAGGCCATGATCGCGCGGGCGCGGGAAGAAGGCATCGAGACCGTGTGGGACCGCCTCGAAGCGCAACAGCCGCAGTGCGGCTACTGCTCCATGGGCGTGAGCTGCCGCAACTGCGTGATGGGACCCTGTCGCGTGGATCCCTTCGGCGAAGGACCGCAGAAGGGTGTGTGCGGCGCGGACGCCGACGTGATCGTGGCGCGGAATCTCGGGCGCACCATCGCAGCGGGAGCTTCGGCGCACTCCGACCACGGGCGCGACGTGTTGGAGGTGTTTGCGGAGACCGCGGAAGGTCGCACCACCGGCTACGAGCTCCGCGACGGCGTGAAGCTCCGCGCGCTGGCGGCGGAGTGCGGCGTGGCGGTCGACGGCCGCGAGCTTCGGGACATCGCCAAGGACGTGGCTCAGGCGCTGTTCGAGGACTTCGGCTCACGCAAGGAGAGCCTCTCGTTCCTCGGGCGCCTGCCGGAGCAGCGCCGCGCGCTGTGGGAGAAGCTCGGCGTCACACCCCGCGGCATCGATCGCGAGAACGTGGAGATGCTGCACCGCACCCACATGGGGGTCGACAACGACTACGTGAACATCCTGCTGCACGGCCTGCGCACCAGCCTTTCGGACGGTTGGGGCGGATCCATGGTGGCCACGGAGCTTTCCGATGTGATGTTCGGAACGCCGCAGCCGGTGATGAGCAAGGTGAACCTCGGCACGCTGCGGGAAGATCACGTCAACATCGCTCTGCACGGGCACAATCCACTGCTCTCGGACGTGATCGTGCAGGCCGCCGAAGACCAGGAGCTGGTCCAACTGGCGCGCGCCAAGGGCGCCAAGGGCATCAACCTGGTGGGGCTGTGCTGCACCGGCAACGAGCTCACCATGCGCAAGGGCGTGCCCATGGCGGGCAACCACCTGATGCAGGAGCTGGTGATGGTGACGGGCGCCCTGGACGCCATGGTGGTGGACTACCAGTGCATCATGCCCAGCGTGGTGGACGTGGCGAAGTGCTTCCACACGCGGGTGATCTCCACCGCGGACAAGGCCAAGTTCCCCGGCGCCACGCACATCTCCTTCGATCCGCACCGGGGCTACGAGATCGGCAAGGAGATCGTGCGCCTCGGGATCGAAGCCTACGAGAACCGGAATCCATCCCGTGTGCGCATCCCGGTGGAGCCGGTGGAGATGATGGCGGGCTTCTCGGTGGAGGCCATCGTGTCGGCCCTCGGTGGCACGCCGGGGCCGCTGATCGACGCCATCAAGGCCGGCAAGGTGCGCGGCGCCGTGGGCGTCGTCGGCTGCAACAACCCGAAGATCCCGCAAGACCACGCCCACCTCACGCTCACCAAGGAGCTGATCGAGAACGACGTCTTGGTGCTGGTGACGGGCTGCGCCGCGGTGGCGAACGGCAAGGCGGGCCACATGGTGCCGGCGGCGGCGGACATGGCGGGCCCGGGGCTTTCCGCCGTGTGCCACGCCCTCGGCATCCCGCCCGTGTTGCACGTCGGCTCCTGCGTGGACAACACGCGCATCCTCACCCTGGCCGCGGCCTTGGCCAACGCGCTGGGGGTCGACATCTCCCAGCTGCCCCTCGCGGGTGCCGCCCCCGAGTGGTACTCGGAGAAGGCCGTGGCCATCGGCGCCTACGTGGTGGCCAGCGGTATCTTCACCGTGCTGGGCGTGGAGCCGCCCATCTTCGGTAGCAAGAACGTGGTGAGCCTGCTCGCCGACGGTCTCGACGGTGTGGTTGGCGCCAAGTTCGCCGTGGAGCCGGATCCCGAAGCGGCGAGCGTGATGATCCGCCGTCACATCGAGGAGAAGCGCAAGGCTCTCGGCTTGCCGTTCGTGGAGCCGAGCACGATCCAGGTGAAGCCCAAGGTCAAGGCCGCGGAGTAGAGCCATGTGCGACACCGCGGGCCACGACCACGGCCACCATCATCATCACCACTTTCCCACGGACGCGGATCAGTTCCGCGTCGTGCTCACGGGCAAGGGGGGCGTCGGCAAGACCAGCTTGACGGCGCTCCTGGCGCGGCTCTTGGCGCGGGACCTGTACCAGGTGCTGGCGCTGGACTCGGATCCGCAGATGAACCTGCCCTTCGCCCTCGGCGTGCCGCGGGCGGAGGCCAAGCGCCTGGTGCCGCTGAGCAAGAACCCGGCGTACGTGGAAGAGAAGACCGGCGCCCGCCCGGGCAGCGGCTACGGCCTGATGTTCCGCCTCAATCCCAACGTGTCGGACGTGGTGGAGCGCTTTGGTGTGGTGGGCCCGGACGGCGTGAATCTGTTGATCATGGGCACCCTGGTGCAACCGGCGGCGGGCTGCTTGTGTCCGGAGAACTCGCTGCTGTCGGCGGTGATCGATTCGCTCAAGCTGCGCCGAGGGGAAGCGATCCTGCTCGACACCCAGGCCGGCGTGGAGCATTTCGGTCGCGCCCTGGCCAAGGGCTTCCGCCACGCGGCGGTGGTCACGGATCCGACCTTCAACGGTGTGTCGGTGGCATTGCAGGCCGCGCGCCTGGCGCACGAGATCGGCATCGGCTCGGTGCACCTGCTGGTCAATCGCGTGCGCTCCCCGGCGGACGTGGACAAGGTCTACCGCCTGATCGAAGAAGAAGGCGGTTTCCCCTTCGCCTCGCGGCACGCGCTGCCGTGGGACGAAACGCTGCTCGAGAGCGAGCCGGCGGTGGAGGCCCTGCTGGGCGGGCCGCCCACGCCGCTGGTGGCGGCGGTGAGCCGCTTCCGGGATGCCCTGACGCAAAGCGAGAAGGTGATATGCGCGTCGTGATCATCGGCGCCGGCCCCGCGGGCCTCACGGCGGCCGAAGCCATCCGCACGCGGAGCCCCGAAACCACGGTGGAGATGATCTCCGCGGAGCCGTTCCCGCCCTACGCGCCTCCGGCGATGGCGGATCACTTCCTGACCGGACGCGACGTGACGCTGTACTGGAAGGGAGAGGACGTGTGCGAGCGCCTCGGCATCGAGTACCGCTCCGGGGTGGCGGTCGCGCGCGTGGTCCCGTCGGCGCGCCGCGTGGAGCTCGAGGACGGTACCGCCCTCGGCTACGATCGCCTGGTGCTGGCCAGCGGCGGTCGGCTGTACGCGCCGGTAGTCGGTGCAGACTTGCCCGGCATCGCCAACTTCAAGTCGCTGCGGGCCGCCAAGGCGCTCGTTTCCCGCGCCAAGCAAGGCCAGGCCAAGAGCGCCGTGATCGTGGGCGCGGGGTTCGTTGGCGTGGAAGTCGCATTGGTGCTGCGCGACCTGGGGCTCAGCGTGACGCTGGTGGAGGCCCTCGATCGCGTGATGCCGCGCATGCTCGATGCGGAGACCGCGGAGATCGTCGAAAAGGAGATCCGACGCCGCGGCATCTCCCTGCGCCTGGGCACCCGGGTTTCCGCCTTCGCCGGCAAGAAGCGGGCGGAGCTGGTGCTGCTCGAGTCCGGCGAGGAGCTTGCCGCGGACATCTACGTGGCGGCGACCGGCGTGAAGCCGAACATCGAGCCCATCGCGGACTCGGGCATCGGCGTGCGCTGGGGCGTGGTGGTGGACGATCGACTGCGGACCAGCGCAGCGGACGTGTTCGCCGCCGGGGACGTGGCGGAGACGCAGGATCGCATCACCGGTGAGAGCTACGTCCACGCCATCTTCCCGAACGCTGTGGAGCAAGGCCTGGTGGTGGCCGCCAACGTGCTCGGAGCGGACGTGCGCTACGAGGGCGCCGAGTCCATGAACAGCCTCAAGCACGTGGGGCTGCCCGTCATCGCCGTGGGCGCCCAGCACGGCCCCGAGGAGCTCCGCGTGCGCCACGGCGACGCCCTCCGCAAGCTGTTCCTCGAGGACGGCAAGATCGTCGGCTTCCGCCTCACGGGCGACGTGCGCGCCGCCGGTGTGTACCGCTCCCTCATGCTCAAGGGCGCGGACGTCCGCAGCTACGGCCCCGCGCTGGTCGAGCCCAGCTTCAGCATCGCCGACATCCTGCTCCCATAGATTTTGTTGGTGCGGCGCGAAGCCCGTCGCGTGGCGCCCCGCCGCCGGCGGCCACGCGTTTCGCCAGCCCAAGTTCTCGCAAACCGCTGGGTTTTCCGCTGGTACA
>JACKEA010000013.1 GCA_020633235.1 Polyangiaceae bacterium | reverse complement strand
ACGACCGATCCCCCCTGATCGGCGAGCTCGAGCGGGGCCGGAGAGAGAGCCTGAAAGCGAAGCTCGAGCACGCCCAGGATCTGATGAGCCACGTGAGCCGGGAGCTGGAGGTGGTGGTCGAACGGGCGCTGGATGCGCTGATCCGCGAGCTTTCGAACAAGCGCTGGGGCAAGACGGACAAGCCGCGCCGCTCCCGGGGACGAAGCCTGCGCGCGGGCTGATTCCGCGCCGAACCGACAAGCTGCCAGGTGGGAAGATGCTCCGCTGACCCAGCCGCCGCTTTGCGAGAGGACCGATTCAGGCGAGCACTGGGATTAGAGCCCGGAGCTCGTGATCCCGTGGTGCACCGGCGGTTTGCCGGTGGGGGTCGGCGCAGCGGTGGTCGGCGGTTTGTCGGCGGTGGTCTTCGCGACGGGCGGCTTCCCACTGTGCGGCTTCACCGTGGACGGCCTCGCGCTGGGCGGCGCCACTTCCGCGCTCGCCGTCGCGCTCGTGTCGCTGTCCGCCGACGGCTCCACGCTCGGCGCCGGGGCTGCCGCGTCCGGCGCGCTCGCCACCGGGGCCGTCGTCGTCGCGACGAGCGCGGCGGCATCCGCCGCCCCGCTCGTGCCCTCGGACTCGGGGCCCGCGGGCGCGCGGTTACGCATCCACGCGAAGCCCCCCACCGCCATCGCCCCGAACACCCCCAACACGGAAATCGCCAGCACGGCGCGGGACGCTCTCCGCTGCGGAATGTGGATGCTCTCCGGCATTTCCCGGGTCTGCTCGGCGCTCGTCGCGTCCACCACCCCCGGCGTGCTGCGCGGCACTTCCATCGCCCCCGTCGTGCTCGATCGGGGACGCGGTCCGACGGGTAGCGGCTTGCCCGCGAGCAGCGCGAAGAACTGTGCGTCTCCGCTGCGCTCGCTCAGCAGCGGGCGATGGCCGAGCTCGGCCATCACCCGCTCCAGCGCATCCGCCAGCTCGCCGGCCTCCGCGTAGCGCTGCCCGCGCTCTTTCGACATGGCGCGCTGGACGATGTCGCACACGCTGGCCGGCGTCCCCGGCGCGGCATCTGCGAGACGCGGCCGCGCCTCTTGGATGATCTGCACCATGAGCAGGCCGTACGTCTCCGCCAAGAACGGCGGCTTGCCCACCAGGCACTCCCACAACATCACGCCCAGGGAGTGCACGTCGCTGCGCGCGTCGATGGTCTTGTCCCCGGCGGCTTGCTCGGGGCTCATGTACAGCGGTGAGCCCATCACGGCTCCGGTGCGTGTGGTCACACCCAGCGAGGGAGACTCCGTGAGCACCTTGCTGATGCCGAAGTCGAGCACCTTGGGCACCAGCGCTCCGGTGCCGATGCGATGCAAGAACACGTTGGACGGCTTCAGATCGCGATGGATGATGCCCTGGGCGTGGGCCAAGGCCAGCGCGCGAGAGATCTCCGCGATGATCTCCACGCTCAACCCCACGGGCAGCTTTCCGGCGCGGGCGATGGCGTCGTCCAGCCCCACGCCGTCCAGGAGCTCCATCACCAGGTAGGGCGAGTCGTCGAGCTCGGGGTCGGTGCCGGCGTCGAAGATCTCGACGATGCTCGGATGCCGCAGGCGTCCCGCGACCTTCGCTTCCTGGAAGAAACGCTTGAGCTGCGCTGCGTTCGCCGCGCCGGGGTGCAGGAACTTGATGGCGAACTCCCGCTCCGTGACCTCGTTGCGGGCCAGCCACACGGAGCCCATGCCGCCCTCTCCCAGCTTGCCCAGGATGCGGTACTTGCCCCCCACCACGAAGCCGACCTGCACGGAACGTAGGGTAGTCCAGGGCGCGGTGCGCGTCATGCACGCCCGCCCGGAAGCGGTGGTAGCCTGTCGGCGATGCACGCGGTTCGAGGGATTTTCGTCGCGCTCGGCCTGTCCCTGGTCAGCTTCACCCTGTCCTCGCCGGCGCGGGCCCAGTCCGCCGAGGCCATCGCCGCCGCCAAGAAGGACTTCGCCGACGGCATCGCTCTGGAAGAGCAGGGGAAGTTCGCCCAGGCCCTGGTGAAGTTCCGGAGCGTCGCCAAGGTCAAGGAGACGCCCCAGATCTTGTTCCACGTGGGTCTTTGCGAGTCGAAGACCGGCGCGCTGGTGGAAGCAACGCAGACGCTCCGGCGCGCCGTCGACACCGCGCACGCCGAAGGCAACGACAAGGTGGAGAGCGCCGCCCAGGGCGAGCTCGACGCCGCCACCGCGCGCCTGCCGCGCTTGGTGCTCGCCGTCGTGGGCCAGCCGACGAGCGTGGAGGTCGACGGCCAAACGGTAGTGATCGATCGCCCCGTGCCGCTCAATCCCGGATCGCACCAGATCGTCGCGCATTACGCTGACGGAGACGTGACGACGAACGTGACGGTGGCCGAGGGCGCCACCGCGAAAGTCGAGCTCGCGCCGCCCGCGGCCGGTGGCACTGCCGAGCCGACGGGCCCCGTCGTTTCCGCGCCGAGCCAACAAAATCAAAATCCGGTCGCGGCGCCGCACCCTGCCCAGGTAGATCGCGGCACGCCGAAGACTCACGACGACACTCTTGCCTGGGTGCTCGTGGGTGGCGGCGCGGCGCTGGTGGTGGGCGGCTTCGTCACCTGGAAGCTCCGGGGAGATCAGATCGACACGTTGGATTCGATCTGTCCCGCGTCCGACCAGTGCCCACGGGCGCGCGAGTCGGAGGTGGAAGACGCCAAGAGCAAGGGCAGCTTGTACAGCACGCTCAGCGTGGGGCTGTGGGGCGTGGGCGCAGCGGCGCTCGGCACCGGCGGCTACTTGTTGCTCGGCAGCTCGAGCGACAGCGCGCGCGTCGCACCAGCGGTGGCCCCCGGTGTGGCCGGCGCTCAGCTGAGCGGACGGTTCTAAGCGAAGCAACGCGCGTGCCGGGCAGAATCTGCTCTGGTGTGCTCGGTGTGCGCAACTCTGGCGCGGATCACCTACATGCGTGATGCCGTAAGTCCATGAACCTGTGAGAGAAGCCGCTGTCGCAGGCGTGCGGCATGGCTCTTGAACGGGTTTTGACAGGAGTCATCAGGAAGGGAGGAGTTTCATGGCCGCCCTCGCTACGCCGCAAGAAAACTTCGACGCGGAGATCGCAAAGTCGATCCGCACCATCGAGCATCAGCGCAACACCAAGCGCGTGGCCGTGTTGGCCGCGGTGGTGTTGGCCCTCATCGCGGGTCTCGCCGCGACCTACCTCGCATACAGCGACACGCCGGAAGCCGCCAAGACGCTGCAGATGTAGCTACGGCTGCTTCACGGTGCGCACGCACCGAAAGCCGGCGTCGTTGAAGAACTGGTCGGCTGAAAACTGGTCGGGCACGTCGTTGCGCAGCTCTTGGGCGCCTTTCACGTGGATGAACGCGCCGCCGTTGCGGAAGTGTTCCTGGTTCAGGGAGGTGCTGCCCGTCGCCAGCGCGGGGCCCGTGTAGTCCACGGAGTCGTCCGGCGGGGCGTCCTCCCAATGCGCGTCCCACGCCCACTCGAAGACACTTCCGGTCATGTCTTCGACGCCGTCCACGGATGCGCCGTCGGAGGCCGTGCCGACGGCCACGGGAAAATTGCACTCGTCGTAGATGGCCGTGTCGCAGGTGGGCTCGGAGCTGCCATAGGAGTAGGGAAACTTGGTGTAGCCCTCGCCATCGCCCGTGGCGGCGTACTGCCACTCGGCTTCCGTGGGTAGGCGGCGACCTTGCCACGCGCAGTAGGCGACCGCCTGCGGCCAACTGACGCAGGTCATCGGCAGATCGTCGTTGTCGATTTCGAACGTGTTTTTCTGCAGTTGAACCACGCCGTCGCAGTCGTTCGCTCCGTAGTGCGCCTCACGCGTGGCGGCGGACCACGTTGGTTGCCACACCATCTGCTCTTCATAGGGACCTCCCGGGTCCAGCGAGCAGGTGGTGGTGCCGTCGTCGCAGGGCAGCGGCATCCCCGCGTCCAGCCATGCACGGTAGCGACCGACGGTGACCTCGTGGCCGTCCATGTCGAAGCTGTGCGTGAAGCTCACCGTGGCCGTCAAACCCTGAACGCTGACGTCGAAGGCGTCCTTCGCGGAGTACACGCGCTCCGTATCCGGGGCGATGGGCTCGTGCTCCGAGTACGAGTAGTCCGGAAAACAGGCGCTGGTGAGTGCCAGCACCAACGCTCCCGCAGGCAGGATTCGACGTTGCATTGCCCTTCGTTGGGTTTTCGCTCGCGCGGGTCGGCGCGTCAATGCGAACGGATGGACCGATGATATCCTGCGTCGTGGCAGCCCATGCCGCGACCCAAGCACAGTGACCCTGCCAAGACCTTCGCGGCCATCGTGGATGCAGCGGTGGTGGTGCTCCAAGAGCAGGGCCCGAACCACGTCTCCCTCCGGCGCGTTTCGGAAGCGAGCGGCCTCAGCATGGGCACGCTCACCTATTACTTTCCCAATCGTCAGGATCTGGTCGAAGCCTGCCTGGACGTCCACTACCAGCACATCTCGGCCGGCATTCTCGAGTTCCACGCGGCAGTGACGGAGGGACCCGTGGATGCGGCCTTGATTCGACACCACGTGGGCCGGCTGGTGGACATCGCCTTCGCCGATCGGAGCTTCCTCCAGCTCCGCGCGCTGGTGATGGCCGAGGCGCAGCAGTACCACCCGGGCCGTCTGAACGAGCACTTGCTGCCAACCCTGGACCTGGCCGTGAAGAGCTTGGCCGAGGCTGTGGGCGTGGAGCCGCAAGAGGTTCGCCTGGCCGCCCTCACGTACAACTACGCCGTGGCGCGCTACGCGGTGCTCACCGACGAAGAGCTCACGGCGTTCACGGGCATCGACACGCTGGACAAGGCGCGCGCCCGGGTCCGCGAGCACATCGCGGAAGGCGTGTGTCGCGCCTTCCGCTTGGCGTAGCTTGCGACGCCCTCGAAAGGGCGCCGCAAGCCGCCGCGCGGGTCACGGGCTCGTGATGTCCAGCGTGTACGAGCCGGTGGTGTTCGACGTGTTCGACCAGCCGTCCACGAAGATGTAGTACGTGGTGCCGGCGGTGAGCGAGGTGGTGATCGTCTCGGTGCACGACGTGCCGCAGTCGTCCACGCCGGCCACGCACGTGCTGTCGATGTTGCCGCAGTCAGTGGCGATGTACAGCGTCGCATCGAAGCCGGACACCGAAACCGTGTAGCTGCCCGTGGTCGATGGTGTGAACGCGTAGACCACGTCGCCCGAACCATTGCCCGCCTTGCTCGTGTTGCCTGGGCAGGAGTTGCTCGAGTAGCCGTAGTCCCCGCTCGCGAAGGTGGTCGCACCAGCGTCAGTGTACGGAACGCTGGTGACCACCGTGGCGCCGGCGCAGGTGTCGTTCGCCGGTGGCGTCACCGTTTCCACCACCAGATCGAAGCTGCCGTATTCGTAGGAATCGTAGCCATCCACGATGATGTAGTAGGTGGTGCCGGCCGTCAGATCCACCAGCAGGTTTTCCGAGCTAGAGGTGTCGTTGGCTCCCAAACAGGTGTTGTCCTCGTCCGCACAATCGGTGACCAGGTACAGAGTGCTGTCGAAGGACTGATTCGAAAGCCCGATGTGATACTTGCCGGTCGTGCTGGGGGTGAACGAATAGGCCACGTCCCGTGCACCGCTACCCGCTGAACCGCTCTTGCCCGGGCAGGTACCCGAGCTGAAGGAGTAGTCCGAGGTGGCGAAGGTCGTGTCACCGCTGGTGTTCCAGGGCAAGGCGCCTACGACCGTCGCGGTGCCACAGGTGTCGTTGGTCGGTACGGTGACCTGGTCCACCGACAGATCGAACGTGCCAAACTCAGTGGCGTCGTAGCCATCGACGATGATGAAGTACGTCGTTCCCGCCGTCAGACTGACCTGCAGGCTCTCCTGCGCGATTCCGTAGGCTTCGTCAGCGCCCACGCACGTCGTGTCCTCGTTTGCGCAATCCGTGACCAGATACAACGCGCTGTCGAAGGTCTGGTTCTTGAGCTGGATGCTATACGCCCCGGTGGTGGTGGGCGTGAACGCATACGCGAGATCGGACGCCCCGGTGCCGGCTCCGTAGGTTTCGCCAGGGCACGCGTTGTCGCCGTACTCGTAGTCCGACGTTGCCCACGTGGTGTCGCCACTCGTGTTCCAAGGCAGAGTCCCGACCACAGTGGCCGCACTGCACATGCTATTGGCGGGCGGTGGCGGAGCCGCATCCACCATCAAATCGTAGGTGCCGTAGTTGGTATTGCCAGCACTGTTCGAGTAGCCGTCGACCACGATGTAGTACGTCGTACCGGCGGTACCGTTGAACATCAGCGATTCATTGCCGCTGAAGGCTTCCTCGTTGGCCACCGCGCAGCTGTTGTCGACGTCGGCACAGTTGGTGATTACGTACAGGTTGGAGTCGTAGTTCGCGTCCAACGTCACGACGTACGTGTCGGTCGAAGTGGGCGTGAAGGCGTACACCTGGTCGTTCGCCTCGTTGCCCCAGCCGCTGCTCTCACCGGGACATGCGCCGCTGGAATAGCCGTAGTCATTGGTGGCGTTGGTGGTGTCGCCGCTCGCCGTGAAGGGCAAGCTGCCGATGACGAACGCGTTCGCGCAGGTGCTGCCGGTGCTTCCACCCGCGCCGCCCGCGCCCGCCATTCCGCCCGCGCCCGCCATTCCTGCGCTACCGGCCATGCCGCCGCTGCCCGCCATGCCCGCGGTGCCGCCGCTACCGGCCATGCCCGCAGTGCCGCCACTTCCAGCCATTCCGCCGCTACCGGCCATGCCCGCGGCGCCACCGCTGCCCGCCATGCCCGCGGTGCCGCCGCTACCGGCCATGCCTGCAACGCCGCCGCCGCCTGCAACGCCGCCGCCGCCTGCCGCGCCGCCGCCACCGGCCAGGCCGCCGCTGCCCGCCGCGCCGCCACCGGTACCCGCGGCGCCGCCGCCAGTTCCGCCGCTGCCGCCGGTAGCGCCCGTTCCGCCGGTCGCGCCAATACCGCCAGTGTTTCCGCCGCCGGTCGCGCCGAAGCCGCCGGTATTGCCGAATCCGCCGGCGTTTCCGAATCCGCCGGTCGCTCCGCTACCTCCGGAGCCACCGCCGCCAGTGTCGTCACTCCCGCAAGCCACCACGCCCAGGGACAGGGCGCAGACGATCGCCAAACGCTTCATTGAGCACCTCCCCTTCGGGGAGTACAGGGAGGCTGGACGCAGATCAACCTACAAATTCCCACATACACCTACGCGGACGTATCCGGACGGCGCACATTGCGGGATTTTCACGAGGTTCCGCGGCGGACCGACAAGCCCCTGCTGATGGCTTTTCTTTTGTTGGCGCAGCGCGGAACCTCGCGGTCAGAGCGCATGCTGCGTGCGCGGCGACGTCGTAGCCCCCAGGTCGTAGATGCCAGCGCTCGGGGCGTCGAAATCCAACAGCACGAAGCACGGATGCTGATCACGAACGAGGGTGCCGGCGTTCAGCAGCCTGAGCTCTGCGAAGGTGTGCAGGTGCGCGTGGTGCGTGTGTCCGCAGAGCACGAGCTCGTGCGAGCTCGCGCGGAGACCTTGTAGGGCGTCGTTCGCCTCCAGCGCGTAGCCGTAGTCGTCGATTCCGACCCTGGCCATGTCGTCGCTTCCCAGGCCGTGACAGAGGAGCACGGACCCCAGCGTCGACTCGAAGGCGAGGGTCGGTGGGAGCACGCGCAGGTAGTCGAGAGTGCGGTCGCTCAGCTCCGCTCGGCGCGTGGCGTTCGGAAGCGTGCGGAGCGTGCCCTTCGAGATCCAACGGTCGTGATTGCCACGTACCGTGAGCACGTTCCGCGCTTCCAGAAGCTCGCGGCAGCGCTCCGCGGAGCCTTGGCCATCCACGATGTCCCCCGTACACAGGATGGTTCGGGCGCCGAGCTTCGTCAGCTCGTCGAGCGCACGCTCGAGCAAGACGTCCTCGGCGTGGACGTCTCCGATGAGCCCGACGCGGCCGCCAAGCTCAGTCGCTGGAGGCATCCGTCGCGGCGTCGGCCGCTGCGTCCGTGGCGGCATCCGCGCTGGCGTCGGTGCCCGCCTCCACGCCGCCGTCCGTGCACAGTGGCGGCAGCGGAACGCACAGGCAGTTGGGGCTGCATACGATGTCGCCGGGATTCACCGCGTCGCTCGGGCACGCGAAGCAGGCGAAGACGTTGAAGCAGAAGCCGATCTGAAATGGCTGCGAGCTCTGCCCGTCGATCTCCGCTTGCGTGACGCACGCGTTGAAGCCGGAGGCGCTGCCGGCTTCGGCTTCCGGCGCGGCGTCCTTCACGCCGCCGTCGCTGCCGCCGACTCCGGCGCTGCCGCCGACGCCAGCGCTGCCCCCGGTGCCGCCCGTAGCGGCCGTTCCACCGGTGCCGCCGGTGCCGCCCGTAGCGGCCGTTCCACCGGTGCCACCGGTGGCGCTGCTCCCGCCAAAACCCCCGGTGCCGCCGAAACCGCCGCTGCCCCCGAAGCCGGAAGTGCCGCCCGTGGCGCCGCTCCCGCCGCCGACGTCATCCTCCGTGCTGGCGCAGCCCACGATCGCGGCGCACACCAAGAGTCCGACTGCGACCACCCGACGCATGACATCGTTTTACCATCGTAAGCCAGGCTTGGGGAGGATCACATGAAGACGCTTTCGGAGCTGCGCGGAGTGCGGTCGGCCCTGAGCGTCACTCGAACTCGAGGCGCCAGCGGATGTCGGCGCCGAGGTTGCCGAGGCTGGAGCTCGAGATGTCGTTCACGTTGTCGTAAGAACCTTCCACGCTGACGCGATTGGAGAGGCGCCACTCGATGTTGGAGCGGATCTCCCGCGAGTCTGCCAGGCCGCTGGTGACGTTGGCGCGGATGCGCTCCGCCAGCCGCTTGCCGATGGTCACGGTGGGCTCCGTGCGGCCGGTCCTGGACGAATAGGCGGAACCGAAACGGAACTCGTCGATCACCGGTACTGCCTTGGTGACGGCGCGGTCCGCGCCGCTCAAGGTGCCCAGCGCCTCCAGCGCCACGCTCTCCCCCACGCTGGCACTCTGTGCCTGGTCCAGCTCCGCGCGGGTGAGCCCCACGGTGAGCAGCAAGAAGATGTCGTCCTGCGCCAAGGCCGGATCGCTCGTCAGATCGATCTTGAGGTTCTCGGCGTCGCCGTGGGCGTGCATGGAGATGTGCCACAGGCCGCCCTGCGCAGCGGTGCTGCCGCTGCCGGTGCTGTCCGCGGCACCTCCGCCGGAGCCACTGTCCTTGCTGACGGACTCGGAATAGCGGCGGTAGTCGGTCACGGCGGTGACGTCCACCTGCGGTGCGATGCGGGTGACGTCGTCGAAGCGAACGAAGCCCTGACGGACCTCGAACTCGTTGCGGCGCAAGCGAATGCGTCCGCCCGGCTTCACGCGCACTTCGCCGCGCATTCCGAAGCGCTCGTTGGTGCCCGCCAGCTGGAGACCGGTGCGGTCCAGCGTCAGCTCCGCCTCGACCAGGTTGTTCTTGATGCTGAGGGCGCGGTTGGCGCGCAGCGTGACGTCGAACTCCACGAAGTCGTCGGCGGGGTCGTAGGCTTCGAACTCCGTGCGCTTGCCGCGCTGGGTGAGGGTGTTGATGTCCGCCGTCATGGTGATCGGGCGGGTGTACTCGAAGGAGCGAAACGTCACGTCGCCCGTCACCCGGGGCAGCGGAGGCTTTTCGGCTCCGTCGCTGGGCGGCGTGTAGGTGGCCACCAGGTTCGCGTCCACCGCGGCGCGCATTCCCTGCTGCAGCGGGAGCGAGAGGTCCCGAGCGGTGATCACCGCTCGGCCTTGCCCCAGCTCGAAGCCCCGAAGCGGTGCGCTGCCGGTGACGGAGAGCGTGCCGTTGCCGATCTTGGCCGTTGCGCGGCTGAGCCTGAGCTCGTCGTTGCTCAGGTCCAGCGCCACGTTGAGGTCCGACACCGGGGAGGGCATGCCCCGCACGAAGATCTCGCCGCCGCTCAAGGCGAAGCCGCCTTCGTAGCGTGGAGAGGCGAGCGGGCCGCGGACGGCGAGCTTGCCCGCCAGGCGCCCCTGCACTCGCTCCACCCGGGGCATGGTGCGGGCGAGCGTCGCCAGGTCGAGGGGACGCAGGGTGAGGTTCGCGTCCACCTCGGGCTTCTTCCCCAGCTTGCTCACCGTGCCCTTGACGTCGAACACCGCGCGCAGTCCGCGCGGCATGCGTGCCGACACCGTGAGGGTGGGGAACTTCAGCTGGCCATCCGCGAGGGCGATGGTGTGCGACCCAGGCAAGAGCTCCAGCGTCAGACCGCTCTTCTCCACCTCCAGCTCTTGGATGGCGAGCTTCCCCCGCGCCTTGGACGGCGTTTCCATCGGCAGCTCGTCGATCACCAGGCTGCCGCTCAGCGTGCCGTGGGGCTTGTCCCCGGAGAGCGCCACGCTGGGAGACAGCTCCGCCAGGGAACCGACGTCGAGCTCGTCGAACTCGATGGTGCCTTTCACTGTCTTCGCCCGCTGCCGGGTGATGGACAGATCGTTCATGCGGATCTGGCCCCCAAAGGCGGCGCCGCTGACCAGGAACGTTCCTTGGGACTTGTCCTGATCGTACTCCGCGCGCACGAAGGGGGGCGTGATGGCACCGCCGCAGCGCGTTCGGCCGATCACCTTCAACGGCCGCTCGATGGGCTCGAGCCGAACGCGCACGTCACTGGCCGGCAGGGTGGCGGTGCCCATGCGCACCGGAGACACGTGCACCTGCGCGGCGAGCTCCAGGGCGTCCACGGTGCCGCTCACGTCCGCGGTGCCGTTGGCCTTGCCGTCCACCATCATGCCCAGCGCACCGGCGCTGTCGATCTTGGAGATGGGGACTCCGGACGCCACCACCTGACCGGTGAGCACGCCGCCCTTCTGCATGGCGAAGGAACCGAGCATGGTTCCGGTGCCTTTGGTCAACGTCACCGAGGGAACGTCCAGCTCTATGCCCAGGTAGCTCGCGTCCCGATCCAACCAACGAAAGTCGAAGTCGGCCCTGGCGGAGTCGTAGCGCTCCTCGAACAGGTTCACCTTGCCGAGGTCCATGTCGCCCTTGACCAGCAGCAAACCGCCGCCGCAACGGTCCTTCTTGCCGCCCAGGTCGTAGTGGACGCGCGCATCCACTTTGCCCACGCCTTCGATCTGATCGAAGCGCGGGTCGCCGTCGAACAGGAACATGGAGAAGAAGTCGCGCACGTCGAAGTGATCGCTCCGCACTTGGGCGTCGGCCCGTACGGAGGAGTCCGTGTCGAAGTCGAGGCGCGCGGTGCTGACGCGGAACTCGCTGCCGTTCTTCTTGCCGACCACGTCGAAGAAGTCGACCTTGAGGGGGCTGAAGCGAACCTTGCCGCTCTTGATGTCCCCCAATGGGAAGCCGCCGAACACCAGCTTGGAGATGCCCAGGTCTCCGGTGAGCAGGGGGTTGCCCGACTTGCCGTGCATGGCCACCTCCAGGTCCGCCAAGCCGGACCAGGGGATGTCGATCAGCGGGCTCACGTCCGCGAGATCGATGTGCGAGCCCTTGCCGATCTCGAGATCGATGTCGTTGGAGAAGCCGATGCTCACCAGCTTGGCGATGACCGCGCTCTTCCCGAAGGTCGAGCGGGTGTCGTAGAACTCGAGGGCGTTCGGCCGGACGCCCAGGCGTCCCCGCACCGTGGCCGCGTGGACGCCGATCATGTGGCGCCGCGCGGGATCACGAAACGACTTGTTGGTGACTTCGAAGTTTCGCGTCTCGGCGTAGAGGTCCGCGTCGATCTTGAGGGGGCTCAGCCGCCCATGCACTTTGGTGACCTTGGTCACGTCCAGGTCCCAAGCCACGATGGTGTCGTTCGTCACGCCCAGGTCGCGCATCAGGCCTGGAAACCGAACACCGCTGCCGTCCACGCGTTCGGCGGAGATGCTGCCGCCCTTCGCGAAGGGATCGATGCGGGCGTTCTTGACCACGATCTTCCCGTCGGCGAAGCGGTTCTCGAGCTTGGGAATGGTGATCTTGTCGCCGCTGACCTCCACGTCGGCGTCCAGCTGCTTGGCCAATGCGTAGACGTCGAGCTGGAAGTTCTCCGCATGCAGCTTGCCGCGCACCTCGGGTAGCCGCGCCCGGGCGTCGTAGCGAACGTCCCCGGCGAAGCCCACCCAGCCGGACATCTGGCCCATCTTCACGTAGCGATTCGCGATGGCGACGGGAGCTCGGAGCACCACGTGGCCATCGACCAGCAGCGGTTCGCCCTTCTTCACCGCCAGCCGCACCTGAGACAGCCGTAGCGCTACCTTGGCGGGATCCTCGTCTCCGGTGACGGTGCACGAGGGATCCGTACCTTGGGCGGGATCGAAGTCCGTGCGACCGAGCAGCGATAGCCGGCGCACCAACACGCTGCCGGGCTCCACGCGCGCCCGCAGGCTCAAGCGGCACACGACGTCCTCGTCCCAGGCGTCGAAGGTCACCGAGCGTTCCGGAGACGATTCGATGGCGCTCTTGTGCCCATCCGCCGTGATGGTCACCGGTCGCGGCTGGACGATCCGCGTCTCTGCCGCGCGCACGCCGATCTCGAAGCTTTGCCCGGTCTCGGCGAACACGTCCAGGTCGATGGGGCCGGCGTTCACCCGGCGGCCGTCGATGTCGAGGGAGATCTTCGCGTCCGTCACGCCCAATGAGGAAAACGGTGCGCGCTCCATCTTGGGCGCCGGGCCTTCGCGCTTGGGCAGGCGATAGCTGAGGTTCGCGAGCTTGCCGTCTCGCAGCACGATGCTGATGGTGGGCTTTTCGATCTCGATGTCGCCGACGTCCAGGCGCCCGGCGAGCAGGGAGAACACCCGCGGCTTCACGGACAGGTGGTCGGCGACCAACACCGGCGGACCGCCGTCGTTGGCGGGTACGACCACGTCGTCCAGGCCGATGGCCAGCGGCCACAGCTCCATGCGCACCTGATAGCGAGCTTCGACGCCGAGCTCCTCGTGCAGCACCCGCGCGGTTTCCGCCGATGCCCAGCGCAGCACGGGCTTCGAGCGCACGAGCAGACCGGCGGCGAGGGGCAGCGCACCGATGAGCGCGAACACCGCGCACAGCAGGCGCGCGAATAGCCGCCCGAAATCGCGCCGTGGGCGGCGCTTTCGCGGAATGTCGCCAGTCACCGGTCCCCAAATCGTATCGCGCCCCGCAAGAAAACGCCCGTCCCCAATAATTTCAAGGGCTTAGCGTCGCTCAGTTCACGAGATACGTGGCCAGCACCGGGGAGTGGTCGCTCAGGGCGTTCACCGTGCCGGAGTGGAGGATGTTCACCTTTGCGGGGTATTCCGCGTCGAGACCCCCAGCGGCGGTGCTGTCGATGATCTGGTCGTCGAACAGCATCTTGGAGCCGTAGTCCACGCTCCAGCGATCGGCGACAGGGATGATCTCCGTCGCGCTGACCAGGTCCGTGCCCTTCAGCGCCGCCATCTGTGGCGTGTCCTTGTCGGAGTTGAAGTCACCGAGAACGATGGAGAAGGTGGTGGGGTCGTCGAACTCCACCTGCTGGACGATCTTCTTCGTCTGCTCCGCTTCGGCGATGCGCTTGAGCTGGCTGTCTGCGTCCGTTCCGCTCTTCCAGTGGACACCGAAGAACACCACCTGCCGGCCGTTGATGACCATGTGGGCCTCGAGCACGTCTCGGGCGAAGACGAAGGTCTTGCTCGGATCCGTGCTGGCCTTGAAGAACTCGTCCTTGTGGGAAACGACCGAGGTGATGGGAAACTTGCTGAGGATCGCGATGTCGATGCCGCGGGGATCGTTGCCCTGGGTGATGTGGCGGTTGGGATAGCCGCCGAGGGCGTCGCCCAGGTCATCCATCACCGCTTGGTTCTCGATTTCCTCGATCACGATCACGTCCGGCGTCAGGCTGGTGAGCACGCCGGCAATTCCGGAGAGCTTCTGTTGATACTCCTGGGACGTGAGGATGATCTCGTCCGCGACCGGCACCTCGAGGCTGTCGCGCTTGTCGTTGTAGAAGTTCTGGGTGTTCCAGTTGACCACGCGCACGGGCACCGGCGGGCCGGCTTCCACGTTCACCGCAGCGTCCGGCACCGGCGTGTCCGCGTCCTTGTCGGGCACGCTGAAGTCGCGTGCGGTGCCTGGACAGCCCAGAAGGCCGAGGGCGGCCAGCAGCCCCAGGACGGCGATTTTGCGCATGGTCCCGCAGCATGACAAACCTCGTCTCCAAGGGCGAGGGTGGGGTGCAAACCTCTCAAATTCCCGACGACCTGTGCTAAGAGCCCCGCCTCCCAGCGGCCCTGAGCGTCGGGCTGCCACCATCACCATGCCTGAACGCTCCACCGCCCCTCAGGGGGACAAGAACCGTGCGATGAACGCCCTCGAGCGCGCAGCGGAGTGCGCCGAGCGCGGCGTCACGGCTCGGCCCGTCACGTTGGTGGATCCCGCGGACATGGAGCTGCTCAGCCCCGCGGACATGCGTCCCTGGCTCGACCGCGTGATGATGGGAGATCACCCGGACGAAGGGCTCGACGCGCTGCTCACCACCGGCGTGCTGGACGTGTTGTTGCCGGAAGTGAAGGCCCTGGTCGGCTTCGGAGATGGCGAGTGGCGCCACAAGGACGTGTGGAAGCACACCAAGCAGGTGGTGCTCCAGGCGGTGCCTCGCATCGAGGTGCGTTGGGGCGCGCTATTTCATGACATCGGCAAAGTGCGGACCCGCACCATCTCGCCCACCGGTGAGGTGCACTTCTTCGGTCACGCCGAGGTGGGCGCCCGCATGTTCGACAAGCTGAACCGGCGCAAGAAGTTGTTCACCGCCGACGAGACGCTGCTCAGGGAAATCCGATTCCTGGTGCTGCACCACCTGCGGGCCAGCCAGTACGACGGCAGCTGGACGGACAGCGCCGTGCGGCGCTTTGCCCGGGAAATGGGACCCTACCTGGAAGATCTGCTGTGCCTTTCTCGCGCGGACATCACCACCAAGCGACCCGAGAAGAAGCGCCGTGGCATCGCCATGATCGACGAGCTGGCGGTGCGCATCACGGAGCTGGCGCAGGAAGACGCCAAGGTCCCTCCGCTCCCCACCGGGCTCGGCAACGCGCTCATGGCCACCTTCGGCATTCCCCCGTCCAAGAAGCTGGGGGACATCAAGCGCGCGCTGGAGGCGGCGGTGGAGGCGGGGGAGATCCAGCCAGAACAGGACAGCGGCTACTACGTTCAGTACTTGGCGGAGAACAAGGAACGCTTCGGCATCGACTGATTGCCAACTCCTTGAGCTGGTGACCCGCGCCTGTCAAAATCGGCGGGTGAAGAAGAGCTTAGCGTTCTGGGTGCTTTTGGGTCTGGCTCCGGTCGCGTGCGGACGCGCGGGACTGGAGGACGATCTCTACGGAACCGGAGGCACCGGAACGGGCGCTACCGGAAGCGGCGCCACCGGGGGCGGAGCGACCGGAGGCACGGGCGGCATCGGTGGCATCGGCGGTGCGCCCGGCGGTAGCGGCGGCATCGGTGGCGGACCGGGCGGCAGTGGTGGCATGGGCGGCACGGGGGGTCAGAGCAGCTGCTGCATTCCCTCGCAGACGCCGGGCTGTGTCGATCCCAACGTCTCCTCCTGCGTGTGCGCGACGGACAGCTTCTGTTGCGAGCAGAGCTGGGACAACTTGTGCGTCGACGAGGTCACCAGCCTCGGCTGCGGCAACTGCGGCACCGGCGGCAGCGGTGGCTTCGGTGGAGGTCCTGGCGGCAGCGGCGGTATTGGCGGCTTCGGCGGAGGCCCTGGCGGCAGCGGCGGCATTGGCGGCTTCGGCGGAGGTCCCGGTGGCAGCGGTGGCATCGGCGGCTTCGGTGGAGGTCCCGGTGGCAGCGGTGGCATTGGCGGTTTCGGCGGCAGCGGTGGCACCGGCGGTGGGCCGGCCGGCGACTGCTGCGTCCCCACGCAAGCGCCCTCCTGCCTCGATCCGCAGATCGCCCAGTGCGTGTGCGCGACCGACGGCTTCTGCTGTCAGGTGTCGTGGGACTCGTTGTGCGTGAGCGAGGTCGATAGCCTCGGCTGCGGCAGCTGCGGCGGCACTGGCGGAACCGGTGGCATGGGTGGCAGCGGCGGCACCGGTGGCGCGCCCGGCTTCTGCGGCGACGGCATTCCCCAGCCCGGTGAGCAATGCGACCTCGGCCCCGGCAACGAAGATCGGCCGGCATTCCAGGCGCAGCGCGGCAACCTGGTGTTCGCCGTCACCCCGCTGGACATGGCGGCCACGGTGCAGAGCTTCTACGCCTACAGCTCCGCCAGCAGCCACACCGGCTTCGAGGCCTTGGGCGCCAGCCGCGCAATGCTCCAACGCAACGTGAACACCGGCCAGCTCAGTCTTGTGATGGTGCACGGCATCGATCAGAACAGCTCCGGTCAGAACCAGCCGCCCTCCGCGGTGAAGTGCCAGATGAGCGGACTTCCCTCGTCCACCTTCGTGACCGTCGCCGACGACACGCTCTCGGAGTTCAACAAGAACAGCGCCACTACCGCCATCGGTTCGTGGCAGTTCCAGTCCAACTCCGACGGCGGCGCCATCAGCTCCTTGCCAGTGCCCGGCAACTGGACGGTGACCGTGGACATGGGCTTCGGCTCCGGCATCAGCAGCTTCGCCTTCGTGAACGGCAACAAGGCCATCGTTGGCCTGGGCAGCGTCGCTTCACCCGCGCCGCTGGTGATTCGCGCGTTCAACACGCCGTCCAAGTGCCGCACCAGCTGCACCATCCCCAAGTGCGGAGACGGCATTCTGGATGGCGGCGAGGTGTGCGACGACGGAAACAACGTTTCCGGCGATGGCTGCTCTGCCAACTGCAAATCCTTGAACTGATGGATGTCGGGGCGGCGCGGAAACACCGCGCCGTGCGGCCCGCCGTCGGGCTCGTGTGTCAGGTCGTCGCGCTCGACAAGGCCTAGTTCGACCCAATTGTCGGCACGCTCTCGCGTCGGTCGCGCAAGGCGCTGGACGCCGGCCTGAAGCTCGTGCTCGATTGGACGTAGTCATGACGATGAGCGTGGAATGGCTGGGCGCCCTCGCCCGCTACAACCGGTGGATGAACGAAAAGCTGTATGGCGCCGCCGCCACGCTCAGCGACGAAGCGCGCAAGCGCGATGCTGGCGCGTTCTTCAAGTCCATACACGGCACGTTCAACCACATCTTGCTCGCCGACAGGGTTTGGCTCGCACGCTTCACGAACGTCCCCGTCCCGGACGGAGACTTCGGACCTGGGGGCATTCGCTCCCTCGATCAGGAGCTCTATTCCGACTTCGAAGAGCTCCGAAGGGAGCGTGCCGTCACCGACGACGCACTATCGGTCTGGATCGCCGAGCTCACGTCCGAGCAACTCTCGGGCGCCCTGGTGTACATGCGCCGCGGTCGACAGGAGCAGTTTCCGCTGTGGTGGGCGGTCTCCCACGTCTTCAACCATCAGACCCATCACCGCGGTCAGATCACGACGCTGCTCGTGCAGCAGGGATGCGACCCTGGGGTCACGGACCTGGTCGCCATGCTGCGTGACGAAGCCAGCCGTACGACGAAGAAGCTAAAACTGACGCCGTGATCGCGCTGTCGGCGCCTTGCGTCACATGCTTCGCGCCCGTCGCGGAGCCGAAACACCGAGGTGTGCCGGGGCGACAACGCTTCGCGTCACACCTGCGGCCAAGTATGCGAAATCACGGGTGGCACGCCGGCTGCACCAGGGCTTGTCATGAACATGAAGAAACTGCCTTTGGCTTCGCTCTTGGCTCTCGGTGCGCTGAGCTCGGCTTGTTCCGTGGGGGACTCCACCCGCGGGGATCTCGGACGCGTGGACTTCAGCTACGGCGCGTCGTGCTTCTTCGGATGCGGGACGGATCAGCCCGTGCTCAGTGAGTCGAGCGAGCGCATCGACGTCACCGGTCCCGGCAATGCCGAGGGCGTGTCGGCCATCTCCCTCGATCCCGCAATCGCGGAGATCGCCGTCCGTCGCAGCTGCGGGTGCGAAAAGCAGATCAGCGACTCCGAGGCGGAGGGCACCACGCTGCCCGCGAGCGGCGTGTGTCCGGAGGGCTTCGACGAGGTGTGCGACAACGCCTTCGATCTCACGACGCACGCTGCGGGGAACGTGAAGATCGAGCTGCGCGACGCAGCCGGGGATCTCGTCGATTCCACGACGCTGCACGTGCGTAGCGCGGATCGCCTGGAGCTGACTCAGCTGCAAGAAGGGACGGCCGACGAGACGCCGGTTTCCGCCCTCGAGGTGCCCCTCGGCGAGAGCGTCGAGCTCCGCGCGACGGCGTACGCCAGTGACGAGAAGCTCCTGGGTGCCGATGGCTTCGCGTGGAAGAGCGCAGAGCCGAGCATCGCCGCGGTGCACAGCGGCTCGCCCGTCGCTTCCGTGACGGCCAAGGCCGCCGGTTCCACGACGATCACCGTCGTGGCGGGCGAGACGAGCATCGAGCTGCCCATCGTGGTGAAGTGACGACGCGAGGTACCGCGCCGCCCCGACAATCAAATGCCCAAGGCTCGGACCAGGGTGGCCACGGCGTTGCGCAGGCCCAAGACCTCGCGGCGCGTGCCCCCTGGTCGAGCGATTTCTCGCGGGGGAAGCCAGCGTTCGGGGCCGCCCTGTTCGAGCACGCCGTCGAGGCTGTACACCCTGAGGGATTTGATGCCGGCGGCGCGGGCGGCGGCGGCGTCTTGGCGCAGGGTTTCGGGATCCGGATAGCGGCGGCCGGGATCGATGCCGATGCCGGCGCTGCCCACCACGCCGAGATCGAGACCCGCGCGCTCGCCGAAGCGAGCGATGGCGTCTTCGGCGTAGCTCTGTACCAGCGCGGGGCCGAGCCACTCGCCGACGAGCTGGGCGAACGCGGTCTGGTACACCATGAACGAGACTTCGTCCCACGGGATGCCGCTCACGGGAATGTCGAGAGCGTCTTCCAGGAGCGTGCTGCCCTCGGGTTGATCGAGCACCAGCGGCAGCGTGACGGCGTGGGCGAAGACATCCGCCTGGTGTAGGCGGTCCACGGTGTCGCTCAACACTTGCTGCGCTCGCGTGAACTTGTCGGCATGCAGGTGCTGCTTCATGAGCGGGAGCCAGCGAAACACCGGGGAATGTCGCAGCGTCTCGGCGTACTCGAAGTCCGGCTCCAGGTCGAAGGAAACACCACGCAGGGCGACGCCGTCGCGAGCACTGCGCCAGCGCAGGAGATCGAGCACGGCCTCGCGCACCTGCTCCGCGTTGGTCTCTCCGACCCAATAGCCGTGGGCGCGATCCAGGAGCAACCACGCGAACACGTCCACACCGTGGTCGGCGGCCTCACGGGTGAGCGCCGCGAGCCCGGCGTCGCCGAGGCGCGCGGCCGGCAGCGCCAAGTGGAGCCGAAGGCCCAGGCGACCGAGCTCCGGCAGCGCCCCGCGGACGGTGTCGTCGTCCGCGAACTCCGACCACAGCCCGAAGCTCATCGCCCGAAGACCACGGCCTTGCGCGTGCGGGACAGGGGTGCGTCGTCGCGCAGGCGCACGCCACCGTGCACGGGCACGACGCCCAAGTCGTGCCACAACCGCGGCAGGCTCACGTGCTTGCCACGATGCATGCGCGGCAGGGACAGCTTGGAGAGCGCGTCGTCCTGCGCGCCGCGATCGCAGACCTCGATCACCTGCGTCAGAGGCCACACTTCGCTGGCGTTGCCGCCGGCGGCGAGCACCGCGCGCAGGCCGTCTTCCAAACCGCGGGCGCCGCCGGAGTCCTTGCGCACCGAAACGTCCGTGAGCAGCGTGACGATGGCGCCGCCCCAGTAGATGTCGCGATAGCTCTCGCTCTCTTCCAGCCCCAAACGGGTCACGGCGCGCAGGCCCTGCGGCATCGCTCGCGCGAACTCCGCCCACACGTCGCGCTCGCTGATGAACCCTGCGCGCGCGCGGATCAGCGGCTCGTAGTAGGTGGCCAGGCCCTCGTCGAGCCACTTGCCCTCGCCGCTGAACGACGGCACGCCCAAGTGGAAGAGCTCGTGCACCAGCACCCAGTCGTCGTAGAGGTCCTTCTTCTCGGTGTGCTCCCCGATCAGGATCACGATGCCGGGTGAGCTCTCGGGCAACACCTTGCCGAACAGCACCCCGCTGCGATCCTTCACCGGCAGCACGCTGATCATCACCCGCCGCACAGGAAAGCCGTGCCAGAACTCGCCCACGGCCTTCACGGAGTCGTGCACCCAAGCGCCGACGACCTCGCGAGGCGTGTCGAGATCGCCGTCGGCAAATTCCAGATCGATCTCCGCCTGTGGGGCGTTTTCTTGTTGGTCCGCCGCGAGGGCAAAGGGTCCGGGCACGCGCTCCACGTGGGACGACAGCTTCCCGAACAGGGCGTAGGTGGCGACCGGCAGCTCGTGGCCCCGAAGTCGATATACGTCCCCCACGCGCTCGAGCCCGGTGGCAAAGCTCTGCCCGGGCGGCGTGGTCACGCTCAGGGAAAGTCGCGTCTCGGAGCCCGACGGCTCCGGGCTGAGCATCCAGGTGGACGCCGGCGCGATGATGCTGTCGCCATAGCGCGCCGCTACATCGAAGCCATCCACGTCCCGGGCCACGCCGTCGAGGTCCACGCGGTAACGGAGCTCCACGCTGGACGGCGCGCCGTCCAGCACCCAGCGCGCGCCGTCGTGCCGCAGCGCGTGGCCGTCCGCCCGCACGGCGGAGATGTACCCCACGCTCTTCGGCTCCGTCGCGCGGAAGTGCGTGAGCCGCGCGCCGCTGCAGTGCACTTTCACGTCCAGCGTCGCGGGCGTCATGCTCGTCAGCTTCACGTCGTAGTGGCACGCTTCCACGTGCGCTTGCTTGCCCTGGGCCGCGGACGGCTCCGGCGGCCGTGCACAGCCGCACATCAGACACGCGAGGACGAGCCCACGTCTCATGACGGTGGCGGGCTCGGGCTCGCGGTGGACAGACCCCGCGCAAAGGCCTGCGACGCGTACGGCAACACCAATCCCGGCAATCCTGCCTTGGGCGCCAAGGTACCCACCAGACCGAAGAGCAGCACCAAAGTGCGCTCCACGTAGAAGTACCCCTCCGGATACTCCACGCTGCGCATGATGTCCCGAAGCTGCCCGCGGATTTGCTCGTAGCCGGAGAGCTTCTCGATGGTGTCGCGATCCAGCTGCGCGAAGTTGGTGATGTTCACGCTGGCCAGCACCTTGAGGTACTCGCGCCCCACCTTGGCCAAGAGGTCCCGATCGCCGTCGGCGGCCACGAAGCCCATGCGCTCGAGCCCCGACAGAATCTGCTCGTCGTCCCGCGTGATGGCGCCGAGCACGACCATCTTCATGCCTTCCGCCAGCGCGTCGGTCACTTCTTCCACGGCGCCGTAGTCCAAGATCACCAGCGTGGGGCCCGGCCGCACCAGGAAGTTCCCGGGGTGGGGATCCGCGTGGAACACGCGGTGCTCCAGCAGCATGTTCACGTAGCACTCCACCAGCAGTCGGGCGACGGCCTCCCGGTCGATACCTTCGCGCTCGAGCGCTTCCACGTCGGATATCTTCACGCCCTCTTCGAAGGTGAGAGTGAGCACGCCGGCAGCGGTGAGCTCGCCGACCACGCGGGGCACCACCACGTTTTCCTTGTCCGCGAACACCTCGCGCATGCGTTCGATGTTCCTGCGCTCGTTCTCGTAGTCCGTCTCTCGCGAGAGCATGGCTTCGAGCTGGTCGAGCACGCGCTCCATGCGGGAGATCGGGAACAGGCGGCGCACGACGGGAACGATCGAGCGGATCACTGCCAGGTCGCGACGGATCAGCGTTTCGATTCCGGGGTACAGCACCTTCACGGCGACGGGCTCGCCGTCGCGGGTGGTTGCGCGATGCACCTGCGCCAAGGACGCGGCGGCCAGCGGCTCGCGATGAAACGTTTCGAAGTGCGACAGGGGATCGTCCCCGAGGGCCTCGGTGAGACGCCCTTCGATCTCCGAAAATGGCCGCGGGGGAACCTTGTCCTGCAGCGATTCGAGAGCCTTGCCGTAGGCCGCCGGGAGGAACGTGCCGATCACGCTCAGCACTTGACCGACCTTGATGAACACACCGCGGAGCCGCGTGAAGCCCTGCGCCAAGCGGCGCGCGTTCTTGACGTGCACGCGCTCCATCCGCGCGGCGAGACGCTTCTGCCCGAACACGTGGGCGAGCAGCCACTGCACCCCGTACGACGCGAAGATCGTCCAGAACATGAGCAGGGCGCGCAGCGATCGAATCACGAGGGGTTCATCAGGGTAGCTTGGTTGGCGCGAGACCGGGGCGGCGAGAAATTCCAGTGAAAACGAAATGTGACCTCTGGCATTTCCATTGGCCTGCCGATCACTACACTTGGGCCCGTGACCTCGCCGCGGAAGACGTCGGGGCCCAGCGACGGTGCAATCTACCGGCGGGCCCTGAGCATCGGTCTCGCGGGGCTCGGCTTGGTGGCCGTGCTCGTGGGCATGGGCTCGCGCTCGAAAGGTAGTGAGCGACTCGAGCGCGTGGCGGCACCGACGGTGGATGCGGAGCTCATCAAGCCGGACGTTCCGGAGCTCGAGCCCGCGCCGTTGACGGACGCGCTGCGCAAGAAGGGGTTTCACGAGTGCAACCCCCACGACCCCATCGGGCTCGGGCCCTACACGGCCTACAAGAACCTGTACATGGGGCGCATCGCCATCCCCCAGAAGGGCGGCCACACCGACGACATGGGGTACGACGTCGTCATTCACTTCCATGGTCACTCCGCCGTGCGCAAGACGGTGGTGCAGGTGGCGCGGGGCGTGGCCTACGTGGGGATCGACAAGGGCCTCGGTAGCGGCAAGTACTCCAACGCCTTTCAGCGGCCGGACATATTTCCGAAGCTGTTGTCGTCCATCGAGAGCGCGCTCAAGAGCTACACCCACGACGACGGCGCCCACATCCGCCACGTGCTGCTGTCCGCCTGGAGCGCGGGTTACGGCGCGGTGAACGAAATCTTGAAGCACGGTGACGATCGCGTGGACGCCGTGGTGCTGCTCGACGGACTACACGCGGCGTGGAACCCGGCGCACCCCAGGCACGATGGCACCATCGCGTCGCTCTCGTCTCAACCCCTCGAGCCCACCTTCCGTTTCGCCAAGAAGGCGTTGGAAGGGGAAAAGATCTTCATCTTCACTCACTCCGACGTGGATCCAGTGCAATACCCGTCCACGCACGCCACGGCGGATTTGCTGCTCTCCGAGCTGGGCCTCACGCGCACGCCGCTGGGCACTACGGACGATCCCTTCGGTGAGGTGGCGCGCGTGGATCAGAATGGCTTTCACCTGTGGTCCTACAAGGGTCGCAACGAAGCCGCCCACTGCAGCCACATCTCCCACATCACCGAAGCGCTGCACTTGATTGAAGGCGCGTGGGACACGCCGGCCATGGATCGCAACGTGCCCTTCACGCCTGCGCCCAAGCTCGGCCACGGTAGCTCCGAGGAAGAAGAGGGCACCCCCGCCATCGAGCTCGAGCCGGTGGCGGAAGAGGGCGGCGACGCCGGGGTAGCGCCCACCGGCATCGAGACCATCGACAAGCTGGCGAACCCGGCGGCGGCGCTTCAGGTACCGGAAGCGGTCGAGCTGCTCAAAGGGCCGGCGCCGAAGGCAGAGCCCACGGCTCCGCCGGCGCCGCCTCCCGCGCCGTCAGCTCCCCCGAATGGCATACAGCCAGCCCTCCCCCGAGCCAACGAATAGCGTGCCGTCTTCGGCCACGGCGGCTGGCGAGTACAGGGGGAAGCCGCTGGGGACGTCCCACTCGCATCCCGACCCTGCGGCGCGCTGTGCTCGACCGGCGGACTTCTTGTCGCCGAGATAGAGATCCCAGAGCTTCTTGCCGCTGGCCGCACGCACCGCATACACGCTGCCGCCGAAGCGCGGTACGTACACCACGTCGCCGGCAGCAGCGGGCGAGGACCACTGGGGGAAGTAGCAGGGACCGACGGTGTGTCGATACACCATGCGCCCGGTCGACACCGTGATGCCCACGATGTCGCCGGAGTAGGGCTCGGCGTACACCAACATGCCAGCCACCAACGCCGGCGTGGTGCGTACGTTGCCCCAGTCCCCGGGACCTTTCGCCCGCCAGCGTTCCCGGCCGTTCTTCTTGGCCAGGGCGACGAAACCCGGGACGTCCTTGTAGTAAGTGTCGCGAGAGAACGGCAGGATCAGGAGATCTTGCGCCACGATCGGCGGAGCGTAGATCTCGGTCGGCAGCGGGCGACCTTTGCCGCCCCAGGGGGGGCGCATCACGGTTTGGCGCCACGCCTCCTTGCCGTCGTGGGTCAGGGCCACCACCTCGCCGCCTTGAGACGCCGCGTAGATGAAACGCTCGTCCGCCGAAGCTCCACCGCGGATGGCACCCGTGAGCTGCGTCTTCCACCGCTCCTTGCCGTCGGCCTGGGCCAGAGCGTAGAGGTAGCCCCCCGCGTCGCCGACGATCACGCTGTCGCCCACCAGCAGTGGGTAGCTGTACACCTTGCCCTTGCCGGCCTGCTTCCACACCACCTTGCCGGTGCGCAGGTCGAGGGCGTAGGTGTTGCCGTCGTCGCTGGTGGCGAACACGCGACTCTGAGTCACGGCCACGCCGTTGGCGTCCTGATCGAAATGCGTGAACCAGAGGCGCTTGCCGGTCTTCTGATCCAGCGCCACCACGCCGTCTTTGGGGTCCGGTTGGTTGTGTGCCTTGCCGGAGCTCGGGACGATGACCAGCTGGCCGCCGATGGCGACCGGGCCATTCAGGTAGCCTTGGATGCCGACCTCCGCAGACCACGCGATCCGGGGGTTGGTGATCGCCGGCGCGGATACGGTCCCCGTGCGTGTGTTGTCGCCGTGGAAGGTGAGCCAGCCCGTGTTCTGGGTGACCTCCACCGCGGCGACGGTGCCGGGATCCTCTTCCTCCGCCACCGCCGGGGGCACCTCCACGGTGTTGGGCTCGCCGGTGGCGATGACCTGAGGCGTCGGTGTGGGCGGTGGTGGTTCGGGCGGCGGAGCCGACCGCGGAGCCGGTGCGGGTCCACAACCAAGAATGGCCAGCGACACGAGAAATACGGCGCGTCTCATTTCGTGCCAGAGAAGGACTGCGGGTAACTCGCGTCAAGGGTGACGGTCAGGGAGTCCGGCGCTATCCTAATCGCTGGCCGTGAGGGGTCGGCTGACATGTACACGCTCTGCGGAAGCGGTGCCTCGACCGCATCGGATACGAGGAAGGCGGTTGCGGAGGCGCTGGAGCAGGCGCTGGCCAAGTTCGGCGGTCGCACGCCGTCCCTCGGCTTCCTGTTCGTAGCGCCGGAGCGCGGCGTCGCCGGGGCCCTGTCCGTCGCACGAGAACGCTTGCGCGGGATCGACTTCGTCGGTTGCAGCACTGCGGGTGAGATCACCGAACGCGGCTTGTCCCACGGTGGCGTGGCCTGTCTGCTCGTCGGTTGGGGCAAGGCGCGGCATGAGTTGTCGATCGTCCGTAAGATGGACGCTCCCGCGAAGGACATCGCGCAGGAGATCTGCGATGCCTTCGATGCCAGTGCGGAGGGACATCGCGTGTCCGGGCGGGGCGTGTCCACCTGCCTGATCTTGGGGGATGGTCTCTCCCCCAACTTCGAGAAGCTCGTCGTCGAGATCCGCCGCAAGGTCCCTGAAGAGCAGCTGTTCGTCGGCGCCGGTGCTGCGGATGAAGGGCATCTGGCGCGCACCGTAGTGGGGGCCAACGGCCTGGAATTCAGCGGTGGCGTCGTGGCGCTCCACGTCTACTCCCAAGATCGTTGGGGTGCGGGGGTGGAGCACGGTCTCGAGGTGGTGTCGCCGCGTATGACCATCACCAAGGCCGCCGGCAACGTGGTGATGGAAATCGACGGAAAGCCGGCCCTCTCCGTGTACAAGAAGTTCGCGCGGGAGCGCGGCGTCGAGCTCAAGCCGGAAGACGTGCCGCGCTTTTTGATGGAGCACGAGCTCGGCGTGCTGCTCTTCGAGCAGGTAGTGCGCGTGCGCGCGCCCATTCGCGTGGAGCCGAACGGTGCGTTGTTCTTCGCTGGCGAGGTCCCCGAGGGCTCCAACGTGTGCGTCGTCCGCGGAGAGCCGGACGCCATGACGGAAGGCGCGCGCGTCGCCGCACGGACGGCAAGAGAAGAGCTGGGAGCGTCCGAAGCCGCCGGCGTCTTGGTGTTCAGCTGCATCTGTCGAGGCACGACCTTCGGTAGTCGCTACGACGAAGAGATCGCGGCCATTCGCCAGGTCTTCCCGGAAGCGCCCATCGCCGGGTTCTTGAGCTACGGCGAGGTCGCACGCAGCCCGGGCAAGCTCGATGGCTACCACAACAATACTGTCGTGGTGGTCGCCATCCCACGCGGCGCGTGAAGCCACGCGCGCGCGGGCCTACACTGCGTGGTGGTGGTCGACGATTCGAACGAGCCGGTGACGCTGTACGACGTCGAGATGGAAGATCTCGACGCCGACGATCTCGTCGGCCTCTCCCTGCGGGACACCTACACGCTGACCCGTCTGCTGGGCGAGGGCGGCATGGCGCGGGTGTACGAAGCTCGCCATACCCGCATCCCCGCCAAGCGCTACGCGATCAAGGTGCTGCGCATCGACATGACGGCCCACGGGGAGATCGCAGCGCGGTTCGAGCGCGAAGCGCACGCCATCGCCAGCGTGGTCCACCCGAACATCGTCGACGTCATCGACATCGGGCTCACGCCCAGCCGCCGGCCGTACATCGTGACGGAATATCTGGATGGTACCGATCTGGCGGGCCTGTTGCGGGAGGTCGGGACCTTGCCGCCGCCGCTCGCTACCCACATCGCGCGTCAGGTGTGTCGAGGCATTTCCGCGGCGCACGCCTGCGGCGTGATCCACCGCGACCTCAAGCCGGAGAACGTGTTCCTCACCGGTGATCGCAAGGCGCCCCGCGCCAAGGTGTTGGATTTCGGGCTGGCACGCATGGTCGAGACTCGCGACATCACCCTCACGCGCAGCGGCATCGTGATGGGGACGCCGGCCTACATGTCCCCGGAGCAAGCCCGCGCGGAGCGCGCGGACGAAAGGAGCGACGTCTACGGCATCGGCGCGCTCCTGTACGTCATGCTGACCGGCAAGCAGCCGTATTCCGAAGCCACTCCCCAGGCCACCGTCCTGGCGGTGATGGCCGGAGAGCCTCCCCGGCCGCGGTCTCTCGTGTCGTCCATTCCGCAGCGCTTGGAGGGCATCGTGCAGCGCGCCATGGCGCGGGATCCCGCGGAGCGCTTCGCCACCGCACTGGAGTTGGAAGCCGAGCTCACGGCCTACGATGTCGACACCCACGCCGCCGAGCTGCGCATGTCGGCGCCCCCACCCTCGCTCAGCGGAGCCACGCAGGCCAGCGAGCACGACCGCACGCGCTTGGTGGCCGTGGCGGCGTTGGGCGCCGGGCTGCTCTTCTTGTGGCTCGCGATGGCCGCGAGCACCGGGCTCCGGATGTACGTGCTGCACCGTACGCCAACTGAACTGGAGCTGTTGCTCGTCGCGCTCACCATCCTCGGCACCGTCGCGACCCCCGCGTTGCTCTTGTTGCGCCACTTCCGCCGCCGGATCTGGAACAACAGCGCGCGGATTGCCGAGCTGTTGATGAGAACCCGCGCGGTCGTCTACTCGGCGATCGTGGCGTACGGCCTCTCCGCGCTCGCCGTCCGCGCTCACGATTTCTGGCGCCTGCCTCGCGCCGCGACCGGCGGCGCGGCCTGGGACGTGCTCCTGTGCGGGGTGGCAGTTCTCGTTGGCGCTGCTGCCGCGCTGCGGGGCGTGGTGCTGGGCAAGCGACCTGGACGGTTACGGCGTTTCGTCGCCGGTCCGGTCATCGGCGTCGCCACCTTGACGGCGGCGGTCTTCATCGTGCGGGCCGGCTTCATCGCCACGCCCGCGGCCAGCTTGGCGCCAGCGACGGCGCCGCCTCCACCAGCGCTCAGCACGGCGCCCCCACCAAACACGCCCCCGACGCCCAGCTCACCGCCGAGTGCGAGCGCGGTGCTCGAAGCGCCGGACGCCGCACCGGAGCCCGAGCGCGCGACCATCGCAGAGCTGGAGGCCGCCAAGCAGAGCGGCTTGTCCGGCTGGCGGCGGCTCGTCCAGCGCTACCCCGCCGACCCCCACGTACTGCTGCCGCTGGCGCTGGCCTACGGCGAGAAGCCCGACAGCTACGCGGACGCCGTTGGCACTTTGAAAAAGCTGTTCGCCGTGGACCGCGTGACGGCAAAAGACGAGAAGGTCCGCACCTTGCTCGTCAAGCTCGCCTTCAGCGATGGGCAAACGGAGCAAGCCCTCGCGTTGATGGCAGAGGACATGGGCGCCGCGGGGCCCGACCTGCTCTACGATCTCTACGTGACCGCTCCGGCGGTGCGCGGGCGTGCGCGCGAGCTCCTGCAGCGAGCGGACGTTCGCGAGCACGCGACCCCCGCGCTGCTCGTCGCCTTCGACGTTCGCTCGGCAGCGAGCTGCGAGGCCCGGCTCGCCGAGCTGCCGCGTGCCGAAAAGGATGGCGACGAGCGCACCATTGCCGTCCTCACCATGCTGAGCTCCAACACGAAGAAGGGTTGCGGCTGGAAGAAGCGCCGTCCTTGCCCGCCGCCCTGCGCAAAGCAGGCTGCGGCCTTTCGCGACGCCGCCGCCCAGATCCGATCGCGCCTCGAGAAGTGACCGCGGGTCAGGGACGCTTTGCGCGCCAGATCACGCCCGTCGCTTGATCGCTCACGTACACGTACTGACCATCCAGCGCGATGCCTACGGGCTTCTGTAGACCGGTAATCAGATCCTTGGTCGTCGCGGTGGACGCCACGCGGCCATCCCCGCTGCCCGTGCCGCGGTCGATCACGAAGACACTATCGTTCTGCGTCGCGCGCAGGTCGCCCAGATCCGTGTAGCCATTGTCGAGCTCGCCGGAGCCGGAACCGGGAACGGACTTCCACACGCTCCCGGTCGTGGTCGTCGAATACACCGTGCTGCCGAACACCACGATGCGGCGAAAAGAGGCGTTGGAGTTCAGGCTCACCGTGGGTTGTCCCGGCTGATACTGGTCGATGGACGCGTTCACGTAGTTCCAGAACACGCTGGTGCCGTCACTGGCGATGCTGCCGATGGGGCTTGCCAAGTCGTAGTCCACTTGCTCCCGGGTCGATCCCGCGGCGCGCGCGATCTTCCAGACGCTGCTGGAGCTCTCGCCGCACGGGTACACCACCGCGGCCGGAGTTTGCGTCGCCACACCAAGGCCGGCGATGTTGCACGGTCCGACCGTCAGATCCACGCCGGTGTTGGGGTCGACGCGGACCACGGCCCGGGCGGCATCGTCGCTGCCCACGATCACGGCTCCGTCGGTCTCGTCGATGAGCACGTCGCCCACCTGCACGCCGGCGTTCACGTCGGCACGAAGCACCGCGGCGCAACCGCCGCCCTTCGGCGCCTTCATCAGATCGAAGCCCGCACTCTTGGCGTTCACCCAGTAGATCGAGGTGGCGTCCACGGCGAGGGCTCCGGGATGGAGCTGGCCGCTGACGATTGGAAGTTGGCAATCGCCACCGCCCTCGCAGCTCGGCGGCGAGCTGCAACCGGCGTCGTTGGTACTGCCACCACTACCGGCCGAGCCACCACTACCGGCCGAGCCACCGCTACCGGCCGAGCCACCACTACCGGCCGAGCCACCGCTACCGGCCGAGCCACCGCTACCGGCCGAGCCACCACCGGCGTCGGTGTTGTCGATGACCTTGGTCTTCGAGCTCGATGAACAAGCACCCAACCCCGCGGTCAACAGCACGACCATCCACCACTTGTCCGTCATCGCGTCCTTCCGTAGTGGAACCAAAGCCGAATCTCAATCTCAGAAGGGCAGCGCGTCCAGGTCCACGTTGCCGCCGGAGAGCACCACCGCCACGCGCCGCGCGCCGAACAGCTCCGGCCGCTCGAGCAGGGCGGCCACCGGCGTGGCGGCGCTGGGCTCGATCACGATCTTCATGCGCTCCCACACGAGACGCATGGCGCCCAAAATGGCGTCGTCGTCCACGACCAGCACGTCATCTGCGAGGTCGCGCACCGGCGGCCAGGTGAGCTCGCCGATACCCGCCAACAGGCCGTCCGCCACGCTCTTCGGCGCGGGCAGCGCGATGCGCTCCCCAGCCTTGCGGGATCGCGCCGCTTCGTCGGCCCCCGACGGTTCCACGCCGATGATGCGCAAGCTCGGTTTTAGCGCCTTGCCCGCGATCGCGACGCCGCTCAGCATGCCGCCGCCCCCCAGCGGCATCACGATGGCATCGAGCTCCGGCACCTGTTCCAAGATCTCGAGGGCCAGCGTGCCCTGGCCGGAGATGACGTCGGGGTGATCGAAGGGCGGGATCAGCACCGCGCCGGTCTCCTGCGCCACACGGTTCGCCGTCTCTTCCCGCGCCGGCAGCGTGGGTGCGCAGGTCACCACGCGCGCGCCGTAGCCTTCCACGGCGGCGCGTTTCACCCGTGGCGCCGTCTCCGGCATCACCACGTGGGCCGCGATGCCTCGCGTCTTCGCCGCGAGCGCCAGCGCTTGTGCGTGGTTTCCGCTGGAGTGCGTCACCACGCCGCGTTCAGCATCCACGCCGGAGAGCGAGAGCACGGCGTTCATCGCGCCACGCACCTTGAAGGCGCCCACGCGCTGAAAGCACTCGCCCTTGAAGAACAGCTCGCGCCCAGCGCGCTGGTCCAGGGTGCGGCTGGTGAGGATCGGCGTGACGTGCACGTGGGGTGCGATGCGCTCGCGCGCCGTACGAATCGATTGAAGGCTTGCCGCGTAGCTCACGCCGGGAGCGTGGCTCACGCCGCGGCGTTTGGAAATGGCCGAGCCGCCCCGGGCGGCATTGCCCGGGGCGGCGGTGGCGGAAGCGCCTCGAGGAGGAGGTGGGGTCAGCGCTTCGGACCTCTCTTGGCGCCGCGGCGTGCGGCCAGCAGCTTGGCCTGCTCACTGGGCTTGAGGATCTGCCCCAGCGCCGCGAGCTCGCGATCTTGGATGCCCTGCATCTTCTTGCGTGCCGCGTTCAGCGAAGAAAGCGCGGTGCGATAAGCGTTCTCGTCGCTGCTCTTGGACTGGATCAGCTTCTTCAAGGCCTGCCGCGAGGAGCGCGTGCTCTCCGCCACGGCTTTGCGCTCGGCATCGAACTTCTTCATCGTTCCGAGCGCCTTCTGGGCGCGGGCGTCGTCCACGCCGGCGGCCTTCAGGCCGGCGAGGCGACGCGCATCCCGCTTTGCGGGGTCGGCCTTGTGCTTGGCGGCGGCATTCGGGCGCTTGGGCCCCGCGGGGGCCGCGAAGGTGGGGGCAGCGAGGAGGCTCAGGCCAATCACGCCGGCGAGTAGGGGGATGCGTCGCATGAAGGTCTCCTTTTGGTTCGTGTCGCGCAGCATTCAGACCTCGGATGCCGGTCGCCGGCGCCGTGTTAACGGCGCTATGCTCCCGGCCCCATGTCGAAGGCGGAGAAGCTCCAGCGCCTGGACCAGGGTTTCACCCAGGCCATCCCCCACAATCGCGCGCTGGGCTTGCGCTTCATCGACTTCGACGCCGGCACCGCGACGCTGTTGCTCCCCTGGAAGGAGGAGCTGGTCGGCAACCCCGAAACCGGCGTGCTCCACGGCGGGGCCGTCACCAGCATGTTGGACGCGGCCTGCGGCGCCGCCGTGTTCCTCAAGCTGGGGCAGCCGGCGCCCATCGCCACCTTGGATCTGCGCATCGACTACTTGAAGACCGGCGCCGCCAAACGCGACGTGGTCTGTCGCGCCGAGTGCTACAAGGTCACGCGCCACGTAGCGTTCGTACGCGGCGTGGCCTTCCACGACGAAGACGACCCCATCGCGTCCGCCGCGGGCACCTTCATGATCCAAGGCAAGGGCAAGCCCATTCGTGGAGCCGACGGCCGATGAGCGACCTGGTTTCCGCCATTCGTCGCGCCAAGGAGGCCGGTGACTTCTCCGAGCTGGTGACGGCGATCCCCTATTGGCGCTTCCTCGGCATCAGCGCCGAGCTCGCCGACGGCGAGATGGTCGCCAAGCTCAGCTACGCCGATCCGCTGATCGGCAACCCGGTGTTGCCCGCGCTGCACGGCGGCACCATTGGTGCGCTCTTGGAATCCGCCGCGGTGTTCGAGCTCTTCTGGCAAGCGGAGACGGTCGTCTTGCCCAAGACCATCAACATTACCGTGGCGTACCTGCGCTCCGGTCGGCCGGTGGATACTTTTGCCAAGGCCGTGATCACCAAGCATGGACGGCGCGTGGCCAGTGTTCGTGTCGAAGCGTGGCAGGAGGATCGCGCGCGGCCCATTGCCAGCGCCAGCGCGAATTTCCTCGTCACTCCGTTACCAGACTGATTTTGTCGCTTCGGCGCGGAACCTCGCGGCCGCGCGGTTCCGCGCTGCAGCGGCAAATCAAACCATCACAAGTACGAGCACATCGAGCACTCGTTGCCCTGACAGATGATCGCCGGATTGAAGGCCGGCCCGCCGTTGTTGTTGGAGACGGCGCAGTCCTGAACGCACTGACCCGCGGTGTCCGTAGGGTCGGGGCACTTTCGAGCGCACTCCACCATGCCCTTGCAGTCCTGGTCCGCCTCGCAGGCGGCGCCTTCGGTGCAGCACTTGGTCTTCAGGCAATCCTGACACGCGGCGTCAGCGCCGAAGTTGCCACAGCTCGCGCCGGCAGAACCCGCGGAACCCGCAGAACCCGCTGCGCCTGCGGTGCCCCCGGTCCCGCCCGTGATGGCGCCGCCGGTGCCTCCCGTGGAGCCCCCACCGCTGCCGCCGGAGCCGGCGTCGAAGGTGCTCTCGGAAGCGTCGTCGCTGCCGCAAGCCACCAAAAATACTGCGCTCAAGGCCAGGGCTGAACGCCAATACATTGCCATTTCCGCTCTCCTCGCAGATCTGGGAGGGTAGCCGGCGCCGCATTCCGGGGCCAGTTCCTCCGTTCCTGTCGCCCATCATCGAGGGCGGCCGAAAGCGCCCCAAGCTCTCCAAATTGAGCTATGGAAGCAACGCCGGCGCGCCCAGCTCGGGCGGCGTGCTGCTGCTCTTGGCTCGATCGCAGCGCTGGCGGTCAGTTTCGATGAAAATCGCCATCCCGAGAGAGGTGCGCATCGGCGAGCGTCGCGTAGCGGCGACTCCGGAGACCGCGGCGCGCTTGCAAAAGTTGGGCTTCGAGGTGCTGGTGCAGAGTGGCGCCGGCGACGGAGCCTCGTTCTTCGACGACGCCTACGAGAAGGTCGGTGCACGCATCGTGAAAGACGTGCCCGAGCTGTGGAGCGAAGCCGACATCGTGCTCAAGGTGCAGCCACCGGACGAGCTGCCCGATGACGACAAGAGTCGCCACGAGGTGGATCTGCTGCGCGAAGGTGCCACGCTGATCTCGTTCATCTGGCCGGCGAAGAGCGAGGCGCTGATCCAGCGGCTCGCTGAGCGCAAGGCGACGGTGCTGGCCATGGACCAGGTGCCACGCATCACTCGCGCTCAGAAGATGGACGCCTTGAGCAGCATGGCCAACATCGCCGGCTACCGTGCGGTGATCGAGGCTGCCAGCTTCTTCGGGCGCTTCTTCACTGGGCAGATGACTGCCGCGGGCAAGGTGCCGCCAGCCAAGGTGTTGGTGATCGGTGCCGGCGTCGCGGGCCTGGCGGCCATCGGCGCTGCCCGCGGTCTGGGCGCCATCGTTCGTGCCTTCGACACTCGCCCCGAGGTCAAGGATCAGGTGAAGAGCATGGGGGCGGACTTCCTCGAGGTGGCACTCGAGGAAGATGGCGCGGGCGAAGGCGGCTACGCCAAGGTGATGAGCCCCGCGTTCATCAAGGCGGAGATGGAGCTGTTCGCCGCCCAATGCAAGGACGTGGACATCGTCATCACCACCGCGCTCATTCCCGGGAAACCGGCTCCGCAGCTGATCACCCGCGAGATGGTGGAGATGATGAAGCCGGGCTCGGTGGTGGTCGACCTGGCCGCAGAGGCCGGCGGCAACTGCCAGGTCACGCGCCCGGGGCAGGTGATCACCCACGAGGGTGTGACCGTCATCGGCTACATCGACTTGCCGAGTCGCCTCGCCCCCACGGCCAGCCAGCTGTACGGCTCGAACCTCTATCATCTGCTCGCGGACATGGGCGGGGCCAAGAGCTGGCACGTGGATCACAACGATCCCGTCGTTCGCGGCGCGTTGGTGCTGCACGACGGCGAGCTGATGTGGCCTCCGCCCAAGGCGGAGCCTCCGCCGGCACCCAAGAAGCCGAAGATACCGAGCACCGTGCCGCCGGCTCATCGCGACAAGCTGGCGGAGCCTCCCAAGAAGGGCAACGCCGGCGCCATCGGCATGCTGCTGGCGGCCGTCGCGCTGGCCGCCTTGGGCATGGTCGCACCCGCCGGCTTCCTCACTCACCTCACCGTGTTCGTGCTGGCCGTGATCATCGGTTGGCAGGTGATCTGGAACGTGACGCCGTCGCTCCACACGCCGCTCATGAGCGTCACGAACGCCATCAGCGGTATCATCTTGATCGGCGGCATGCTCCAGATCAGCGGGCCGCTCCAGTCGCCCGTCACCATTCTGGGTGCGGTGGCCGTGCTCATCGCGACCATCAACGTTGCTGGGGGATTCCTCGTGACGCAGCGAATGCTGCGGATGTTCCACAAGTAGCCATGCCGCACAGCCTCGTCACCACCGCCTACCTCGCCGCCGGCGTTCTCTTCATCCTGAGCCTGAGTGGGCTCAGCAAGCAGGAGACGGCGCGGCGGGGAAACACCTTTGGCATCGTCGGGATGCTGATCGCCCTCGGCGCCACCGCCGCGGGCGGCAGCGTCACGGGGTATCTACCGCTTCTCGGCGCAGTGCTCGTGGGCGCGGTGATCGGCGCCACCCTCGCCGCCCGCGTGGCGATGACCAGCATGCCGGAGCTCGTCGCCATCTTGCACAGCTTCGTCGGCGCCGCTGCGGTGCTGGTCGGCATCGCGAGCTACCTCGATCCATCGAATCAGCTCGTGGGCGCGGAAGCCGTGATCCACGAGGTGGAGGTGTTCGTCGGCGTGTTCATCGGCGCCATCACCTTCACCGGATCGATCATCGCCTTCGGAAAGCTGCGCGGAATGATCGGAAGCAAGCCCCTCTTGCTCCCGGCGCGCCATCTCATCAACCTGGGCTTGGTGGGTGGGAGCGTGGCCCTCGGCGCGCAGTTCCTCGCTGCCAGCGCCCATGGAGGCCTCACTCCGCTCTTGATCATGACTGGGCTCGCTTCTGTGCTCGGCATCTTGCTGGTGATGGCCATCGGCGGTGCGGACATGCCCGTGGTGGTGAGCATGCTCAACAGCTACTCCGGGTGGGCCGCCGCCGCCGCGGGCTTCATGCTCTCGAACGATCTGCTCATCATCACCGGTGCACTGGTCGGCTCCAGCGGCGCGATCCTCTCGTACATCATGTGCCGCGCCATGAATCGCTCGTTCCTGTCGGTCATCTTCGGTGGCTTCGGCGCCGCCGAGGGTTCCGCGCCCGCCCGCAAGGAGGGCGAGCCGCAGGGCGAGGTGGTGAGCATCACCGCGGACGAGACCGCGGGCCTCTTGAAGGACGCAAAGAGCGTGATCGTGGTGCCTGGCTACGGCATGGCCGTGGCACAGGCGCAGTATCCGCTGTGGGAGGTGGCACGGGTGCTCAAGGAGAAGGGCACCAACGTGCGCTTCGCGATTCACCCGGTGGCCGGTCGCCTGCCCGGGCACATGAACGTGCTCTTGGCGGAAGCCAAGGTGCCGTACGACATCGTGCTCGAGATGGAAGAGATCAACGAGGACTTCCCGGAGACGGACGTCGTGCTCGTGATTGGCGCCAACGACATCGTGAACCCCAGCGCCCTCGACGACCCGCAGAGCCCCATCTACGGCATGCCCGTGCTCGAGGTGTGGAAAGCGAAGACCACCATCGTGATGAAGCGCGGTATGGCGAGCGGCTACGCCGGCATCGAGAACCCGCTGTTCTTCATGGAGAACACGCAGATGCTGTTCGGGGACGCGAAGAAGACGGTGGACGCCATTCTCGGTCAGCTCAAGAGCGACGCCGCCAGCGAAGCCGCCTGAGGTCGGGGCGGCGCGAGCCCGCTGAGGAACCCCACCCCTTCGGATATCGCGCAGCGCGTTCGAAGGAGGGGCACGCCCGGGCAGAGTTGCCCGCGTAGCGGGGGGGTGGCGATCGCCACTCGCGAAACGGAAACGTTCAGGGTATTGAGCGGCGCATGCCCGAGTTCATTTTCACGATGCAGGAGGTGACCAAGGTTCACCCTCCGGACAAGAAGGTGCTGGAGAACATCACCCTCGCCTTCTTTCCCGGCGCCAAGATCGGCGTCATTGGCGTGAACGGTTCCGGCAAGAGCTCCCTCCTGCGCATCATGGCAGGGGTCGACACGGAGTTCTTGGGCGAGGCGCACCCCCACCCCGGGACCAAGATCGGCTACTTCGCGCAGGAACCGGACCTGGGAGACGCGAAGACCGTGAAGGAGGCCGTGGACGTCGCCGTGGCGGACGTTCGCGCGCTGCTCGAGCGGTTCGAGGCGGTCAGCATGAAGCTGGGGGAGCCGATGAGCGACGACGAGATGACGAAGCTCCTCGACGAGCAGGCCAAGCTCCAGGACCAGATCGACGCCGCGGACGCCTGGACGCTCGACAACCGCGTGGAGGTGGCGATGGAAGCCCTGCGCACGCCGCCTCCGGACGCCGAGATCGACAAGCTCTCCGGCGGTGAAAAGCGACGCGTGGCCCTGTGCCGCGTGCTGCTCGGCAGGCCGGACATGCTGCTCTTGGACGAGCCCACCAACCACCTGGACGCCGAGAGCGTGGCGTGGCTCGAGCGCTACCTACAGGAGTATCCGGGGACCGTGGTGGCCATCACTCACGATCGCTACTTCTTGGACGACGTCGCGGAGTGGATCCTGGAGCTCGATCGCGGGCGCGGCTATCCGTACAAGGGCAACTACTCCGGCTGGCTGGAGCAGAAGTCCGCGCGGCTCGCCGTGGAGGAGAAACAGGAGAGCGCTCGCCAGCGCAAGCTCAAGCACGAGCTCGATTGGGTGCGGGCGTCACCCCGCGCGCGGCAAGCCAAGAGCAAGGCACGCCTCGCGGCCTACGACGAGCTCGTGGAAAAGAGCAACAAGGGTTCGAGCGACCCCACGGAGATCAGCATTCCGCCCGGGCCTCGCTTGGGAGACTTGGTCATCGAAGCCAAGAACCTGAACAAGGGCTTCGGGGATCGTCTGTTGGTCGACGATCTTTCCTTCAAGCTACCGCGGAGCGGCATCGTGGGCGTCATCGGACCCAACGGCGCCGGCAAGACCACGCTGTTCCGCATGCTCGTGAAGCAGGACACGCCGGACTCGGGAGAGCTCGTCGTGGGCGACACGGTGCAGGTGGCCTACGTGGATCAGAGTCGCGAGGCGCTCTCGGGCGACAGCAGCGTGTGGCAGGAGATCAGCGGCGGCGAAGATCGCATTACCCTGGGCAAGCGCGAGGTGGCGTCCCGCGCCTACTGCGCCTGGTTCGGCTTCAAAGGCAGCGATCAGCAGAAGCCCGTCGGCGCGCTTTCCGGTGGCGAGCGCAACCGCGTGCACCTGGCCAAGCTCCTGAAAGAAGGCGGCAACCTGCTGCTCCTCGACGAGCCGACCAACGACCTGGACGTGGAAACGCTGCGCGCCCTCGAAGAGGCGCTGCTGGACTTCCCCGGCTGTGCCGTGGTCATCAGTCACGATCGCTGGTTCCTCGACCGCATCGCCACCCACATCCTGGCCTTCGAGGGGGACAGCCACGTGGAGTGGTTCGAAGGGAACTACCAGGCCTACGAGGCGGACAGAAAGCGTCGCCTGGGCGTGGATGCCGATCAGCCGCACCGGATCAAGTACAAGCGTCTGGAGCGCTGACGCACCGCGGGCTATGCTCGCAGCGTGAAAATCGGGATCCTTGTCTTGTGGAGCGCCTGCGCGCTCGCCGCTTGTTCCTCGTCCTCCAAGAACACCGTCACCGGTAGCGGCGGAACGGGCGCTGGGGCGGGCAGCGGCGGCGCCGCGGGCATTGGCGGAACAGGTGGCGCCGCGGCAGCGGCGCTGCGGCGGGCAGCGGTGGCGCGGCGGGCGCAGCGGGCAGCGGTGGCGCGGCGGGCGCAGCGGGCGCGGTGGCGCAGCGGGCGCGGCAGGCAGCGGGTGCGGCGGGCAGCGGTGGTGCGGCGGGCAGCGGCGGCGTGCCGGGCACCGGCAAGTGGCCGGATTCGGCAACCACGTCCTGCAGCGATGGCGTCACGTTCGGGGTGAGCTGTCCGGGGGACGGCGCCGACTACTACGGACAGGATGGGAACTTCGAGATCGACAAGCCGACGTATTCCGTCAATGGCGCCGTCGTCACGGATTCCGTGCTTGGGCTGGCGTGGCGCTTGGGGAACGCTCAAACGTCTCACTCGGGAGCGAGCGCGGCGTGCCAGGGCTCCGGCTTTGGCTGGCGCGTACCAACGTTCCTCGAGCTGTTGTCGCTGATGGACTACGGAGCGTCGATTGACGCGGTACCAGCTACCTTCGCCAAACAAGGGCCTTTCTGGGCAGCGGAGACCGCTCCCGAGGCCGGAACCGGGTGGACCTTCACGGCGGATACCGGCCTGCCGATTCCCGCGCCTGGCAGCACCTTGGTCAGCGTGCTGTGCGTTTCTGGTCAGCCGATCAGCGGCGCCATGGGCAAGCCGTTCAACGGAACCGTTCAAGACGGTCGCACCGGGCTCCACTGGCAAACGGGCACGACGCCTGCCGAGACGTGGAAGGATGCGCTCAAGTATTGCAAGGGCGCACAGGGTGCGGGTTTCGCTACCGGGTGGCGTCTGCCGTCCGTCAAGGAGCTCCTCACCATCGCCAAGACGGACTCGAAGAACGCGATTGACCTCAATGTGTTCAACTCCGCCGTACCGGTCTGGACCTCGTCGCCGGTCGCGACGGACGGCTCCAAAGCTTGGCTCGTGGACTTCAACCCGTTGACGGTCACTGCCACCGCCGTGACGGCGACGGCCGAAGTCCGCTGCGTGCACGGCCCGAGCTGAGACGGGCATCGCGCCGAGCCAACATCAAGATCGTAGCTCTCCGAATGGATGTTGGTTCGGCGCGGAACCTCGCGGCTCACTTCTTCTGCAACGTCTCCGTCCCGATCTTGGCCGCGCTCGCTTGAGCCCAGCGTCCGTCGAGGGTGCTGCCTTGCACCTTGTAGGCGACGACGCCAACGTCCGCGGGGCCCCAACCCACCACCAGGGTGTTGCCTTCCTTGAGCCCCACGCCGGAGTAGGCTTCGCCGCTGGTGAGGCGCCAGTCGATCTTGTAGGTGTCGCCGTTGGGGTGGATGTTCACGGTGCCGGCGTAGGTGCTGCCCTTGCTGGTTCGGGCGCTGGTGATCTTGTAGCTGCCGTCCAATCCGGAGGGGCCGGACAGGACCTCGGTACCGACGCTGTTGTCGGTATCCGTGATCCAGCGCCCATCGAGATTGCCGCCACTGATGGTGTACATCACCACGCCGTAGCCTTGCTTGCCCCAGCCGACGCCAAGCACGCCGTCGCGCTCCAGCGCGACACCGCCGTAGCTCTCGCCGGTGCCCAGCGTCCACTTCAGCGTGTAAGAATCGCCGGAGCTGGAGATCTCCACCGTGCCCGAATAGCTGCCGCCGCCTGGGTTTTGGCCCTTGCTGATGCTCCAGCTTCCCGCGAGCCCGCTCGTCGTCGTCGTAGCAGGAGCGGTTGCGGCCGGCGCCGCGGGGACGGGTGTCTCCTCGGCCTGCTTCTTCTTGCAGGCGAGCAAGGCGGCGGCGGAGAGCGCGACGGCGGCGAAGATGGTGGTGTTCGTGGGTTTCATGTTCTTCCTTTCAGCGTGCGCGCATCAGTTGCTCGTTCTGCACGCCTGGCGCGGAGCGGCCGAACTGCACCCAGCCGATGGGGGTGAGGATGGCACCAGCGACCATGCCGCCGAGCCCGAGCACGGCCAAGTTGCTGCCCGAGTCGCTGTTCTCGTCCAGGCTTTCTCCGATGCCCGCCAAGAGGGCGATGCTGCCCACGAAGAGCAACACGATGCCGCTGACACCCAGTGTGAGCCCCGTGGAGCGAGCGCTCTTGGTCCTGGGATCCACGACCAGGCGCGAGGGCCCGTCCACGCTCACCTTGCGGCGCCCCGCGAGCGTATCCGAGCTCTCACCGACCGACAGCCAGTACTCGTTGGGCGTCACGTAGACGAGGCAGCGATCCGGACAACGCACGACGGGGCGCTCGGCCTTCCTGTCGAGGGACAACGTGAAGGAGAGCCCCGGCTGCGAACCCTCGAGGACGAGCGGTACGTAACCGGGCGGCGGGTAGGGCGAGTAGGGACGTAGATAGCCTCCGGGAGCGGGCTGCACGGGCGTAGCGCTGGGTGCGGGCGTGCTGGGTGCGGGCGCGCTGGGTGCGGGCGGGGGAGCCGTGGTGACGTCCACCACACCGCCGTCCGTCGCGGTCACCGGTTGTGGAGCCTGCGCCAGCGCAGACTGGCACAGGAGTAGAGTGGAGAAGAGCGCCGCCCCCGCTCGCCGCACGTGCATCACGCGGCGAGCCTACAGCGTCACTGCTTGTCGATCCAGACCAGGTCCGTGACGAACGCCGTGCCGCAGTCCCGGACACGTTTTGGTGCGCCGGCTTCGGAGCCATCCACTGCCACGGTCTCGATGTGATTGCAGCTCTGGGTTTCTCCGTACAGATAGGCAATGCGGCTGCCGTCCGGCGAGAAGCTGGCGTTGGTGCCCGGGTGGCTCGTGACTTGCACGGCGTTCGCGCCGTCGACGTCCGACACGTACAGCGTGCCCTTGTCCAAGTGGTTCTGGTACAGGAGCTTGGTGCCGTCCGGGGACAGGTCTCGCAGCGTCGCGCTGTCCACGACCTTCGTGGGGGTACCCGTGGGCAGCGTGGTCTTCACGATGCTGCGACTCTGCGTGCCGCCCTGGATCTCCACCACCGTGTAGTAGATCTCGGACTCGTCCGCCGTGGGCTCGGGCGAGACCTCGAGCTTCATCACGGGTTCGGGGGTCAAGAACTCGAACGCGCCGCTGGCCACGTTCATGCGACCCAGCTGATAGCCCTTGTTGCTGAACTGCGGTCCCGGCAGCTCCTGGAAATCGTAGCGACGGCACACGTACAACGTGTCGTCCTTCTGGTTGAAGGTGTGGCATTCATCGTTGATGTTGCCGAAGGAGAGGACCTTCGCAGTCTGGGCGCTGGTGTCGTAGAGCCAGGTGTTCTGGATGGCGTCGCCCAAAGCCAGGCCATAGTGCTCGAGCTGAAGCGGATCCCCGCAGGCGAAGGCGACGGTGTTTCCATCGTGCGATGCGCCGAGGCTCCACACGCGGTACGCCTGGAAGATCTCCGTCTCTCCCGTGCCGTCCGGGCGGATGCTGAGCACCTTGTTCGGATTGGCGTTCCAGTCATCGAACAGCAGCGACAGCCCCGTGGGGATCGGGTTCTTGGCGGCGAAGGAAATGTGCTCTGGGAGGGGATCCGGGATGTATCCGTCGGGGGTAAAGGCGGCGTCGCCATCGTCTGAGGCGTCCACGCCGGCGTCGACTCCCGCGCCCCCTCCGACGGCCGCCGTACCACCCGCACCGGCGCTGCCCGCCGTGCCCCCGGAGCCGCCGTTGGAGCTGTCGTCACTGCTGCAGGCAGCGAAGCTCGCGCACACCGAGAACACCGCCAGCAGCGAAACGAAGCGAAGCGTCATGGCGGCGGAGCGAAGCATGGGGCGGAGACTCGCGCAACCCGCCCCGACACCTGTATCCTCCGCTGCCGGAAGGGGTCATGACCGAGACGTCACGTAAAGGAGTGCTGTCGGCGCTGGGTCCCGGCTTGCTGTTCGCCGCCGCGGCAGTGGGCGTGTCGCATCTGGTGCAGTCCACCCGCGCCGGTGCCGTCTACGGCCTGGCTCTGGTGGGCATGGTGATCCTCGCCAATGTCGTGAAGTACCCCGCGTTTCGTTTCGGCCCCTACTACTCCGTGGCCACGCGCACCTCGATCCTCGAGGGCTATCGGCGGCAAGGCACGTGGGCGCTCGTGCTCTACGGCCTGCTCACCCTGGGCACCATGTTCACCGTGCTCGGCGCCATCGGCTTGGTGACCGCCGGGCTCGCGATGGCGACCTTCGGGTTCAAGGCCAGTCCCCTGGGCGTGGCCACGGCCTTGATCGGCGTCTGTGCCGTGCTCTTGGCCGTGGGCCACTACCACTGGCTCGACCGCGTGGTGAAGGTGCTGGTCGGCGTGCTCACCGTTTCGACCATCGTCTCCACCGTGATGGCGATCCCCCGGGTGAATTGGGCCGGCGCCCACTGGTGGCTCACGCCCAGCGAGCTCGATCGCCCGACGATCTTCTTCGTGGCTGCGCTGGTCGGATGGATGCCGTCGGCGATCGACGTCTCCGTTTGGCAATCCTTGTGGACGCTGGCGCGGAGGGAAGACTCCGGCCACGAGGCCACGCTGAAAGAGTCGTCCATCGATTTCCACATCGGCTATCTGGGGACGGCCTTCTTGGCGCTGTGCTTCGTGCTGCTCGGCGCGGGTGTGATGCACGGCAGCGGCCAGAAGTTTGCGGACACCGCGGGCGGGTTCGCGGCCCAGGTGATCACCCTGTACTCCGACAACTTGGGCGCCTGGAGCCGCCCCATCATCGGCACGGCGGCCTTCGCCGTGATGTTCTCGACCCTTTTGACCGTCGTGGATGGCTTTCCGCGGGCGCTGGCCGTCCTCGTCGCCCGTTTCCGCGGGCCGGAGACGGGCGCGCGCTACGAGCTCGGGGAGCCCGCCCAGCGGCGCAGCTACTGGGTCGCGCTGCTGGTGCTCTCCGCGGGGGCGCTGCTCATCATCAGCCTGCTCATGAAGTCCCTCAAATCGCTCGTCGACATCGCGACCACGCTCTCGTTCCTGTCGGCGCCGTTGCTCAGCGTGCTCAATCACCGGGCGGTTACGGGAGCGGAAGTCGAAAAGAAGCTTCGCCCGCCGCGTTGGCTCGTGAACATGAGCCTTGCCGGCATCGCCTTCCAGGGGCTCTTTGCCGTCTACTATCTGTGGGTCCGCTACGGTTGATGCCCTTGCACACACGGTAGGTGTCGTGGCCACCTCCTCGCGGAGGACAAAACGGCGCTACACTCACCTGGATGCGTTCTTTCCGAATCTTGCCCTTGGTCGTAGTGCTCGCAGCGGGCTGCGCCCTGGACACCGAAGGGGTGGGGAATCTGTTCAACGGCGATGCCGGCGTTACGGGCGGCGCTCCGGGAGGAGGCAGCGGCGGTAGTGGCGCCTACGCCACTGGCGGGCTGGGCGGAGAAGGCGCGACGGCCGCCCAAGGCGGCGTCGGGGGCGAAGCTGCGACAGGAGGTGTCGCGGGCGGCACGGGCGCGACCGGCGGCACGGGCGCGACCGGCGGCACGGGCGCAACTGGCGGCACGGGCGCAACTGGCGGCACGGGCGCAACTGGCGGCACGGGCGGCATCATCACCGATGGCGGCACTGCCGACGGTGGCGTCAAGTCGCTCACCGTGGACGACGATGGCGGCTGCGGCTGCCGCACGGCCCCTGCGCGAAGCCCGAGCTACGGAGCCCTCGCGTTGGCCGGCCTCGCGCTGGTGCTCGGTCGACGCCGTCGCCGACGCTAGCGGCGGCGCGGCCATGCGAAGAAGAGTCGCAGGCACGCTGCCCATCGTTCGCCTGAGTCGCGAGACGCCTCGCGTCACGGCTCGATGAAAACGCGCGGGCTGACCTTGGCGTCATCCCGCTACGTCCTTCTCGTCTTTCATGACGGCCAGGGCAGTTTCGAGTGCAGGAAGCGCCATGCGTCCTTCTCGCGATTTGTGGCGCGCTTGCTTACGACGATGCGTTCGGGCGGAAGCACCTTCAGGAGTACGCCGTCGACGTCAACTTCGGCGGCGGCTCCCAGTTCGGCGCTGAAGTCCCGCAGGCCGTGACAGTGGGTGACGACGTCGAATCTGTCCTCCAGCTCGTCGCCGCCAATGCTTGGAGGCATCATTCCGAAGTTGCCGGAGATCGAGATGCCTCCCGCCGAACGCACGGCCTGTCCGATGCGCGGGTCGTCCGTGCGTTCGAACCAAAGATGGATGTCTTCGGTCATCCCTCAGGCGCCTTGCACCAGCGCCGCGCTCATCTCGACGACCAGATAGCGCACA
>JACKEA010000012.1 GCA_020633235.1 Polyangiaceae bacterium | reverse complement strand
TACACCATCACCCACATAGAGAGCTTCGATGTGAAGCCCGGCAACCCTTCGCAGATCGCCGCCGCCGTGGCCACCGGTCGCGCCGTGTTCGCTAGCTTCAACATCAACACGCCGGTTTGGGGTGAGCGGGGGTCTGCTGGGCCCGACATCCCGAACTACCAGGCTACGGACGGCGCGCACGCCGTTGCGATCGTGGGATACAAGACAACGCCAGGCGGTCTGCGGTTTCTGCTGCACAACAGCTGGGGCGTCGAATGGCGGGACCACGGCTACGCGTGGATCTCGGAAGCGATGGTGCGCCAGCACTTGCTGGACGCCTTCACGCTGGAGGTGAGCGCGCCACTGGGAAACGCGCATGCAGCTCCGAACCCAAATCCGGGACCGCAACCGAAGCCCACGCCAAATCCAGCGGCGTCGGGCTGTCCCACGGGTCAGGCGCGGGACCTGGTGTTCGGCTGGTGCGCTCCGGCGTGCCCCAACGGCGCTCCCCCGGTCGCGATGGTGTGCGCAGCCAGCGGCAGCCAGCCGGCGCCCACTCCCGCGGCGTGCCCCGCTGGGCAGACGCGCGACTGGATCACCGGCTCGTGCACCGTCACCTGCCGCAACGGATTGCCGTCCGCGGCGGGGCTTTGCTTGCCGTAGTGTTGGAACCCGCAGCACCGCACGTTCTTCTGACCGTCAAAGTACGCGCGAGAAGCCAGCTGCGTGACGTATGATGTCTGCGTGGAATTGGAACCCGGGGGACGGGTCGACCGCTACGTGCTGGTGGGTCCGATTGGTGAAGGTGGGCAGGGTAGCGTCTGGCGAGCCGAGGATCCGCTCAACCCGGGAGTTCACCGCGCCTTGAAGCTGGTGCAAGTCACCGGCGCGAGCGCCAACCAGCTCGAGCGGATTCGGCGAGAGGCGCGGGCTCTTGCGAAACTGGATCATCCCTCCCTCGTAGGGTGCCATGCCATGTTCGAGGACCTAGCCAGCGGAGTGCTGGGGCTGGTCCTGGACTTCGTGCAGGGCAGTCCACTCGACGAAGTCTTGGCTGACTCTCGATTCACGGAACGCCACCGGATTCAGGTCCTGCGCCATATCGCAGGCGCGCTGATGTACCTCCACCAGCGCAGCGTGGTGCACCGAGACCTGAAGCTCGAAAACGTTCTGGTTACGGACGACTTCTGGGATTTTCCCGAGAGCGCACAACATACCAAACTCGTCGACTTTGGCATTGCGAAGACGGACGCGAACCATCCCGCACTCACAGCGGAAGGCCACGTCGTGGGGACGCCACCGTACATGGCACCGGAGTTGTTGGACCCCAAGACTTTTGGCGGTGGAATACCTGCACCGCAGTCCGATGTTTTTGCATTTGGTGTGCTCGCTTGGATTCTCTTGTTTGGCATACACCCAAGCGGGCTGGCGCAAGATTCCACGATCTTCGAGTACGCCACCTTCTATCGCAACCACGTGAAGAGCCGAAGCTGGTTAGGGAATACGGGCAGCAACCCGTGGAAGCTCTTCCTCGCGGACAGCCTGGCGCTGGACCCGTCGGCACGGATCCAAAGCGGTCAGACACTTCACCACCGCATCGAGCTTGCTTCGAAGTCGACTTTGTTCCTGTTTGGATCGAAACCTACGCTGGAGCAACGAGAGCGGACTGCGACGGACGAGGCAGAGCAAGCCACGAGCGATTCAGAGCCGCACCGCGTCACGTTGCCTGGTGAACCGCCAGTTCTCAGCCTCTTCACCCCAGAGACACAATCGGCACCGCTCACGCATTCGGCGTCGCTCGAGGCACCAGTGCCTCGTCAGAGCAAGTGGCCTGAACGCCTATTGCTGCTCAGTGTGTTCATGCTTGGCGGGCTAGTCGTGTTGTTCGTGTACGGGACGTCCATCGTCTTCGATCTCGAGGATAAGGATGACGATGTCGCGGCAAGCACCGGCTTCGCCAACTCTGTCCCGCGCGCGGGCGACAATTCCTGGCCAAAGGCGTGTGGGTCGAATGTTCCCGCATGCGACCCGAAGTGCTGTCCGTCGGGACGCAGTTGTGCACCCTTGGCGTGCGACTCAACAATTGACCAGAATTCCCTTTGGAACCTCCGGTTGTGGCAAGTGCGCGTGCCTGACGCGAACGGGCAAGTCGCTTTGTTGATCGATCCAAAAGTCGACGTCTGCGTTGCACCGCGGCGCGACCCATCGCGGGAAGTGTGCATGAACGTCGGCGCATCGCGAACCGCTGCGACCAAGCCGTTGGAGGTTAGCCTTACCGATCTCACCGCGGACGGACTGTCGATCTGGGTTGGAAGACGCGGCGTGCTCGGTGGCGAGGAACTGGGAAGCGTGTCGGACGCGCGCTACCAGTCCCTCAAAGGTGAGGTTCTTTGCAAGGGTCTCGAGTTCCACCAGTTTCCTGGAGGTGGAATTGTGAAGGCCGTTAGGTTCTACCTCGATCCCTTGGACGTGGCGCCATCCAGGGAATGCGCTGACACGGAACCATAGTGGCAGCTGCGCTGGCAGCGGCCACGAGTAGCTCGGTCGCACGGTGCCCATCCCACTCGAGGGCGACGACTGCCATGTCGGCAAAGTCACTCGCAAGGCCGGGGAAAGATGTGCACGCTCCACACGTAGCCCACAGTGCCGCTTCTGAGACCGGTCTTCAGGCAAACCCTCACGTCCTTGTGGCCCGGTCTTCGCAGGATTTCGTCTGGCTGATCCCCGGCGCGCTCCAGTCTCGCCGCTTCCTGGTTGGCGGGTACTATCGCAAGCTCAACGTCATTCTTGTCGACGACCCGGACGTAGCCAGACGAGTCGCCCATCTCGCTGCATAGGTGCAATGGCAAAGTCTGCCTAATCGGCTGTTCGTCGCACGGATCTCCGGACGTGCTGCGCTCATTCCCCGAACTCTTGCAGGCGAGCAGAGCCATCAAGATCACAAGAACCAGACGATTCACTCCGCCACTCTCAATTCTGGCAGGCTGGCTGCGTCTCGCCCAACAAGGATGCATGCATCGAATCATTCCCTCCAAACCTCCAAATCCACCCGCAACTCCGCCACCATCTCCGCCGGCAGTGTCACCAAGCTCAGGCCCTGCTCTTCTCCTTCTTCCTCAACGCCCTCAGCCTGATCCGCCGCGAGCTCGCCGCCGGTGAGCACCTCGAACGTTTGCGCACGCAGCCGCAGTTCCTCGAACATGCGCTCGTCGTACGTCCCAGCCAGATACGGCACGTCCACCTCGAGGTAGCTCGGCGCGTCCAGCCCGGTGCGCACCCGCAAGTCCTGCGCCCGCGCTGCGGCAGATCCAATCCGATCCACACGCCCCGTACGTTGTTCCAGGGTCGCCGGATTCCAGGCAAGGTCGTAATGCACGACGTGGCGGCAATGGCGGTGAAGGTCGATGCCCTCCTGGCCCACCTGCGTGCAGACGAGCACTTCTGGCAAGAGCGGCGTGTTGAACCCGCTGAAGACGCGGTTCCGCGTGTCGAGCTTGGTGTCCCCCGCCACGAGGTACACGCCACTCTGCCCGCGTGCCCGGGTTGCATCGAACAGCGCGCCCCGCGCATCCGTTGGGTCTCCGATGTCTCCGCTGGCGCTGGCCAGATCTTCGAGGAACACGCCGAGCCGGCGCAGCAAGCTCTCGCCACCGGGATACAGCGGCTCACCGATGCGCTGCACCAGGAGCGTGGCCCAAGCTTCGTCTTCGAGCTCGGCTGCTGACGGCAGCAGGCGCACAAGCAGCGACTCTCGCAGCGCAGCGCGGCGCACCGCCTGCATCGCCAGCGCACGGGTTCGGAAATCGGGCGTGCCGTTGGGCCAGGTGAGCGCATCGAGATGTTCGTGAAACAGGCGCTGGTCCTGGTGGTCATCCACGGAATCGTGAAGGTGCCAGCGCTGTAGTGCGACATCGAGGGGCTCGACACCGAGCCACAAGCTCGGTCCGACGAACGCGGTTCGGAGGGCCGACATCTTGTGAACGCGCTGGGCGGCTGCGTCGCGCTCCAACAGCTGCTGTGCCAGCGACGCAACTTGCTCCGCCGTCGGTTTGCCAACGAGGCGATACCGAGAGAGCACCCCCTTCTCGCTGACAAGCGTGCCGGCTTCTTCTTCGTCGTCGGCCTGCATGCCTCCGTACGGCTCCGCCACCCAGCTCTCGTCGGCAACCGCTTCCAGAAGCTTCCGTGCGCGAGACTTTGCGTCCACCAAGGTTCTCAGGCGCCGCGCTTGAGCGCACTCGACAGCGCGCTGCAAGAACACCCTGTCCGGCGTCTTGTCCATGACGTCGACCCCGTAGCGAAACGCGAGCTCGGCCACTTGCCAGTAGTCCTCCTTGCTCGGCTGCAGAGCATCAGGACCAAACGCCTTTCCCTGCGGCGCCCAGAGCGCAGACCACAGCACGCGGTCCAGCACAATGGGGATCAGGTCTCGGTCCTTGCCGGTGAAGCGATTGCGCAAGGCCTGGAGCCCCGTGTCACTTCCGAACGCCTGCTTCTTGCGATTGTCGATGCGCGCTTCGATCGCCTCACCGATCAACCGCGCCAACTGCCGCGCCGTGTTGCTCCGGAATGCAAACAGCAGCGTCTTCTCTCCGCGCTCCCAGCGCGCCACCGTGTCCGCCACCACCGCCGCAAGCTTGGGGTGGCGCGCGTCCGCGTCCTCGGTACCTACCAGTCCCTTGAGCACTTCCACGTACTCTCGCGCGCGCCCGGAGTCTGCCTTCTGGAACTCTTTCCCGTCCGCACTCTGGAACAGCGTCGAGTAGCAACCGGTGAGATTCTGGCCCAGCGCTGCCTTCCCGCGCCCACCCTTGATCTCGGAGGACGCACGCATCAACAAGTAGTGCGGCAGCTCGCCTTCGCCCCGCACATCGATACCCGGGCTCGCGTGTAGCACTCGCGCATCTGGGCGAGCGTTGATGTGCTCGGCGGCCTTGTTCACCTCATCGCCCACGCGCACCAGACGATGCTCCGTGCGCCGGCGATGGCGAACCACCAGCTTCCCGAGCTCCTGACTCAGGTCACGATTGAACGCAAACAGCCGCAGCGCTTGGGTGAAGAACTCCCGCAGAGCAGGGTCAACGCCGCGTGCACCGAGCTCGACCGCGGCGTCCACTTCGCCGAATGCCAAGGCGCCGTGTTGGTCGGCGACCTTGCGAAGTCGTTCTCGCGCTTCAACCAGGTTTGGCTGATTCCACACTTCGAGGATTGCTTGCGGACCGATGCTGGTCGGAATCCGTGCCCAGGCCTGCGCAAAGCGCTTGCTCGCCCGACTGGACTCGTCGAGCACGGTTCTGATGTCCTTCTCACGGAACATCCGCAAGCGCTCACAGCGGTCTTCCGGAATGTCCATGTCATCCGAAGCCTTTAGGATCTCGAGCATCTCGTCGGGCCGCAGCTGAAACGGCGTTGCCGTGAGCAAGAGCAAGCGGCGCGCTCGGGGCGCAATCCACCTGGCAAACTCTCTGTAGTTGTTCGAGCCCTTGCTAGGGCCGTTCTTCCAGTTGTGCGCTTCGTCCACGATTACGAGCGGAATCGCCCGGGTCAGTCGCGCGATGACCGCTTCCTTGTAGATCTCCACGGCCTTCTTGCGAATGTCCACGAGTAGCGCCTCGCGATTGTGCTTGTACGGCGTCGCGCACTCTCGGCACGCCTCCAATAGCGGTTCGCCGCGCTCCCCACCGAGCTCGCTCTCGATGTGCTTCACCAGCGGGGCAAGCTCGAGCGGAATCTGCTCCTGTAGTTCGTCTAGCTGCCCGAACCCGCGCGGATCCGCTGGCCACTGCCACTTCTCTCCTCCACGGAGCAGCCGCTCTCGCGCATCCAGCCTGAAGGCATTCGCCCACACACGGAATGCCGTCGCCAACACCAACCGCGCCTTCGCATCGAAGTTTCGCACCTTGCCCGCAAGCGCCGACGTCTTTGCCACCACGACCTCTGGCCCATTGCGCTGGCACAGCGCTGCGACCAGTTCGTCCAGCCGTTCCACTTCAACGCGTCGAAATCGCGAGCTCACCTCCGTGCGCTTGTCTTCTGGAACGCAACGCTTCACGAACTCCTTCACCTCTTTGTTCCACTTCCGAAACAAGGCGTCATTGTTCGGGACGAGCACCAGCACGTGCACGCTCGCGTTCTTCTGCTCCTCCGGGTCCTCGCGCCGCGCCTCTAGCATCGCGAACGCCGTAGCCAGCGCCACGAACGTCTTGCCCATGCCCACTTCGTCCGCCACTACCTGGAGCTCGTATTGCTCCTCTTCCTTGTCGGTGTAGAAGCGGTCGAGCAAGTGCTGCACCGTGGCCTGCTGCCGGTCCACATCGCGTTGGTCCTTCATCCGCACACGGTCCGCGCCCAGATTCACGAGCGGCGATGCTTTCACGGCGCACCTCCCCCAATCACGCTCTCGTACTTCGAGAACGCTGCTTGCGGAGAGAACGCCTCCGCATCCCTCGCTTTCACTCGGGCCAAGTACTCTCGTACCCGCGTGATCGCTCGTTGATAGACCTCGCGGAAGTCCTCCTCGGCAGCGGCCGATGCCGCGTCTTCGAGCACGCGGAGGAGCTCCACCAGTTGGAACGCCGCTGCCACCGCAGACTTTCCACCGTGCTCCGCCGCCTCACAAATGGCGCGAGCCAGTCCCACCGGCCCCACTTGTCCGAGCAGCGCAAACTCGAGTGCCGCGCGGGAGCGCCCCACACTCGTAATCTCCGCACGAATCCCCGGCAGCGCCTGAACGAACTCGCGCACCTGGTAGGAAAGGATCTGCGACGTATCCACCCCACTCTCCTCGAGCCCACGCGGCCCGACGTGCAGTCGCTGCGCCGCTTCCCCGGGCGGTGGATACAGATCTTCGAAGTCTACCTTGCCCTGAAAGTACGCGATCAGCGCTGCTTCACCAGGACGGCCAGCCCCGGGTGCGATGGGCAACCGCAGTCGTGCCTCACCGGCGGCAACGTTCACGGGGTAGTGCGCCGAACGCCCGGATTCGACCTCGGTGATCAGCACTTCCCTTTCATGCATGATTTGTTGGAGCGCCGCGGAACCCAGCGCGGCACGCACTTCCGCACCCGCACTGCCGCCCGCTTCCAGTAGCTGAACGCTAGCGCTCGCGGCGTCGCCCACGGTCGCAACAGCAAAGCGCGGCGCGCTCTGGTCCGCGCGTACGACCAAGAGCAAGCGATCTGGATCGTCCGGATCCGGCTCCAAATCCGCGCCGAGCAAGTAGCTGGGCCAGAACGCGGCCTCCTCTTCTTCCGCTGGCGCGCTGTCGTTCAGGAGCTGACCCGGCCGGATCTCCTCGCCCTGGCCAGTGGTCTCCGGCACCAGCTCCCGGAGCTGCTTCGGGGAGCCGGTGAGCACCCAGCCAAGCTCGATGTTCCCGGGCACCCCAATGCCCCAGCCAGCGCGGGTGAAGTTCCCGGAGCCAGCGTAGGCGAGCGCGCGCTCGCCGCCCTCCAAGATCACCACCTTCGCATGCAGCGCGCGGGCCTTGTTCAACTCGACCTTCATGTCGAGGTCGTTCTGATCCACCGTGGGGTCCACTGCGTGCGCCGTGACCTTCACGCCGCCCAATCCTGAGCTCAACGCGAACCCGGCAGGGTACGCGATGGCATGTCCGCCTTCCGCCAAGGCCGCCGCGTCCAGGTACAGCTCCACGTCACACTGAGGAGCGAGCTTGCCCGCATCGCGTAGCAGCGCAACGAAGCGCACCAGCGGCGCACGGTCGGTCCCATCCTCCGCCCAGAACGGGCTGACGATGCGAATGCGCTCTACGGGGCCTGGACCCGACCACCGCTGGACCATGTCTTGCGCAAGCGATTCGGCGCCCCCGCTCCACACCAGGTCGTGTTGTGGCTTGGACTTTGGATGCCAGCGTCGCACCGCTTCCGCGATCGCAGCGAAGCCCTCGACTACGTCCTGAGCACCGCGCTCCCGGAGCACGACTAGGGCGTCGACAGCGCTCTTCAGCACAGTTGCGATACTGCCCGCGTCCGCCTCGGAATCGTCGCGTGTTTCCAGCACACCGGCGACCTCTCGGTTCAGGCGAAAGCCACCGGGCGTGAGATTGGCAGAGCCCACACTCACCCGCACGCCGTGCTCGTACTGCACGGCGAGCAGCTTCGCGTGCAACCGCCGGCCCCGGAGTGTGACGGGGCGAAGGGTAGTGCGCAGTGACGGCCGCCCCTGGTAGCCGGCCGCGTCCATCGCAACGGCGACTAAATCGCACTGCTGCAGCCGGCGCTGGAGCTCCGTCCGCGCCTTGAACGCATGGTCTTCCGCGTTGGGCACACCCAACACATTCGGCAGGAAGTCGTGCTCGAAGAAGTCCGCTTCCAGGTTGTGCGTCGTAGCGACGATGCGGCGCACATCGCCCAGCCCTTTCACGTCGAAGCGGAAGCGATCGATGAGGCGGCGATCCGCTGCGTTCCCTCGATTCACGACACACCTCCGACAGCTCGCACGAAGTTACGCGCAGCCCAGGTGCGCCAGGCGTGGGGCAGAACCTCCTGCGCGTCGACAATGGGCGCAGCACTCGCTCCGGCGAGGTTCGAGGAGATCACGAGCTTGTCGGCCTGCCGTTCGATCCAAGGGAGCTTCCGTCGCCCGCGATCGAGCTTGCTGTGCTGCACCTCGCGATGCCGGAACAGGACGGCATCCATGAACTCGGTGGCGGAACCTGCGCGCCCCGCAGTCCCAGCGAACTTGACGACGTCCGTCAGGCGGCGCGCCGTGTCGTTCAGGCCAAGTTGGAGTAGCTCTTCTCGCCGTTGCTCGAGCGTAGGCAAGCCGGCCGCCACGTTGCTCCACGCGCGCTCCAACCCTCTGTCCGCACCAAGCGCTGCAACGTCAACCGTGTCGCCTGCGCCGTGCGTTACGTGCAAGAGCCGCTCCAGCCCGACAACGCTCCAGCGATACACGTGCTCGAACGCCAGTATGGTTTGGAGCACACCACGCAGAACGCCGTGCTCGCCCTGAGCGCCGTTTCCCAGCGCGCCGCGATCGAGCGCCGCCAGGCAGCGCTCGATCATCTCCACTTCCCCCGGCTCCGCGCGCTCCGCTGACGCATCGGCTCTAACATCCGCGCTCATCACGCTTTCCATCAGCTGTAGCGAAAGGTGTCGTCGCGCGTTGGAGCACAAGCCGTCCCGGAGGGCGCGAGCCACCGGCTCCGACAGCTCCATGCCTGGCCGCGCCCGCTCACCCCAGCGCGCCAACTCGCCCAGCGGCAACGTTGCGGCCTCATCGACAGCCAACTTCGCAATCCGCCTTCGGAGCGGCGGCTCGGGCAGCGTGTCTGCGAGGAATGCCTCGCCCAAGTCCACACCAATGGACGGCGTCAGGGTGAAATCCGCCTTGTCCAGCAAGCGCAAGCGATCGGCCACACCGCCGTAGATGCCCAGCATTCCATAGGTGTATTGGCGCGAAAGAAGGGGCCAGCGGGTTCCGGCGTCTCGCCGACCATCCCGGTGGATGCGCTGTAGCTCTTTCTTGACATAGCTCACGCCTCGCAACCCGGAGAGCTCGGCATCCAAGCTCCCGTCGCCCGCTTCCGGGTCGATCGAGAGCGCGCACCCGATCGCCCACGCGCGTTCTAGTCGCTCCGCCGCAGCAACCCGCACGAGCCGTCGTTTCGCGGGCGGCAATGTCTCGAGCTGACTGCCCAACTCATGGTCTGCAAGACGCAACGCCCCGCACAGCAAAGCCAGGTAGGCCGGCTCAGACGCGACACCCGTGAGCCCCGGCAACAGCTCGTCCGCCAACCCGTTGAAACCAGAGCCAAAACCAAGCGGATCCAGGCTACCCCCAGGCACATCCGTCGGGTCATACGCAGTCAGAAACACCGGCAACGGCACCACAGACATCGCCACCTCCCGCATGCTCGCAGAGCACGCTCAGCATGGAGAATGCCAAAGGATGGCCGACCACTGCAAGCACCCTGTGGGGTGAGTGCTGCGGATGCGACCAGAACCGTCGTGTTTCGCCAACCTCGCATTGGCGCGCGAAAGCGCACTTCATTCGGACCCCGTTCGACTTCAGGAACCCATGTGGGCCACCGAGGCCGGATGCGTCCCAGCTCGTCGCATCCGGGCTCGCAGGGATTCTGTGGAACTGGGACCCATGATAGCTTCGACTCTATGGGGGCCGTTCAGCCGTCCACACTCTCGGTGCTGTCCGTGCTCACGAAGGCGCGCTTGGTGGAGCTTGGGCGCACACTGGGCACCGGCATCCCGCTGGACACGACGAAGGAGCAGCAGATCGCGGCGCTTCAGCGCGCCGGCGCTCCGGACCTGCCGAAGCTGCTCGGCTTTCTCGGCCGCGACGAGCTGCGCGCGGTGTGCCGCGCGCACGACTTGGACGACTCGGGTCGCGCACGCGCCACCCTCGCTGATCGCATCCTTCGCCTCTACAAGCCCGGGCACAGCGCGCCGCCGCCGCCAGAGTCGGAGCGGTCGCGGGAGCTCGGGGCGCCGCCACACAAGGGCGACCTCGCCCTGGTGCGGATGCGGCATTACCTCGTGGAGGACGTCGTGCCGCCGCCGGACGAAGGGCAGGCGACGCTCGTCAGGCTGGTGTGCCTGGATGACGACAACCAGGGACGCCGGCTCGAGGTGCTCTGGGAGCTCGAGCTCGGGGCGCGCGTGCTGGAGCCGGAAGTGCACGGGCTGGGCAAACCGCAGCATTTCGATCCGCCGCGGCATTTCTCCGCGTACCTGCACGCGGTGAAGTGGAACAGCGTCACGGCGACGGATGCGCGGCTGTTTCAGGCGCCGCTCAGGGCTGGCATCCAGATCATGAATCACCAGCTCACACCGCTGAAGAAAGCGCTCGCGCTGCCCCGCGCGAACCTCTTCATCGCGGATGACGTGGGCGTGGGAAAGACCATCGAAGCCGGCCTGGTGCTGCAAGAGCTGCTGCTCCGGCACCAGGTTGCGTGGTCGCTCATCGTGTGTCCGGCTTCCGTGGCGCTGCAGTGGCGGGACGAGATGGAAAAGCGCTTCGGCCTCCATTTCGAGATATACAACCGCGCGTTCGTCGCGCGACGCCACCAAGAGCGCGGCTTCGCCGTCAACCCGTGGAGCACCCACACGCGCTTCATCATCAGCTATCCCTTGCTGCGCCGGCCGGAGTACCGCGATCCCCTGCTCCAGCACCTGGGCGAGCGCGTGAAGAAGAGCTTGCTCATCCTGGACGAAGCGCACACTGCTGCGCCGGCTACCGCATCGAAGTACGCCGTGGACTCCCGCATCACGCGAGTGATTCGAGATGTTGCGCCGCGGTTCGAAAATCGTCTGTTCCTTTCCGCTACGCCGCACAACGGCCACTCGAACAGCTTTAGCGCGCTCTTGGAGCTGCTGGATCCTCAGCGATTCACCCGCGGCGTACCCATCAGCGGCCCGGATCAACTCGATGCGGTGATGGTGCGGCGCCTGAAAGAAGATCTGCGCCAGATCGACAGCGGCACCTATCCCAGGCGGCGCGTGGTGCGGTTGGACCTGAGCTACGAAGGAGCTGGCGACGGCGAAGGCTTCGGAACGTGGCACGCGCTGGCGGCTGGTGACGGGGAGCGCGCCGGACCAACAAAAGAAATCGGACAGAGCACGGATGCGGAGCTGGTCCTGTCGGACCTGCTCGCGAAGTACACCAAGCTGCAAAAGCCGAAACGCGGGCGCGCGAAGCTGGTGTTAATCAACCTCCAGAAGCGGCTGCTGTCCAGCGTGGAGGCGTTCTATCGCACGCTGCGGCGTCACGCGGAGACTGCGGAGGCCCAGCTCGAAGGCGCGGCCAAGCGGGAGAGCGCCCAGGCCGACCTGTTCGCGGCGGCGGAGAGTCCTGAGCCGCCGAGCGCGAATGGCAGCGACGACGACGAGTACGGCGCCGATGATGATGCGGAGGACGAAGCCGAAGCCGAAGCGGCAGCCCGCCACACCGAAGCGCTGCCGAAGCCGAGCGCGGAAGCGCTGGAGCTCTTGCGGCGGATGTTGAGCCTGGCGGAGCAGAACCGCAGTGCGCCGGACGCGAAGGTGTTGGCGCTGCTCGACTGGATGCGGGAGCACCAGTGCTCGGCGATGGGTGCGCCGCACGATGAGCGCAAGGGCGCGAAGTGGTCGGATACGCGGGTCATCATCTTCACGGAGTACGGCGATACCAAGCGCTACCTGCTGAACCTGCTGACCGCCGCGTGCGAAGGGACGCCGCGGGGCGACGAGCGCGTGGTGCAGCTCCACGGCGGAATGAGCGATGAGTCGCGCGAGGCGGTTCAGCGCGCGTTCCTGGCGCCGCCCGGCGAGCATCCGGCGCGCATCTTGATCGCGACGGACGCGGCGCGCGAGGGCATCAACCTGCAGGCGCACTGCGCCGACCTGTTCCACTTCGACATTCCCTGGAACCCGGCGCGCATGGAGCAACGCAACGGGCGCATCGACCGCGCGCTTCAACCGGCACCGGAGGTGCGCTGCCATTACTTCGTGTACACCCAGCGGCACGAAGACCGCGTGCTGGACACGCTGGTGCACAAAGTGGCGGTGATCCAGCGCGAGCTCGGCTCCCTGTCCGCGGTGGTGATGGACCGGCTGGGGGATACCCTGGGCGACGGCATCCAGGAAGGAAGCGCGGATGCCATCGAGCGCGCGGGCGCGGACTCCGCGGCGGAGGTGACCACCAAGCGAGAGCTGGAAGCGATGCGCAGCGACGAGAGCGCGCTCAGGTTGGACAACGAGGACAACGGCAAGGCCCTGAACCGCAGCCGGGATCAGCTCGAGTTCCGGCCGGAGCTCTTGCGGGACGCCCTGGACGTGGGCTGCACGCTCTCCGGCAGCGGACCGCTGCAGGCGGCCCCGGATGCGCCAGCTCACACGAGCGGCGGCAAGCCGCTGGCGGTGTTTCGCGTGCCGACGCTGTCCGCGAGCTGGGCGCCCACGCTCGATTCGCTGCGGCCGCCGCGGGAGCGCGACGAGGCGTTCTGGGAGTGGCGCAAGCGCGAACCGCTGCCGGTGGTGTTCGCGCCGACGGATCGCATGACCAGCGAGCTCGGGCAGCTTCACCTGGAGCATCCCTTCGTGAAGCGGGTGCTGTCGCGGTTTCTGGCGCAGGGCTACTCGGCGCACGATCTGTCGCGGGTGACCATCGTGCGCAACGACCAGGACTCGCTGGTGCGGGTGATCGCCTTCGGACGCCTGTCCCTGTTCGGGCCGGGCGCCGCGCGGCTGCACGACCAGCTCGTGAGCGTGGCGGCTCAGTGGCGAGACACGGAAACCTCCGATCGGCTGAAGCCTTTCGCCGACAAGGCCGACCGCCGCGCGCTGGAGCAGCTCGAATCCCTGCTGGCCGAGTCACCGTCGCTGGAGGGAGTTTCCGAGTCGGTCCAACACAAGCTGCTGGCTCGCGCAGCGGACGACTTCCGCGCCCTGTTCAAGCACGTGCAGGCCGAGGCGGACGCGGTGGAGCACGACGCCCGTCAGAAGCTGGCCGCGCGGGCCGCGGTGGAGTCCGAGGCGCTGCGGAAGATCCTGAAGGCCCAGCGCGAGCGCATCGAGAAGACCATCCAGGAGAACCGCCAGCAGGCGTTGCAGTTCAGCGACACCGAGCGGGAGCAGCGCGAGCAGTTCGAGCAGGACCGCAAGCACATGGAAGCGCGGCTGGATCGCATCGCGAAGGAGATCGAAACGGAGCCGCGCGAGATCGAAACCCTGTACCAGATCGAAGCCCGCCGGGTGGAGCCGGTGGGTCTGGTCTACCTGTGGCCGACGACGCGGTAGGCCGACGAGCGTCATGAGCGATATCGAGACCCGCTTCCACGAGACCTGGCTCGGCATGGTCCAGCCCATCGAAGGGTTGGTGGTGAGCGTGCCGGTGCTGGTGGATGCGCAGTGCATGGCGCGGCAGTCGCCGGCGGCGCAGCGCACCCTGCGGGAGCTCACGCTGGCAGTCGAGCGGAAGGACGCCTCGGGGGCTCGCACGCGCAAGAAGGCCGACGAGGACGATACGGCACCGCGGCGCATCGCAGATCTCGAGCGTTTCTTCCAGGAGGTGCTGGAGCTCACGCCGGATCTGTTCGATCGCGAGGGCGCGCTGCCGGAGGACTTGAGCCTGTACGTGCCGGAAGGCCGGCAGACCTTGCGCCCGACGTTGGGCCTACGCCGTCTGCATGCGGAGCAGGACGAGCCGGCTGGCGACAGCACGCCCGCGGCCCAAGCGGGTGCGCGGTACGTGGCCTTGGTGTGGGAGCTGCCCGCCGGGCTCGAGTTGGACAAGCCGGAGACGACGACCGGGCCGTGGGACTACCCGCCCAGCGCGAAGTTCGATCGCTTGCTGCGGCACTGCCGAGTCCCGATCGGGCTCCTGACCAATCGGGACGTGGTGCGCCTGGTGTACGCGCCGCACGGCGAGTCCAGCGGTGCGATCACCTTCGACGTGACGGCGATGGCGAGCGTGGGGGGCCGCCCCATCTTCGACGCCTTCGTGATGCTGCTTTCCGCCTCCAGGTTTTTTGGTGTGGCGCGGAACCGCCAGCTCCCGGAGCTGCTGCGCCAGAGCCGTGAACGGCAAGCGGACGTCACCAGCGAGCTCGCGGACCAGGTGTTCGAGGCACTGGAGATCTTGCTGGCGGGCTTCGAAGCGGCCGCGGAGCGCGATGGCGACCGCCGGCTTCGCGATGCGCTGGAGCAAGACGCGGACGGGCTCTACGGCGGCCTGCTCACGGTGCTGCTGCGGCTGGTGTTCGTGCTGTACGCGGAAGACCGCGGCCTGCTTCCGGTCGATAGCGACCACTACTCCGAGCATCTGTCGGTGCTGGAGCTGTTCGACGAGCTTCTGGAAGACCGCGGCGCCTACCCCGACAGTATGAGCCGGCGGTTTGGTGCGTGGCCGCGGTTGCTCGCGCTGTTCCGCGCGATCTACCTCGGCGTGCAGCACGGCGAGCTGCACATGCCGCCGCGGCGGGGCGAGCTGTTCGACCCGAACCGCTACTCCTTCCTCGAAGGCTGGGGTCCGGCGGGCTCCGCGCCGATCGTGCAGGCCTCCGCCCGCGCGGGAGTGCGCGTCCCGAGCATCGACGACGACACGGTGTACCGGGTGCTGGAGAAGCTCCTGATCTTGAAGGGCCAGCGCCTGAGCTACCGCGCCCTGGACGTAGAGCAGATCGGCAGCGTGTACGAAGCGTTGATGGGCTACCACGTGCTGCGGCTGGACTCGCCCGCGGTACGCATCGGCCCGGCCGGCGTGTGGCTGACGGCCGGAGAAGTCCTGGCGGAGTCTCCAGCCCGCCGAGAGAAGCACATCAAGGAGCTCACGGGCCTGAGCAAGGCGCAGAGCAAGAAGATTGCCGCCGCGCTCAAGGGAACGACCACGGACGCGGACGCCTTCACCGAGCTACAGGAATTTCGGTCCAGGAAGACCGAGCCCGCTCCCGCCGGTCGCCTGGTCCTCCAGCCCGGCAGCGAGCGCCGCCGAACGAGCAGCCACTACACGCCCCGCAGTCTTACCGAACCGATCGTCGAGAAGACCCTCGCGCCGCTGATCGCGACCATCGCGCGCAGCTCCGGCAAGGACGCGGCGCCCAGCGATCTGATCTTGGAGCTGAAGATCTGCGATCCGGCGATGGGTTCCGGCGCGTTCCTGGTGGCGGCGTGCCGCTATCTGGCGGACCAGCTCGTGGCGGCGTGGACGCGCGAAGGCAGGCTCGACAAGATCGCCAGCACGACGGGTGATGTCACAGCTCATGCGCGGCGTCTCGTCGCTCAGCGTTGCCTGTACGGCGTGGACAAGAACGCGTTTGCCGTGGGTCTCGCGAAGCTATCGCTCTGGCTCGTCACGCTGGCCAAGGACGACCCTTTCACGTTCGTGGACCACGCCCTCCGCCATGGCGATTCCCTGGTGGGTCTGAGCTTGGACCAGATCCGCGCGTTCCACTGGAAGCCGAAGGGCCAGCTCGAGCTGTTCACGAAAGAGATCGACGCAGCGCTGGACGAAGGCGTCGCGCTGCGCCGGCAGATCCTGGAGCGGGCCGACGACGACACACCGGCGGCAGCCCGCGAGAAGGAGCGCTTGCTGTGGGACGCCGAAGACGCCCTCGACCGCGTGCGCTTGATCGGCGACGTGTGCGTTGGCGCGTTCTTCGCGGAACAGAAAGACAAGGCGCGTGAGAAGGAACGTAACCGCCGACTCGACCTTGTGAACGCGTGGTTGCGCGACGGCGGTCTGCCGACGGAGGAGCTGCGAGAGCTTCAGGCGGAGATTCGCGCACGACTGCCAGTGCTGCACTGGCACATCGAGCTGCCGGAGGTGTTCTACGAGGAGCGGCCCGATCCGTTAGAGGGCGGGGCCGTGAACGGGGCGGCGTATCTGGACGCGTTCGTCGGAAATCCGCCTTTCCTCGGTGGGAAGCGCATCTCGACCGAGCACGGTGACAGCTACGCCGACTGGCTGATTGCCCTTCACTCAGCGGGAAAGAACGGAGACCTCAGCGCGCACTTCTTCCGACGTGCAGACTCACTCCTAGGCGCGCACGGCACTGTGGGGCTGATCGGCACCAACACGATCGCGCAAGGCGACACTCGCGCAACGGGCCTCCAGTGGCTGGTGCGGCACGGGCACCAGATCTACGATGCTACCCGAAGCATGCTCTGGCCGGGGGACGCGGCAGTGGCCGTCGCAGTGGTGCACACCGGGAAGGGCGATGTTCTCGCCGTCGCTCCGGATGTCCATCTCGACGGGAAAGAAGAGGAAGCTATCAACTCCCGATTGCGCGGCAAGCCAGAACGCGACGACCCGCTGCCGTTGCGAACAAACGCGGACTGCGCATTCGTGGGAAGCTACGTGTTGGGCATGGGCTTCACGCTCACGCCGGAGGAGCGAGACACGCTCGTGCAACGCGCCGCGCGCAATGCGGAGCGGATTTTCCCGTACTTGGGCGGCGAGGAAGTGAACTCCAGCCCTACGCAAACCTTTGATCGGTACGTAATTAACTTTGGCGCTGTCACGCTTGCGGAGGCCAAGGAGTGGCCGGACCTCATCGAGATCGTTGAGCGCCGAGTGAAACCGGAGCGAGACAAGGTCAAGCGTGAGGCGCATCGCAAGTACTGGTGGCACTACGGCGACAAGCGGCCTGCACTCTACGCGGCGCTCGCAGGCCTGCCGCGGTGCCTGGTCAACTCCCAGGTCTCAAAACACCTTGTTCTCGCGTTCCAGCCTGTGGATCGCGTCTTTGGCCATACTCTCTATGTGTATCCGCTGCCCAACTACTCGGGGTTCGCCGGCCTCCAATCCCGCATCCACGAATTCTGGGCTCGCCTCCTCGCGTCGTCCCTTGAGGATCGACTTAGGTACAGCGCCAGCGACTGCTTCGAGACCTTCCCGTTTCCCGTCGCAGATCCTCGCACTGTCCTTCCCGAACTCGAAACCGCTGGCGAACGCCTCTACACCGCCCGAGCCGACTTCATGGTCCGCACCAACCAGGGCCTCACTCAAACGTACAACCTGCTGAAGAACCCAACCTGCACGGACGCCGCGATCATCGAGCTCCGCAAGTTGCACGAGGACCTCGACCGCGCGGTTCTTGCCGCCTACGGCTGGGACGATGTCGAGGTCCCGGCCTACTGCGGCGCGCCACCGTCAGAGCTCGAGCGCTTCGAAGACGAAGTCATCGACCGCCTGTTCGTCCTCAACGCCCAGCGCGCGGAAGAGGAACGGATTGCGGGCAAGAGGAGCCGCGGGAGATGATGCCGTGCCAGGCGTCCATGTCCCCCGGCCAGTTGTTGCTTGGCGGGTCGGCGGCGAACCGCGCCACAACGTATCGAAAGAGCCGCTCTTGACCACCGCGACTCTTCATCTTGGACGGCTCGCCATCCCCGGAATTCTTGCGATCTTGGCCGGCGTGTCGCTACTTGCCCCCGGCGGACACTTTTTTGCAGCAATCAGCTCCATTGACTTCAAAGTGGCGTCGCCCTTGTTCGGGCTGGCGCTGGTCATCGGAGCCATGTACTTGCTCGCCGATGCGCGGGAACGTTTTTCGATCAGCTTCTCCTGGGAAGACGTGCACGACACGATTCACTCGACATTGCTCGAATCGGTCAGAGAGCGACGGCAGCTGACCGAAGAAGAAGAAGAGTTTCTGCTCCAGAACCGACGACTGCTCAACGTGTTCTATCGCCTCATCGACAACGATCTGAGTCTGAAGGCTCGCCAAGATAGCATTCGCCTCAACGGCTTGATTGTAACCAGCGCCGCGGACCTCGCGATAGTGAGCATCACCGCAACGATCCTGCATTTTCTGGCGGCGCTCTTTGAATTGCACGATGGACACGCGTTCTGGATAGCTGGATGTGTCGCATGCTGGGTGCTTTGCGAGGCGATTCTGATACCGGCAGCACTGAATAGGCATCGGAGGCTAGCGAGTGAGCAACTTGCGTACATTGCCGACAATCTACCCGTCGAACTCGACTCGAAAGTCGCGACTGCGCTGCAGAGACTGCAGTCCCACTCCCAGCCGGCGGGCAATCCGCGGGATGGAGAGGGTGAGCCGCGAGTATCTGAGGAGCGATGAGCCCTGGTACGTTGGCTTCAGCGGCGGCAAGGACTCGACCGCCGTGCTGAAGCTGGTGTACTCGGCGATGAAGCGCAGCCCGAGACATGAGCGGCAGGTTGTCGTCGTGTACTGCGATACCGGAGTAGAAATCCCGCCCATTGCTCAACATGTGCGTCGCACGCTCGCGAAGCTGCGGGCCGAAGCGAGCGGTGACTCATTGAACCTCCGCGTGCGGGTTGCCCGGCCACCGCGACACGATTCTTTTTTCGTGAAGATCATTGGTCGCGGGTATCCGCCACCGACCAACAAGTTCAGGTGGTGCACGGACAGATTGCGTATCAACCCCGTGACGCGCGTGCTCCGTAGCTGCGATAACGGTGCAGGTACTGTCGTCTTGGGAACGCGTCGGGGAGAGAGTGTCGAGCGCGACAAGGTGCTTGCGCGACACCAGCTCAGGAGCCGATACTTCTATTCACAGGGGCGAGCGGCGCGACGAGTCATTTTCGCACCAGTCGCAGACTTTACGACCCACGACATTTGGTCTTGCGTGCTGGGACTGGATCGACCACGCGCCGTGGACGCGGAGACTCTGGCAGGGTTGTATCGAGACGCGGACGGCGAGTGTCCGATGGTTCGGGACGAACATGGGCCACCATGCGGAGCAGGCCGCTTTGGCTGCTGGACCTGCACGGTCATTCGCAGGGACCGATCGGTGGGAAGTCTAATACGAGAAGGATACGAATCGCTAAGGCCTCTCCGCGACTTCCGAGACTGGTTGAGTCAATTCCGTGAGGATCCGCGGAACCGGTGTCGGTATCGACGAAACGGCCAGAAGGGGATGGGGCCCTTCACTTTGGCAGCGCGGAAGAAAATACTCGCCAGACTCAGACAAGTTGAGCGGAGTGTTCCGTGGCGTCTGCTGCCGGCCGGAGACGTAAAGCTGATCCATGAGTTGTGGGCTCAGGACCGAGCATGCCCAGAGTATCGCGAATAGCTGACGGTAGGCGGAGAGAGAATGACAATTGGACCGCAGACTCGAAACCAGCTGGTGGAAGCAACAACGCGTGACGCAGTGGGTCCGTTCGCCGAGCACCCGACCATCTGCGAATGTCTGAAACTCCGCCCTTCCCGCTGGTACCTCACCGGCTTCCTGGCGCCGCAGAGCGCACAGCCCGACGAAGATCCGACCGACGACGAGAACGTCGGCGGCGGGGACGACGTGGACGCGGACGAGTTCTCGGCCGGAGAGCAGCCGGAGCCGAAGCAGAAGCAACGGCTGCCCGCGTCGCTGGGGCTGTCCGTACTGCTGCGCAAAGAGACGACGAGCGTCACGGCGAGTGTTCAGTACGCGGACTACGAGCGCATTGCTCGCAAGGATGCGGGGCTGCCGGAAGAAGCGGACGGAGTGAAAGGCTCGAAGTTCGTGTGGCGTCGGCTGCCGCCGCACGACGTGTCCGTGGAAGTACCGCTGGACGCGAAACAGCTTGGGAAGGGCATCCCGGTTCCGGATTCGGGTGGACTGTATCTGAAAGGAACGCTGGGCGCTGCGCGCGGCCATGGCCTGCCCGCGGGGACGCAAGCCCTGTCCCTGTTCTTGGTGAACTCACGCCCCGCCGAAAACGCGCGAGGGCTCGGAGACCGCCAGTTCGTTTTTCAGGTGTCTCTCGAGCTACGGGTTCCGGAAGGGATATTGCCCCGCCCCAACCGGCGGGACGAACGTTCCTCCGATCGCGACGAGCGGATCCTCGACCTTCAGTTCCGAAACCACGCTGAGTACGCCGTGGGGCACGGCGTGGCCGTGGAGCTGGAGCACGAGGGTGAGCGCTGCGTTGCGGCGCGGAGCTGCTGGATCCCGCGCGCGGAAGTGAAGCGCGTCGTCACCTTCAATCAGTCGAAAGCCGAGACCTCAATGGAGGCGCTTGCGCAACTGACTGATGGTGGGGATGTTCGCTCGAAGCTGGGGCCGCTCGCGGACGAGTACGCAGCGTGGATCAAGTCCCAGCGCAAGATCGCCGTGGATAGCGACGAGCGACGAGCCGCACGGGAAGCCGTAATGGACGAGGCGGACCGCGCCCGCGCCCGCATCGCGCAAGGCGTGGAACTGCTCGCGAGTGATCCGCAAGTGCTGGAAGCGTTCAAGCTGGCGAACGACGCCATGGCGCGTTCGGCGCGGCAGCGGAGCCCGGAGCGCGGAGCGCCGAAGTGGCGCTTGTTCCAGCTCGCGTTCGTGCTCTTGAACCTCTCCGGTCTCAGCGACGACAAGCACGAGGACCGCGCCCTGGTCGAGCTGATCTTCTTCCCCACGGGCGGCGGGAAGACCGAAGCGTACCTCGGCGTGATCGCGTTCACGCTCTTGCTGCGGCGCATGCGCGGCCAGGAGCGACCCGATGGCGGCTTGGGCGTGGCCGTGTTGCTGCGGTACACGCTGCGGCTGCTCACGCTGGACCAGCTCGGCCGCGCTGCCACGCTGATTTGCGCGCTGGAGCAGCTCCGCGCAACGCGCACGGAGCTGCTGGGACAAGAGAGATTCACCATCGGCTTGTGGGTGGGGCGGTCGGCCACGGCGAACACGCTGGCCGAGGTGGAAAAGCGCATCATCGACTTCAAGAACAGCAACGCCACCGAGCCCGTTCCGCCGTCGCCGCTAACACAATGCCCGTGGTGCGGGACGCCGTTCACGAAGGACAGCTTCGAGCTTCGTGGTCCTCGCTCGAAGTGGACCGGACTGGTGCTCTCCTGCGCAAACTGGCGCGAGTGCGAGTTCTCTCCGCAAAAGAACCGCGACGGGCTGCCGGTGCTGTTTGTGGACGAGCAGATCTATCAGGAGCTGCCGTGCTTCCTGGTCGCCACCGTGGACAAGTTCGCGATGCTGCCCTGGCGCGCGGAGACCGGCATGCTGTTCGGGCGCGTTTCCGCGCGGGACGGCGATCAGTTCGTCGGGTGCGGCGAGGCGAAGCTGCCGTCCGGAGCGATGGCGCTGCCGGACGGCCTGCGTCCGCCGGAGCTGATCGTGCAAGACGAGCTGCATCTGATCTCCGGACCGCTCGGAACCATGGTCGGTCTGTACGAGACAGCCGTGGAAGCGCTATGCACCGCGGCGGAGCCGCCCGGAACGGCGACTTCGAGCGGCGACTCGGACCTGCCACCGCCGTCCATGCAATATCGCGAGCGCGCGCTGCCGAAGATCATCGCTTCTACGGCGACGGTTCGGCGGGCAGAGCAGCAGATCCGAGCCCTGTTCAATCGCGAGATGGCGCAGTTTCCGCCGCCCGGCGTGGACGACTCGGAGACGTTCTTCGCCACGGTGGACAAGGAGAGCCCGGGGCGCCTCTACATCGGCATCGCGGCGGGCGGTCGCAACATGAAGGCGATCCTGCTGCGCACCTACGTGTCCCTCTTGGCAGCCGCGCAAAAGCTCTACGATCCGAAAGGCGCGCCGGACCAACCAGCAGATGCCTACATGACTCTGGTTGGGTACTTCAACAGCTTGCGCGAGTTGGGCGGCATGCGGCGGTTGGTGGAGGACGAGGTGCGGGCGCGGGCGGCGCAGGCGGCGCTGTTGCGGCCCGAAGGCACGACGGGGCCGCATCCGTGGTTTTCGAATCGCGATCTGCGGAAGGAACCCGTGGAGCTGACCAGCCGCGAGAGCACCGCGAACATCGCTCGCTCCAAGGCCCGGCTCGCGGCGCGGCACGCTGCACGGGAAAGCGTGGACGTGGCGCTGGCCAGCAACATGATCTCGGTGGGCGTGGACATCGACCGGCTGGGGTTGATGGTGGTGGCCGGGCAACCCAAGACGACGAGTGAGTACATCCAGGCTTCCAGCCGCGTGGGCCGACAGCATCCCGGCCTGGTGGTCACGGTGTACAACCTGCACAAGCCGCGGGACCGCTCGCATTACGAGCGCTTCACGAGCTACCACGAGAGCTTCTATCGCTCGGTGGAGGCCACTTCGCTGACGCCGTTCTCGGGGCCGGCGCTGGAGCGCGGGCTGGCCGGGACGCTGGTGGCGATGGCGCGCCACGGCGCTCCGGAGCTGACGCCACCGCTCGGCTTCATGCACCTGAAAGACCACGCCGCGGTGGAGCGGTTCGTCATCCACTACATCGCATCGCGAGGCAGCGCCCAGGCCCTGGGGCTGAGTGCCGAGGAAGAGACCCGGCTGCGGGACGATCTGACCAAGAAGGCGCGCAACCTGTTCGATGCCTGGCGGCACATCATCGACGACGCGCACAAGGATGCGACCGCGCGGGCGTACTCGCGCTACGACCGGAACGTGAAGGGCGGAGTGCCGCTGTTGTGGAGCGTGGTGGATCCACCCGAAACCAAGCCGCGCAAGGACGAGCGGGCGTACAAGTTCGCGGCGCCGACCAGCATGCGTGACGTGGAGCCGAGCGCTCACCTGTGGCTGCAGCGCGGGCGGGCGCTGGGGACGGAAGGGAAGCCCGAGCGATGAAGCCGCGACGAGCCCGCCGAGGCGCAGGGCCGCGACCGGATGGAGCGGTGCGGCTCAGCCAGGTGGTCACAACCTACGGCCCCGGGGCCATGCTCGATCTGGTGGACGCGGCCGTGCTGGTGAGCGGGCTCGACTACTGGAGCCGCGGACACGAGGCGAAGGCGGTGGACGAGCCGCGGCTGCGGGACGTGTTGGCGCGACGTCTGGCGCAGGCGGGGCGAACGTTGCGCAGGGAGCAGCCGTTCCTGCTGCCGCCGGCGGGGGACGATTCGGATCCGAGCAAGTCGGTCGGCATCCAGGTGCTCGAGTTTCCGAAGTGGTTCGTGTGCCAGAACCCGCGCTGCCGGCGGCTGGTGCGCGCGACCGGCTTGGAGCTGAAGCGGAACCGATACGTGCACCGCTGCGATGTGGGCGGACCTTCGGAATGCGTGCCGGTGCGGTTCGTGGGTGCCTGTCCGCATGGGCACCTCGAGGATTGGCCGTGGATCCGATTCGCGCACGGACAGAACCCGACCTGCGAGGCGCCTCAGCTGACGCTGCACGAAGGGGCCAGCGGTGACTTCAGCGAGATCGTGGTGCGCTGCGCTTGCGGTGGGTACCGGCGACTGCGGGATGCGCTGACGCGAGAGACAAATCCGCTGTGCAGTGGCGAACGGCCATGGCTGGGCACCGAGGGCTCCGAGGCGTGCAGCTCCGGCGAGCGCCTCCGGCTCCTGGTGCGTACCGCGAGTAATGCGTACTTCTCGCAGGTGGAAAGCGCGCTATCGATCCCGTCGGGGGAAACCGAAGCACTGATGGACCGGGTGCTGTCGGTGTGGGACGTCTTGAACAAGGTCAGCAGCGCCGACGAGATCGCGATGTTGCGGAAGCTCGTGGATCGCGCGGGCGAGGCGCTGAGCGGGTTCGACAACGACGCGGTGCTTCAAGCCGTGCGCGCCGAGAAGGCGGGCGTGCCGATCGAGCGGGACCCACTGCGGACGGCCGAGTACAAGGAGCTGATCCGCCAGCCCGCGGAGCGCAAGGGCGAGCTAGCGCCGGACGGCGCGGACTTCTTCGCGCGGTCGGTGACGCCCAAGGGTGGATTGCCCGCGGGGATCGCGCGGCTCGTGCTGGCGAGCAAGCTGCGCGAGGTGCGCGTCCAGGTCGGGTTCACGCGCATCGACTTCCCTACCCCGGATCTGCAGGGCGAGTACGAGCTCGCGCTGCGGACGGCCCCGCTGGGGATGAATGCGGACTGGCTACCGGCGAGCGAGGTCCGCGGCGAGGGTATCTTCATCGAGTTGGACGAGCAGGCCGTGCGCGCGTGGGAGCGTCGCGCGGCGGTGAAGGAGCGGGGACGCGAGCTGCTGGCGGGCTTCGACGAGCAGTTCAAGGCGGCGCCGCCAGAGGCTCGGCCGGACTTCCCAGGGGTGCGGTTTTATCTCCTGCATTCGCTGGCGCATCTGCTGATGTCGGCGCTATCGCTGGAGTGCGGCTACGCGGCGAGCGCCATCCGCGAGCGCATCTACTGCGCACCCGCGGACGACGAGCCGCCGATGGCTGGGATTCTGCTCTCGACGGGGACACCTGGAACGGAAGGGACCTTGGGCGGACTCGTGGAACAGGGCCGGCACCTGCGCCATCACCTAGCGCGGGCGTTGGAGCTCGGCTCGCTGTGCTCGAATGACCCGGTCTGCGCCGCGCACTCGCCCAAGGGGGACCTGGCGGAGCGGTACCTCGAGGGCTCCGCATGCCACGGGTGCTTGTTCATCGCGGAATGTAGCTGTGAGCGGTTCAATCGCTACCTCGATCGCGGGCTGGTGGTGCCGACCATTGGGCGCGATCCTTCGCTTGCCTATTTCGAGGTATGATGGATCTCACGGGGGTATCTCTGACGGCGTTGCAGGCGCTTCTCGCGCTTGCTGAACGCGGCGAGTCGCCGGCGAGCGCTTCCTTGCCCGCGGAGGTTCTGGGCGCGGCTGCGCCGCTGGGGGCGATGCCGGCAGGTGCGGCGGCGGAACTGCTGCGCGCCGTGATCGCCGAAAGGCGGCGAGAGCGGGGCGCCAAGATCGATCTGGTGTGGACCGGGCCCGAGGCGAAGGTGAGTTTGGCGCGGGATACCGCGGTGGTCGTCGCGGAAATGTTCGGGGCGGCGCGGAAGAGCGTGCTGATCGGCGGGTACGCCTTCGACCACGGATACCGGCTGTTCGAAGCGCTGCATCGCGTGATGAAGGAACGCGGCGTGAAGGCGGACGCGTTCCTGGACATGCAGCCGGTGGACGGCGTTGCGCCGGAGGAGGCGGCGAAGCTCCGGCGCGACGAGTTCCTGCGCGGCAACTGGCCGTTCGGAGAGCCGCTGCCCACGATCTACTACTACCCCGACGGCATCTCGAAGCAGGTGTACGCGAGCATCCACGCCAAGTGCGTGGTGGTGGACGAGATCCGCTCGCTCGTGACCAGCGCGAATTTCACCGACCGCGGGCAGACGCGGAACATCGAGGTGGGCGTGCTGATCGAGGATGCGGCGTTTGCGGAGGCGCTGAGCCGGCAGTGGTGGGGAGCGGCGGGGGCGGGGGTGTTTCGACAAGTCTCGTGAAGGCTTGGTGGGAGGTTGGAATGTCAGTGTGGCTGGTTAGGGCAGGACAAACAGGGGATCGCGAGGACTTCGCCCTCGACAACGATGTCGCGGTGGTTGGCTGGGATGACATGCCCAACCTCGCCTCGGCCGAGACGCGGGAGGAGCTCGACCAGCTGTACCTGCAGACCTACCCCGATGCGGGGAAGAACCGGCGAAGCAACCATGTGGGCCAACTGTGGGCATTCTCCCACCGCATCAAGCCGGACGACCTGGTCGTGCTGCCGCTGAAGCGATCCTCTGCCATTGCGATTGGCAAAGTGACCGGTCCCTATCAGTACGTTCACTCACCTGGCACACCCGAGCACCGTCGACCGGTGCAATGGCTCCGAACGGACATCCCCAGAACCTCCTTCGACCAGGACCTTCTCTATTCCTTTGGCGCATTCATGACCGTCTGCGCGATCACGCGAAACGATGCTGAGACACGCATCCGTGCGCTGCTTGCGGGCGAACCTCCGATGGCATCGGACGCAACGGGCAGCGCTGACGAGGAGTCCATTCCCGACATCGAGCAGATCGCCCGTGACCAGATCTCGACGCACGTCCTTCAGAAGTTCAAGGGCCACCATCTAACGGACCTGGTAGCTGCTGTCCTTCAAGCCGAAGGGTATGTGGTCCAGGTCTCGCCTCCGGGGGCAGATGGCGGCGTGGACATTCTTGCGGGTACGGGCCCACTTGGATTCGCCCAGCCACGTCTTTGCGTACAGGTCAAGTCACAGCAGAGCCCTGCCGATGTCACGGTCTTCAGAAGTCTCCAGGGGTCGATGCAGACGTTCGGTGCCGAGCAAGGGCTGCTTGTGTGTTGGGGCGGATTCAACAAGGCCGTGCAATCGGAAAGCCGCCTGAGCTACTTCCGCATTCGGCTTTGGGATGCGGGCGCACTGCTCGAAGCCGTGCTTCGGATGTACAGCAAGCTACCGAAAGAACTTCAGACTGAGCTACCGCTGAAGCGTGTTTGGGCGCTGGTTCTCGAGGAGTAGCAGGGTCTGCTGAACGTGTTGCGGCCAGCGTTTCTGTCACACCCGCGGAACTAAGCATGCATACCACTACGGTCCTCGAACGCGTTCGACGTCGGACCTACGAAATCGTTGAGGTCGCCGGTGAAGGTGATCGCGCCAGTCGAGTCTTCGACGTCACGATCGCCGCCCTGATCGTCGCGAACATCGTCACGCTAGTGCTCGATACGGTCGCAACCATTCACGCCCAGCTTGGTGCGGCCTTCGAGATCTTCGAGCTGATCTCGGTACTGGCGTTTACCGTCGAGTACGTCCTCCGACTGTGGTCGTGCACAGTAGACGAGCGCTACCGGGAACCCGTGCGCGGAAGGATGCGATTCGCCCTCACTTTCATGGCGCTGATCGATCTGGCCGCAGTGCTTCCATTCTACCTCCCATTCTTTGGCTTCGACCTTCGCGTCGTTTGGGTGATGCGGCTGTTTCGGCTCCTACGGTTCGCGAAGCTTCATCGATATTCGAAGGCTCTGCAGACATTCGCGCGAGTCTTCCGGTCGCGAGCGGAGGCCTTGCTGATCAGTTTAGCCCTGGTGGTTGCCTTGCTGCTCATCGCATCCTGCCTGATGTACTTCGCAGAGCACGACGCACAGCCCGAACGTTTCTCGAGCATTCCTGCCTCTATGTGGTGGGCAGTGGAGACTCTGTCTACCGTGGGCTACGGGGACTGCACTCCCGTGACGCCGATCGGCCGGGTGCTAGCCGGCATCGTGGCATTGCTGGGCATCGGGTTGTTTGCGGTGCCCACCGGGATTCTCGGCGCAGCGTTCTTGGAGGATCAGCAGCGACAAGAGAGCAAGCGGCGTTGTCCGCACTGCGGAGAAGCGTTGGACGGATCCTAGGCCGCGCGTGGTTCCGCGCCGGACCAAACCTCATCATCAGTAGCTTCAGAGGTAGCCGCGGTCGCGACGTTTTCGGAGAATCGCAAAACTGGTCTCAGCGGCATTGGATCAACGCATCGGTCTTGACCTTGGTGTGCCTTTGCGCAGGCTGATTGGAGAGCCCGGCCCCCATGGTGGAGAGTGCATTTGCGACGCGCTGCTCCTCGACACGCCGGCCGGCGTCGAGGATGTCATACCCAGTCGGGCAAAGCTTTCCTGCTTCCTCGTAGCAGTCAGCGGGATCTTCGCAGCTCACGGTGTAGCCCGGCCGGCCGCTGGGTGTGGTGACTGGCCGCGATTCTGCGCCGCCCCCGCACGCAAGCAACACGGACGAAAGCAACATCAGCAATACCCAAGGTGCCCACCCATTCGTCATTCGAGCGCTCCGCGTTAGCAACCCCACTAGCGAACAGCATATGCTGCTATCGTCGCAATCCGGTTGACGGAACACAAGGGGGGGCGTTGGCGGCCACGCGCGGGTCCTCGCAGTCACAGATCCGGGACGGTTCGTAGGCCGCGAACTTCTGGAGGCCGCGCGCGCGCCTCCGGCCCGACACGGCTCCCCCGTCACGCCGCAGCCTGGGGAACTCGGAGCAGCAGGTCGGGCCCTGCGTGCGAGGCCGCGTCCCGCAAGCTTTGGAACTCGCCGACCAGTCGGTTGTCGGAGCAGTACAACCGACACAGGCCCAATGCCTTCCTGCCTTTCTGCCCTGCCGGGGCGGAGCAGCAGCTTCACGTTGGGCTTCACCCGAGTTCCGCCGAGACGAGCTGCGCCATGTCCCAAATGTCCACCATCACGAAGCTTGCATTTGCCGGAGTCGCGGTCGTCGCGATCGGTATCGCTTTCCTCCAAGGGCCCCAAGCATCGAAACCGACCAAGTTCTACTGTGGCGTGGCGCCAAACTTCCCAGGTGGGCCCCGGGAGTGTCTATCGAGCGCTGAGCGTTGCGAACGAGCTGGGGGAGGCTGCTTCGAACGAGCCAAGGCCTACTGCTGCACGCGACCGTCCGAGATCAAGGGAGTGATGATCGCCGCGTGTGGGCCGACGAAAGACGAATGCCAGGAATTCTGCGATTTGAATCTGCCCGGTAGGACCGCGTGCCGGGAAGCGCGCCCCGACGAAATTCCGGAGTCGGGCGACCTCGAGCCTGCCACGATGTGACCCAACTGCGTATTCCGCTCAACTTGGGCACGCGTTCCGACGACTTGGGCATCCGTTCCGGAGCACTTGGGCGCCGAATCGGAGCGAAGCGACGACCGCAGTGGTCAGGTGGTAGTGGATGGCGGGGTGTCGGTGGGAGCGAGCCCTTTCTTCCTCCGCATGGACTGTCCGCGCAGCGTGAGGACGTGAGCGTTGTGTACGAGGCGATCGCAGATCGCGTCGGCAATGGTCGGATCGGAAAGCATCTCGTGCCAAGTTTTCGTCGGCACTTGCGAAGTGATGACAGTGGATGAGTGGTCGTAGCGATCTTCCAGGACCTCGAGAAGATCCCGTCGCTCCGTGTCCTTCATGGGCGCGATCAGAAAGTCATCGAGCACGAGCACATCGAAGCGTGAGAGCCGCCCGAGCTCTGAAGCGTAGCTGCCATCGGCACGCGCCATCGAGAGCTGGTGAACGAGCCGAGGAACGCGGACGTACAGCGCACGGAAGCCCTGGCGGCACGCTGCATTGGCGAGAGCGCAGCCAAGGAAGCTCTTGCCAACACCGGTAGCCCCCAGGACGATCACGTTTTGCTTGGCTCTGATCCACCCGCATGTCGAGAGCGAGCGGAGAACGGCCTTGTCGAGGCCGCGGCCGGCGTCGGCGACGACCTCTTCGAGCACACCGTTGACGGGGAGCTTGGCTTCCTTCACGCGGCGTCCGGTCCTGCGGTTGTCGCGCTCGAGCCACTCGCGGTCGACCATGATGCCGACCTTCTCGGCGAAGGTCAGGCTCTTGTCGGGCTTGTCGAGTAGCTCGCGGAACACCTGCGCCATCGTGCGCAGCCGCAGCGCGAGCAGCTTGTCATGAGTTTCTTGGTCCATCATTCGTTTGTCTCCTTGTCGAAGTATTCGCCGCCACGAATGTGCTCGTGGCGCACGAAGTCGGTGGGCTCGGGGTCGTTTGTCGGTAACGGTTTTGACTCCAGTCCCCGTGCGAGGATGGCGTTGATGCTTCTGCGTGTTGGGCCACCGGGGCCAGAGATTGCGAGGGCGCGTGCGCAGGCGGCGTCGAGCCGGTCGTTGCCCACACGCTGAGCGTCGCGGGCCAGGGCTTGCACAGCCCGGTAGCCGAACTCTGGGTTACGGTAGCGGCCCAAGATGGCTTCAACGACCTTGCCGACGTTGGGTCCCATACTCCTGCCCCACGATCGCATCCGCTGGGGAGGCCACTTGCCGTACTCGCGGTGGGACTTCGGCATGTGCTCACGACACGTCACGTACGTGCCCTTCGGAGCGCGACTTCGAACGTGCGAAGCGACGCGCTGGCGGCCATTAAACACCTCGACGACTGCACGGGTTGCCCGCACCTCGACGGCTGCGCCGATGAGCGCGCACGGCGCGCTGTAGTACCGGTCGTCAAATGCAACGTGGTAGTCGACGTTGACCTTTGCCCGCTTCCACTCGCCCCGCTCGAAACGTAGGCTGGGCAGCGGTCGCATTGCGGGACGGTCGATGCCTTCGAACGCAGAGCGACGACAGCCCTCCAGTTTCTGGAACGGCCGAGAGTTGAGCCGCTCGAGCAACTCCCAGATCGCCTCGTTGAGTGCCGCCAGGCTGAAGAAGGTCCGGTTGCGGAGCGCGGCGAGGATCCAACGCTGTGCGATCAACACGCCACCCTCGACCTTGGCTTTGTCCTTTGGTTTTCCGGGCCGGGCGGGAACTACGGCGACGCCGTAGTGCTGAGCCATCTCCAGGTAGGCGGGATTGATGTCCGGATCGTAGCGGTCCGGTCCCGTGACCGCGGCACGGAGCTGATCCGGAACGAGGATCTCCGGTACGCAGCCGAAGTACTCGAAGCCGCGCACGGTGGCGTCGATGAAGTCCGCTGCGCTCTGTGTGGCGGTCGCCTCGGCGTACGTGTAGCTGCTCGCACCGAGCAGCATGACGAACAGCTCGACGTCCTTCACTTCGCCCGTGCTGGCGTCGATCAGCCTCGGCTTCTTGCCGGAGAAGTCCACGAATGACTTCTCGCCCGCACGGTGCGTTTGCCGCATCGTGATCGCCAGCTTCGATTTCCACGCAGAGTAGACGTCGCAAAACTGGCTGTACTGGTAGGGCCGCAGCGCATCGCCACGGAGCCTGGTCGTTTCCTGGTATTCGACCCACAGCGTCTGGAGCGTCACACCAGTCTTGCGCATCTCCCGATGCACCCACTCGAAGTCGATCGCTGCTCGACCTGCTGGCTCCAGTCGGCCGATGGCTTTGAATAGACGCGCCTCGAGCTCTGCGTCGCTCATCTCGCGTGCAACTTCCCAGCCCACTCCGGCGTCGCGGGCTCGCTTGAGGTAGCCGCCCACCGAGCCCTTCGAGAGACCGGTCGAGGCTTGGATCTGCCGCTGCGTGCATCCGCACTCGTGGCGTAGTCGGAGAACTTCTCGAATCTTGCGCATGGTGTGTCGCGTCGACATCGGCTCGTGCGTCCCGGAGGAACGAGGAGCCAGCTTTGCGACCACCACGGTCGTCGCCGGGCCCAAGGGGCCAGGGCGGCCTAGCCGGAGCGCAGCGCGGGCATTGCCCGCGCCGCCGGCTGGCGCCCAGGTGCACCGGAATCAGCGCCCAAGTGCGCCGGAATCAGTGCCCAAGTGTCCGGAACGGGTGCCCAAGTGCCACCGGAATGGCTGCCCAAGTGTTTCCGGAATCGGTGCCCAAGTGCGGCCGGAATACGCACTCCGCCGCAATGTGCGCACGGTTCGAGACGAGCTGGGCTTCTCAGGAACCGTCGAGGTGCGCGTGGATGGCGCGTTTTTCAAGCGGGAGTTCCTTGCCGCGTGCGACGGCTGCCGCGTGGAATATGCGGTCAAGGTACCGATGATGCCCTGGCTGAACCTGCGCGCCATCGTCAAGAAGCACCCCACTCGTGACTGGCAGTGGGTCGACCGGAAGCTGGGCGTGCAAGCGCTCGACACCGTGCTGCCCATCGACGCATGGAACCGCACCGAGCGCGCGGTCATCTATCGTAAGCGCATCAACCACAAGTCCCCGAAGAGCCATCAGCTCGATCTCTTCAACCCCGACGACGGCGAGTGGGAGTACTCGGTCGTGGCCACCAACAAGACGCTCACGCCGCGAGCCTTGTGGCATTTCCAGAACGGTCGCGGCACCCAGGAGAAGACCATCGGCGAGCTGAAAAGCGGACTCGCCTTCGCCACCATCCCTACGAACCGCTACTCCGCAAACACTGCTTGGCAAAAGCTGAACGTCCTCGCCCACAATCTCGTCACCACCTTCCAACTCGCGACAACCGCGACCGAGAAGCCGCGCACCCTGAAGCGCACCGCCCTCTACTGCCTCCGCAGCATCAACACCCTGCGCTTCGAGTTGCTCGGAAAGGCCGGCCGTCTCCTACGCCCGGGCGGAGCACCCGTGCTCCGCCTCGCGAGCAACGACGCTACGCGCCTGGCATACGAGAAGATCGAACGAGAACTCCAGAACGCTGCCTGAAGATTGTCGGATTGGGGCTAAGACATGCGCTCGAGCGCTTTGGTCCACGGCTCGCCCAGATCTACGGGCAGGGGGAGTGCCCGATGACGATCACGACGCTAACAAAAGCGGCCATCGCTGATCGCGAGCACCCCCGCTGGCTCGATCGGGCTCGCTCTGCCGGCCGGCCGTTCGCGTGCGTGGAGGTGATCGTCGCAGATGCGACCGACAATCCAGCTCCGGCCGGTGAGAGCGGCGAGATTCTGTGTCGGGGCGACGTGGTGATGGAAGGTTACTGGCAGGATGGCCCCGCGAGCGCGGAAGCGCTTGCGCACGGCTGGTTGCACACCGGCGACGTGGGTGCTTTCGATTCCGAAGGCTACCTGCATTTGATGGATCGTTCGAAGGACGTGATCATCTCCGGAGGCTCCAACATCTACCCGCGCGAGGTGGAGGAGGTGTTGCTACGCCACGCTGCGGTGCGTGAAGTGTCTGTGCTTGGTCGACCGGACCGCAAATGGGGAGAGCGGGTTGTCGCGTACGTCGCCGGCGAGGCAGACGCAGGCGCCCTCGATGAGCTCTGCCTGTCGCGGCTCGCGCGATTCAAACGACCGCGCGACTACGTCTTCTTGAACGAGCTCCCGAAGAACAACTATGGCAAGGTGTTGAAGACCGAGCTTCGCAAGTTGGACGCCGCTGAGATCGCGGCGCAAGCGCTCGAGCGAGGGTCGCCACGGCGCAAAAAATAGCGCAGCGCCGGAGAGTGCGTCATTTCCGTGAGCAGCGGCCGTCCGCTATCCGCAGTACCCGCACGATCCGCTGAGACTGTGCACCATCTGACAGTTGGCTTGTTGGCATTGCGTGTTTCCGCAGCACGCGCACAAGCAAGCCGATTGGCAATAGAGGCAGGCCTGCTCTACGCCCGAACCGGTGCATGTCGAGGGGCAGTTGCAGTTTTCGTCGCAGCCGCTTCCGGGCGGGCCTGCACTTCCTCCACCCGATCCACCACTCCCGCTGGGAACGTAGTCGGAAGGAACAGTGCACGCGCCGTCCACACACACACCTGTCGTCGGCTGCTCAGAGCACTGGAAGTCCCACACACAATGCGCGGAACATACGACAGGCCCTGGTTGCCAGTTGACGCACTCGTAGTCGAACGCACAGTCCGCCTGATTCGTGCAGGCGTGCCCCTGTCCGCCGTTCAGCCGCAAGATGCAATAGCCGCTCTCGCAGACGTAGTCCAAGCTCGGGCACTCGAATGTTTCTACGCACTGGTGACCGCAGCGAGTGTCGCCGTAGGTCGGCCAGTAGCCGCAGGAGAGCGGATCGGCGCAGTCGTCGTTGCTCGAGCACGGCTCTCCTTCGCCCGCGTCGCCGCCTGTACACGCCACGAGCGCCGTGAGAATCGCGAGCACGGTGAATGCGGCCCGCGCAAGCCCCGACGGCATGTAGCGAGGACGCGAGGCGGGCCTTGCCGCGGTGACGCACTGGGACCTGCATCGCAACTCCATGGAAACCTCCGACTCGCCACCGTACCGTCACGCACGAGTTCCTCCCATACGCGATAGTGCATAGACGCCTCTATCTCACGCCGCCCAACGCGTCTGCGGAGCAGCGTCACTACGCGGGTATCCGATTGCTAACTGTGGTCGAGTCGGGGCGGGGCAAAAGAACCGGCACCACGCATCACGGAATCACATCTTGATCACAAAGGTGACCGCGAAGTTCTTGGGGCGCGTCTCCGCGCCACCGGTCTTTTCCATGGTGACCCCTGTCGTTGCGAGCGCGGTGTATTGGTTGCTGTAGTTGGCCCACTCGTCGGCCAGCACGCTTGCAGGACCATATGGTCCATTGCCCACGCCGGTGAACTGATGAATGTGTCCTGGATCGTTGAGAACGTGGTCGTGGCTCTTTAGCAGGTCGGGCTGCATGCTTCCGCCGACCGCGCGCGGGGCGTCTGGGTCGCGGCTGGTCTTGTTCTGCGGGTCCGCGCCGCGCAGGAACGCTCCGCGAAGATCAGGGATGTTGAACTGCGGGCCAGACGCATCGCCGCCGTCGCCCCACTGCTCACCGATGGCTCCATACAGCGCTGGATAGTTGGTCTTGTTGAGGACCTGGCCATCGCAAATGAGCCAGCCGGCCGGTGCAGTTGCTCCCCCAAAGGCGACAATCGTTCCCGCTGGCGCCATGTCTTTCTCCAAGGCTTGGAGACGCGAATCCAGATCCTGGAAGTTGTCGGTCAGGTCCTTCGCCATCAGTACCTCGTTCGAGCTCCAACCGCTCTTGGGCAAGGCGGCCAAGGTGGTCCCGGCAAAGAACGCCAGCACGAGGAGCAGCGCCCTCCCCGGCAAGAGCCTCGACTTCCTACGCCTCATCTGCTGCCTCCGTTCCTTTTGCAAGCGTGCATGCGTTGTGGTGCGCTTCGGCGTCCTTCAGTCACAGCAGAGCAGCCACAACGCGTTGTTGCAGGATGTTGCGTTTGGAAACCCCTGACCGCCGGACGGGACGTTGCTCACGTCCCACATGTGCCCGAGAATGTTGGGTGCGCCGCTTGACCAGCCGTCACAATTGCGGACTGGTCCGGTGGGCGGTGCGAAGGAGTAGTCGCCATCGATCCAGCCAATGTGACTGGGATTGATGCCCAGCGATGCCGACCGGATCATCTCTCCCGCGCTGCAGATGTGCGCCGAGGATGACGAACATGCGGCCTCGCATGCCGCTTTCGTCGCGCCCCAACCGCCCCATCCACTGCCGGTGTGCGACTCTGACGTGCTCGCGCAGTAGGTGGCGTCGAGCGACCACTCCTTGCCGTTCTTCTTCACGATCGCGCGCTTGGATTCCTGCGCTGCCAGACGCGCATCTAGCGCTTGGAAGTTCGCGTTCAAGTCGGTGTGGGTGAGAACCTCCGCGTCACTCCAGGTCTTGGGCACCGCGCCCAAAGCCAGGGTCGCGAAGACGGTGACGACAAGCACAGAACCGAGCAGTCGCAACCTTTGTTCAGGCATGGGTGTCGTACCTTTCAAGGCTAGTCACAGCACAGCACTGGTGTGGTCGCGGAGTAGCAGGCAGCGACGCCGACGTAGCCGTGGGGGCCGCCGCTCCAGACCGAACCCAAGGCTCCGGGATTGGACACCGCGTTTGTCCAACCCTCACAGTCGGTCATGTCTATGCCCGCCCAGTTGTTGGGTGAGCCGTAGGAGTTCGTGATCCAGCCCGACACCGACGTCTTGCCGAGGGCGTAGCTTCGCTGCATTTCCGAGACAATGCACATGTGGGCGCTCGGGCTCTTACAAGCGAACTCACACATGGCCTTCGCGCCGGTATGCCCGCCCAGATTTCCGAGAGCAGGCGGAGTGGCTCCGCAGTAGATGGCGTCCAGCGAGTAAGTCTTGCCGTTGAAGGATGCGAGAGGGCGCTGCGCTTCCACGGCTGCGAGTCTGTCGTCCAATGCCTTGAAGTTCGCGTTCAGCTCGGTATGGCTCAACGTTTCGCCCGCGGACCAGGTCTTGGGCACCGCGCCTAGCGCCCCGCCCGCGAACGCCGCCACGAGCAACAGTGAGCCACCGAGGCGAGGCAGGGAAGAGGAGAGCATCCCACGATGATCGCGTTCCGCGAGGTAGTCGCAATATGGGTTTGCACATAGACGATCGCGACGCCTTGGCTGCTTTTCCCACCGTCGCGATCGCGTATGGGATTTCGCATATGGAGCATCTCGTCGAACTGCGAAAGGCTACGCGATTGTGGAGGTCGTCTCGGCGTGGAGTGGGTAGCCGGACAAGTCGTCGCAGCGCGCTACCGTCTGGAGCAGAAGCTGGGTAGCGGAGGCATGGCAGCCGTGTGGCGCGCGGAACACCTTGCGCTGCGTTCGCCCGTCGCGCTCAAGGTAATGCACGGTGCGCTGCTGCAGAGCCAGGACGCAGTTGCGCGGTTTCTTAGAGAAGCGCGCGCTGCAGCTGCCCTCCGAAGCAGCCATGTGGTTCAGATCTTCGACTTTGGCGTCGAGGACGGCGTGCCGTTCATAATCATGGAGCTCCTGCATGGCGAGAGCCTGCAGAGCCGCTTGGAGCGTGGCGCGCTTTCTCTTGGCGAAACCCTAGAGGTCTTGGCACAGGTGGGGCGGGCGCTCGAACGGGCGCACCGCGCGGGCGTGGTGCATCGCGACTTGAAGCCGGACAACCTGTTCCTGTGTCAGAGCGAGGACGCCCATCTGCTCGTGAAGGTGCTGGACTTCGGGATCGCGAAGGCGAAGGACATGGACGGTTCGAGCGACACCCAGGGGGCTGGGTTCGCGGGCACACAAACGGGGGCAATGCTCGGAACTCCCTACTTCATGAGTCCAGAACAAGCGCAGGGCACGCGCGATGTCGACCACCGCGCGGACCTGTGGGCTTTGGGAGTAATCGCGTTCAACTGTGTGACTGGTCGCCGGCCCTTCGAAAGCGAAGCACTGGGCGACCTGATCCTCGGGATCTGCACGCGCGATCCAATCGCGCCTTCTAGCCTTTGCAGCGTGCCTTCGGCGTTCGACGATTGGTTCAGCAAGGCCGTGGCCAAGGATCCCGACCTTCGCTTTCAGAACGTCCGCGAGCTCGTGGCGGGCTTGCAGTTGGTCGCGGAAGCCGCGCACGTCGCGTCCGACGAGGCGCCGTCCCTCGACGAATTCGAGCATTCTCCTTCACTCACGTCTACCCCTGCGGACACGACTGATGTCGTACGCACCCGCGCCAGCGCTGGCGTTCAGCAATCCTTCATCGGAGCACTGACTACCGGCGGGATCGCGTCATCCGCGATCCCATTGTTGCGCGCACGCCGGCGTTCTGGGTGGCGCACTCTGGCCGTCGGGTTTGGCGCCCTCGCGCTTGGCGCGGCCGCGGCCTGGGCCATTGCGACGCGTTCCGTAGCGCCAGCCGAGTTGACGCGGACTGCCGCTGCGCCGCCCAGCGCACCGCCGACGGCCCCGCCGTCTGCCACTGCGCCGCCAACGGGCGGGAGTGAGAACCGGACAGCGCCGATTCCTGCCCCGGTCGTTTCCGCGGCGGAACAAACAAGAGAAGCCGAGGCCAGGAAGAAGCAACCAGCGTTGCCGATTAGAAGGGCACACGCGGAGAAGGCCGAAACTCACACGCCCAAGCCCGTGGTGTCCTCACCACCAGCACCGACACCGCCGCCTGCAGCGACCAGCGCGACCGTTGCGCCAACTGAGCCGACCCCAAAGCCGGTTCCTCCCACCCCGAAACCCACGAACGCCGATGACCTGTTCAATGACCGCACGTTCTAGGCTGATGTCTGCAGTACTGCTGCTGACGCTGTTCGCTCTATCGCGCCCGGCGCGAGCCGGGGCTGCCGAAGCTGCCGCAGCACAGAGCTTGTTCGATGAGGGGCGACAGCTTCTGGATGCTGGCAAGCCGGCACTTGCGTGTCCCAAGCTTGAAGAGAGCAACCGACTTGCACCCGCGCCGGGAACGCAGTTTCACCTCGCGCGCTGCTACGAGAGCATTGGTCGGACCGCCAGCGCGTGGGCGCTATTCCTGGAGGTGGCTGCCACGGCGCGGAGCGCAGGGAAAGGCGCAGAAGAGCAGGCTGCGCGCGACCGTGCGAAGAAGCTCGCACCAACACTCGCCCACTTGGTGGTGGCAGTAGCGCCGGAGCGCCAGGTCGACGGGTTGACCATCACCTACGATGGAAAGGCCCTGCGCAAGGGCCTGTGGGGCAACTCGTTTGCCGTGGACCCCGGCGAACATCACCTGGTTGCACGCGCACCCGAACATACCGATTGGCGTAAGACCGTTGTCGTCTCGCCGGGACGCGCTGCAACTGTCGTGGTTCCAGCGCTGCGTGCGATCAAAACTGTCCCAGACCCGGACCCGTTTCCACCACCAGAACACGATCGCAGCAGTTCTGGGTCGTCCACACGAACACTTGGCTATGTGACCGCAGGGGCGGGCGTGGTCGCTCTCGGGCTGGGCAGCTACTTCGGCCTCAGAGCGTTCTCCAAGTGGGACGACCGAAACCAGCACTGCCCAGAGGACCGATGTGACGCTGCCGCCGTGGACCTTGGAAATGATGCGAGCACTGCGGCCACCATCTCGAGTATCAGCTTCGGCGCCGGGGCGTTGTTGGGCGGCTTGGCCGTGTATTGGATCGCGACCGCTGGGGACGGCCAACATGCGCATCGCGACCGGCGGAAGTCCTTTGCAGTCCAACCCGTTGTCGCTCCAACCGGTGGTGGCGTTGCGGTTTCGAGGAGTTGGTAATGCGGCCGGCCCGGGTGTGGATCATCTTGCTGGCCTGCCTGGCGGTGCTGGAAGGGTGCAACGCGTTGGTGGGCATCGAGGACACCAACGAATACACCGGCAATCGCACTGACGCAGGTGCCGACGCCAGCACGGCCAACGGCGGTTCGGATGGCGGCGGACTTGGAGGTTCGGCGAGTGGCGGAACCGGCGGCTCGGATGCCGGAGCCACATCTGGAGGTGGTGGAACTGGCGGCTCGGCTGCCGGCGGCTCGGGAGGCGGTGGAACTGGCGGTTCGGGTGCCGGAGGCATGTCTGGAAGTGGTGGCTCAGCCGGTGCGGCCGGAAGCAGTGGCATGCCATGCACCCTGGGCGTTTCCAAACTGCCGTGCAACCTTGGGTAGACTTGGAGCGAATGTTCGATGAAGTCAGCGGAGCGTTTGGCCGGGTTGCTCGTCGCCGCGGCGTTCCTTGCGGGCACGGCGGTGTCCGCGTTGCCGAAGCCAAGTTGGCAAACGGGGGAAGCGCTGACGGCTAGTGACCTCAACGGGAATTTCCAGAACCTCGAGAATCGTGTTGCGACACTGGAGGCACATCCCACGCGGGAGGTCGTCTTCTTGAAGGATGTACGCAGCACGGGCACGAACGGCGGACAGGCCGCGGGAAGCACGTGGGTCCAGCGCTCGCTCAATACCCTGGAGAATCCATCCGCCTACAGCTGGGTTACCCTGAACGGCAACCAGTTCACACTCTCGCCCGGCACGTACGAAATCCTCGCGTTCGTTCCAAGCCACTGGGTGAATCGTGCTCAAGCGCGACTGCGCAACCTGACGGACGCCACCACAACGCTACTCAGCTCTTCTGGTTTGCTGAGTGAGCGGGAAGGCGTGGACGGGCAGGCGAGCATTACCGCCGCCAATACATTGATGGGTGCTTTCAAGGTGACGGGAGCGACGAAGACCTTCCAAATCGAATCCATCGTGCAGATCCCGTCGGCGGAAGACTGGACGCTGGGGCACGCGTCCGCGTTCGGCGTGCAAGAGGTGTATACGCAGGTGAGATTGGCACGCACGGGGCCGTGATGCGTCAGCCCAGCTCGGTCCAGAACCTGGCCACGACTTCGGCCCGGGACTCTGCTCCGACCTTGGCCAGCACTGCCGCCACGTGAAGCTGGATAGTGCCTTCCGCGCAGCCGAGGGCGGCTGCCATGACGCGGTTGGAGAGGCCGCCAGCCAGCAACTCGAGGACTTCCGTCTGCCTGCGCGTCAGCCCCCAGCGTTGCGCAGCCTGCGGCAGGCGAGCGGTTGCGTCCGGCCGCGGCTGTCGTTGCACCGCAAGGTAGTGCGTACCGACGCCTGGAGCGACGATCTCAGTGAGCGCCAGCTGTGCCCCTCCCCAACGCCGCCGGCCCAGGCTGTCCTGGATCGCGCTAAAGGTCGAAGCCCGATCCGCGGAAAGCGCCTGCGTTGCCAATGCGTTCGCGTGAACGATACGGCCTTTCGCAGACACGACGAAGGCTGCCCGCGGAATGGCATCCAGTGAAGCCTGTAGCGCGGCGAGATGCAGCGATGACAAGCCAACCTGGCGTTGGAGGGCAAACCTCCGTTGCATGGCGGGGACCACGGCCTGCAGCCTCCGCTTCTCCTGCGGCGTGAAAGGGCGCGCTCGAAAACCACCCACCCAGGCGAGTAGCCCGGCGCCGTCGCACACAAGGACGCGCAGCTGATCCATCTCGGCGATGTCATTGCTCTCGAATAGCCGCCACAAGCTCTGCGTCATTTGACCTGAGCGCCTCCGTAGCTCCCCCATTGTGCGGACACGGTTGCGTTGCCACGCTTCGGGGCGGATCGGATCGTAGTGCCCGAACCGATGCTGGGAGCGGACTACCCGGTCAAGCTCGCTTCGGGCGTCAGCTCGGAGGCCCAAGGCACCCCAAGAATCGATGCGGAGCCCGCTGGCGCTTCGCTCGAGTGAGTACATGAGGACGCGATCGAGGGCGAAGGCTTCCGACAGCGCTGCGGGCAGTCCGCAGAATTGATCCTGCCCCTCTGCCAGGGTGACGGTCTCCAGCGCTTCCCAAAGCCTTTCTACGGACTGACTCATCCAAGCTCCGTCCAGAAGCGAGCTACCACCTCCGCGCGAGACTCTGCTCCGATCTTCGTGAGCAAGGCCGCAACGTGAAGCTGAATCGTACCCTCCGCGCAACCGAGGGCGATCGAAATCGCGCGGTTGGAGAGACCCCGGGCCAGCAGGCCGAGCACCTCGGTTTGCCGGGGCGTCAACGTCCAACGTTGCCGCGCCAGCGGTAACAGTGGATCACTGTTGCGAGACGTGTTTCGCCGGACTGCCAAGTAGTGCGCTGGCAGGCCTTGGCGCGTGAGACGAGTGAGGCAGAAGGCACCCGCTTCGCCCCGGGTAGTGCGCGTCGAGAGCCGCAGCGCGCGTTGCAGCTCTTCCAGAAGGGCTTTGCCCTCGCGCGCGGCCATCTGTCGACCCAGCTCATTGGTGTCGACCACGCGTGCGCGCCCGTCAATCAAGTATGCCTCCGCAGGAATGGCTTCGAGCGCAGCGCACAACGCTGCTTCACGCAACCCCGGTGCTTCGGTGTACCGCGCCAGCAACAGACGCCGATGAATGAGCGGCACGACGCGCTGCAAGACGCGGCGGTCTGCGTGCGTGAAGGGACGTTCTCGAAACCCTCCTACCCAGGCGAGGAGCCCATCGCCATCGCAAATCAAGGCGCGAAGCTGATCGCAGTGTCCCACCCCCACTCGCTCAAACAGCTGTCGCATGCCCTTCGGCATCGGCCCGTTGCGACGCTCCAAGTCGGCAAAGGTGAGCGCCTTGTTGTGTTGCCATGCGTCTGGGCGAAGGGCGTCATACTGCCCAAACCGAGGCTGTGAGCTCGCCACGAACCGGGAAAACTCTGGAGACAGATCGGGCGGCGCGCCTACGTCACCCCAAGCGTCTACGGCAATCCGGGCGGAGTGCTGAACCACGGAGTAGGTGCACCAGCAGCTGAGACGGAGCAGGTCATGGAGAATCGCACCCGCCTCGCCGAGGGGCTGCTGCTCGCCCAAGCGAATGGTGGAGAGCTCGGCTTCTAGCTCCGTGATCCTGCTGTCCACCGCCCCGGCCCCAGACACCAGTTCAGCTTACCGGCGCACACCCAGTTTCGAATATGCAAAATCACATAGAGTCGGAGAAGAGCACCTTGGCTATCTCAGCTGGGTGACTCAGGGGCAACATGTGGGAGGCGGAGTTCAACCGGTGAAGCGCCACGTGCTCCCCGAGCTTGGCCAGGCGTTCCGCGTGTTCCACGGCAGCCATCGCGTCACGCTCAGCGTGAAAGATGACGGTAGGCGTGTGGAAACTGGTCAGCACAAAGGGTGGGGAGCCGATGGGTGCGACGCGCTCGATTGCGCGGGCCAACCTCTCTGCACTGCATTTCGCAGACCGTAGAATCAGGTCCTCCGCTAAAGCATCTCTTTCGTCTCGAGGCAGCAACAGCTCCAAGAACTCGCCAACGAGGCCTTCGGGGGTGGCCGCGCCGATGCGAAGCGACGCGGCCAGGTCTCGGCGCATTTGTGAATCTTGCTCCGAGAAACCAGCCACCGGCGCACAGGCCACGAAGCGAGCGACTTGGTCACCAAGGCGCGGGAGCAGCCGCAAACAAACGAAGGCACCGATGGAGAGGGCACCTAGGATAACAGGGCCGTCCGCTTCGCGGAGGACGGCCTCCAGATCGCGCTCGTAGAGACTGAAGTCTCCCTCGCCATCCGGCGCTGCGCCATGATCTGCAAGCTCCACCCGCCAAAGTGACACTCCTGGCGGACACCTATCCGCGACCCGAGTCCATGTATCCCGATCCCCTGGGGTTCCATGGACGACGATGACCGGACGACCACTCCCCACCTTGTCCGCCAATGGCACGACAGCAAATGTCGCATAGAATGCTGCACATTGCCATGGATCTTCCGCGCACACCGCTAGATCGCATGAAGTTCGGGCCGGTCGAGCGCTTGCAGTACGAACCGGCCCTTGCGGTATTGCGTATTCTGCCGCTATGGCGCAGGGCGGCACCCCGCAGTGGGGATTTGGCAACGATGCGCTGGTTGGACAAGCTGTACTGGCTGCACAAGGCCCGGTACCCCGTCCAGCGACCACAACGCAATTCCGCTCTGGAGGCGCATTTCGCGAAACATGCGTCCTGCGAATTGCAGGTTGCGCGAGGGTTCCGCGCACGCTCGAGTGCAGCCCTCTCGGCGGTTGGTGATCTCTCTCCTCACGCGTATCTGCGAACCTCCGAACACCACTTGTTCGCCGAAGTTGCCGACGTGATCTTCGACGTGGACCTATCTATGGCGAACCTCGAATGTGTTGTTGCTGGCTCGTCCAACCAGGGAGTGGAGTACAGCCCAAAAAGCGGCCCGACATTCTGCTTCGACCCTGTGACTTTCGGAGTGGTGAAAGGCCGCTTTCAGTTCATGGCGACAGCCTGTAACCACAGCCTCGACATGGGGCCGATGGGAGTAGACGAAACGATCGAGCACTTGGACGACGCCGGCGTGCTGCACCAGGGCACCAATTTGAGAGAGGAAGACGCTTCAAGCGCAGGTCTGGTCACCAGGAACGGTATCCGGTTCGCGTTGCTCTCCTGGACGTTCGGTCTCAACGCTCATGCGCCACCTCCCCGGCGACCGCGGATCGTGAATGTCTGCGACCTGAATGGCCGCGTGGCGACCGGAAACATCAGGCTGCTCGAAGAGCAAGTTCGCAATGCCCGGACGGCCGGCGCAGACTTCGTGATCGCCCACCTACATTGGGGCATGGAACACGAGTTCTCTCCCACGCCATCACAAGTCGCGATGGCGCACTACCTCGCCGAACGAGGGGTGGACGCCATCATCGGTCACCACCCTCACGTGGTTCAGCCCTTGGAACTGTACCAAACGCGGCGGGACCCGAATCGCGTCGTTCCGATCTACTACTCGCTCGGAAACCTGGTGAACCCGTTCTCTGCTCCGTGGCTCACGACAGGCTGGGTGGCACGGATGGAGGTTGCCCTTGGGACCGACGAAGGCGGAAACTCACGAGCGTATGTGACTGCTGCCAACACCGTCGAGGTGCAACAACACTCGGATGCCCGAACGCAGACGCTCACGCTGCGACGCACGAGCCACTGACGTATGGGGTTTTGCATATGGCCGCGGCAAGCCGTTGCGGACACCATGCCGTGTCATGGCGCGTGGACTGCAAATCGTCACAGGAAGCGCGGTTCTCAGTTTAGCAGGCGGCTGCGCGCTGCTCGTCGGGGTGGAGGACACGCAAGCGTCTCCGACTTTCGACGCCGGCGCCGACGGCACCGCGAGTGGCGGATCTGACGCTTGGAGCGCAGGTGGCGCTGGCGGGACTTCTGGCCATGCAGGCTCTGGTGCCACGGGCGGAGTCGGCGGCAACGCTGGCGACGCGAGCACAGGCGGCGCGAGCGGAAGCTCCGGCAACGCAGGCTTTGGCGGATTGGGCGGCGGGAGCGCGGGAACCGGTGGTAGCGCGGGAACCGGTGGTAGCGCGGGAACCGGTGGTAGCGCGGGAACCGGTGGTAGCGCGGGAACCGGTGGTAGCGCGGGAACCGGTGGCTCGGCTGGCATGCCCAGTCTCGGTCCGGAAGGGCCTTCGTGCAGCGGAGGGCTTGACTGTGGGGGAGTCAGCTGTTGTTCAGCGGACCTAGTACCTGGCGGCACTTTCCCCATGGGTCGCAGCACGAGTGGCACGGACGCATATGCGCAAGGCTTCGCCATCGAAACGCCAGAGCACTCCGCGACCGTTGCGCCAGTGTACTTGGACCGATTCGAAGTCACGGTCAGTCGCTTCCGCAAGTTCATGAACGTGTACTCTGGTCTGGCTCCAGCGGCGGGCGCCGGAGCACATCCCGCCGTGCCCGGAACAGGTTGGCAAGCAGCGTGGGACTCGAATCTCGCGGTCTCGAAATCTGCGTTCGAGCAAACGATATTGTCGTGTGGCGAGGCGCACTACACGCAGCAATCCGGCCCGAACGAAGTCAAGCCGATGAACTGTCTCACGTGGTACGAGGCCTTCGCGTTCTGCATCTGGGACAATGCCCGGCTCCCCACTGAGGCTGAGTGGGAGTTTGCGGCGGCCGGAGGGGACTCGAACCGACTCTATCCCTGGGGCGATGCGGCGCCGGATTCAACCTACGCGTCGTACAACTACGACACGTTTCACTACGTCGGGCAGTTCCCCAAGGGTGTCGGGCGATGGGGGCACCTGGACATGGCCGGCAATGTCTCCGAGTGGGTGTTCGACTGGCTGAACGGGTACACGACCGGACCGTGCACCAACTGCGTCTCGTGGCAGTCTGGGACACAAAGAATGGTGAAGGGTGGAAACAAGGTGACGGACAACTCCTACCTCCGCCCTGCGACACGGCTAGGGTACGCGCCAAGCACTCGCCACCCCCTCTATGGCTTTCGGTGTGCTAGAAGCCCGTAGCTCGCCGCACCGATGCTAGCGTGCCTTCGAAGTTTTCGAGCAACAACATGTGCCCAGCGCCGGGCACGGCTTCCAGCGTGCCGCTGGTGAGAGCAACGAGTTCCTCGGCGTGCGTCAGCGGGACGGCTTGATCGGCGGTGCCAGTCCGCGCCACTATGGGGCAGCGAATGCGCTGCAGGGAGGCACGTAGATCTTCGCTCGTTCGGAGCGCCCGCAGTTCTCGAACCAGCGACACGCGGGAGCCGGCCAGCCAGCGGTCGATCTCCGCAAGCGCCTCCTCGTTCTGCTGGTAGACGGGAGAGAGAAACCGCTCGACAACCATGTTGGTGAGGTCCGCTCCGGACTCAACCAGTTCGATAAATCCCCCGTAGGCCGTCCGCTCTTGCGGAGTCAAGCTGGCCATGCCGCCCAGCACGACAACCGAACCAAGCTCGACCTCGGCCCTCGCCGCGAGCGCCAACGCGCGATAGCCCCCAGACGAAAAGCCGACCACGGTCGCCCCCGCCATGTCGCGAAGGGCTAGTTCCATGGCGTCCAGTGATTCGTCCATCGTGTAGTCCACATCCGTCTTTGGACAATTCCCGTGTCCCGGCAAATCGACGACGTGAACCGCGAAGTCCGCAGCCAGCTTGTTGACCAATGGTTGAAAGTGCGAACGGGGCGCGGGACTGCCATAGAGCAGCACCAACGGCGGGCCCTGCCCCCACGACTCGATCTGCACTTCCATGCCCGCTCCGCTCTGCAGACTACAGCAGCAGTCTCGCGAAGGCGACAGATTCTGACTCTCGCGTGGGCTTCTCTGAGGATATCCTGTTGGAATGCCGATAGTCGACAAGTGCGGGACGGGCAATGCCGTCCAGGTGCTACTTCTCCCTAGCCTACCGGGGGACTCGAGGATCTGGCGGCAAGTGCAGCAACTCGCGCCGCCAACGATCTGCGTCTCGCTGTTCGACTACCCCGGAACCGGCGGCGCTTCGGGTCCCAGAGCTTCAGATCTGGCAGCGCTGGAGCTCGACATTGATGACGCGGTTCGGCACTTGGCCGAATCTGGCCCAGTGAGAATCGCGGGCGCCAGCGCCGGAGCGTACTTTGCTGCGCGAGCCTGTACACGCGTTTCCAATCTGATCGAGCGACTGGTTCTTTGTTCGGGGTTCGTAGAGCTGGGTGCGGACGCTCGTGCGTTGCGTACGCAGTTGGCGGAGAAACTCCGTTCCGGAGAGCTTTCCCAACCGTCCTTATTTGCGCAGGTCGTGGATGGGTGCGTTCCGCCCGCGGAGCGGAGTGACCATGTGGAGACGGTGCTGCGAGAGCAGTTCGTGAGTGAACCATTGCAGAGCTTGGCCACCGCGCTGGACCTGGCCACATGGTGCACTGAACCCGTGCCGACGTACTCCACACGTGCCACGCTCTTCCATGGTGGCTCCGATGCATTCGTCCCTGTGGAGGCAAGCAAAGCGCTCGCACTACTCGGTGAGCGCAGTCGCTTGGATATCTTGGAAACGAGCTCGCACTATCTGCCGCTGAGTCACTCGGGGTTCATTGCGAGGGCGATCTTCGATTCAGAGGGAGGGTAGCGATGAGCAGATGCGGTTCCACACATCTCTGCATAGGTATGGCATGGCTTGTCTTGTGCGCGCCCGTGCCAGATGAGCAGCGGAGGTAGTGGTGGGGTCTACGCGAGCAGACTCGGCTGCGGTGAGAGACCTGTCCGAACGGCTGCTTACCCTCGAACTTGGAAGCGACATCAGCCTAGCCGGGTTGACTGGCGACTTCCGCCGCCTGTTCCGACTTCAGGGCTTCGTCAGCTACTCGCTCCGAATCGAGCACACGCGCATTGAAGTGGATGGTGGGGCGGTCAGCGCCGGCGTGCCAGATCGCTGGGTGGCTGAGCTGGACAGCGTGGTAAGGGCGTCCGGCGCAAGGTTTGGCTACTACGATGCGCTACGCCCCCAATCATGGCAAAGGAACCGCGCCCGAACACGGACCGAACTGGACGCGCGCGTACCGATGCCGACCAACCTGGCCCTGGCGTATGCGCGAGTAGGACTCGCAGACTTGGATCAGTTGCGGGTCCTGGTTTGCGAGGGCGATACACTGCTGGCTTGGGTGGGGGGCTTCCGGGAAGAGCGTTTCACTGCCCAGGACAAGAGACTGCTCACACGTCTAACACCAGCACTTCACCGCCGGCTGGTCGTGCAGCGGCATGTTGCTACCGCGCGTCTGACCGAGGCTGCCCTCCAAGCTTCGTTGGACGCCGTACCGTGCGCCGCTTTCGTGCTCGACAAGACGGGGCGCATCTTGTGCGCCAACCACGTCGGAAAGGAGTTGCTGGGGAAGAACTTCGCAGGCACCGTCGCATCTCTGCGTCACTGTGTTCGCCATCGTCAAAGAACGACGGTACTGGAGGCCGGGAACTTCGCCTTGACGGAACTCCGTGCACCGGGTCTGGCACGTCACTATCTCGCACTGCGGCAACTCGACCCTAGCGATCCATCCGGAAGGCTGGTGAAGGCGCGCCAACGTTGGAGCCTGACGCCTCGCCAGGCACAAGTGCTCGAGCAACTGGTCAAGGGCAAATCGAACCGAGCGATAAGTGTCGCGGTTGGGTGTGCGGAAGGCACCGTTCAACTCCACGTGGCGGCGCTGCTCGCGAAGGCGGGCGCAGAGTCCCGCGCAGAGGTCGTCGCACGGTTCTGGACGGAGCTTGGCTAGGGCGACCAGATTGAATCAGTCCAAGAACGCCGGGCTTCTTGGCTATTCTTTGCTTGATCGGGCTCCGAATCGCGCGTGGATTAGGTGAGACGCAGTATCGAGCCCGCACCACGTGGTTCCGCGGCGGACCAACAAAAACCTGAAAGCTGGAGTCAGCCAGCACACGGCGCTGGCGGGGGGAGTTGGGCCGCTCGCAGCAACGGATGCGTCAGCTCTTATCGCGGCACGCACGCGTCGGCGGCTGCCACTGCCGGGTGATACACTGGGCGGGTGAGACGAGGCGCCGGGGTGGTTGCCGCGATGGCGATTGGGAGCGCGTCTGCGTGCGGTAGCGGCGGTGCGCCGGAGCCGATGGGCCACGTTGGACTGCGGGTCACCGTGGTGCCGGTCGTGTCTCCCGAGATCGAAACGGACGTGCCGGTCCTCGTGCCGTCGACAGACATGCAGGTCAACGCCGCCGTCGCGAGTGACGCGGCGCGGTGAGGGGGGCCCGCGTCGCGCGGGTGTCACCGGCGGGGACCGTCCTGGACAGCGCGCCCATCACGGTGGCGCCAAACGGCGAAGCGGAAGCGATCGCGGGAGGCCAGAACGGCTCGCTGGCGATCTGGAAGGAGTACAGCGGCACGACGGCCAAGCGGTATGCGGAGCGCGTCGACCCAAATGGCGTCGTGCAAGGTGGCCCGACCGAGCTCGAGGTGTCGCAGGACGAGCCCGCCGCCGTATCCAACGGCGTGGTGTACCTGGTCGCCTGGCGCGCTTCCAACGCCATCCGTGCCGCGCGCCTCGGGGCCAATGGTCAGTTGCTCGACTCGACTCCGATCGAGATCGCGAGCACCAGCACCGCGTACGATAGGCCGGCCGTAGTCCGAGCAGGCACTGACTTCATCGTCACCTGGGGCGACAAGTATCCCGACAAGACGCGGTTTGCGCGCGTGACGGGCGGCGGGGCCGTGCTCGATCCCGACGGCGTCGTCTTGCCCGACATCACGGGCGTGCCCGACATCGGGTTCGATGGCGGCTCTTGGATGCAACGCCTTTTGCCATCTCTTCGGGCCCCGGCAGCGTGGAAGCACCGCGGATCGCGTCGCGTCCCGGCGAAAGCCTGGTCGTGTGGGCGAAGAACACCGACATCGCGGGACGCCGCGTGGCGTCCGACGGAAGCTTGCTCGGCAACGCTGCCATCGATTTCGCGCTCGGCGCCAACGAGCAGACCACGCCCGCCGTGGCCTCGGACGGAACAGGCTTCTTCCTGGTGTGGGAAGACGACCGGGCGCTGGATGGCGGCGACGTGTACGCCGAGCGGATGGCGCAGGATGGCACCGTGCTCGATCCGGTCGCCATTCCCGTTGGCGTGGCAGCCGCGGGCCAGGAGGCACCCGAAGCCACCTTCGACGGACAGAACTACTTCACCGTGTGGCAAGATCGGCGTGACGGACAGCTCGACGTGTATGGAGCGCGGGTCGACCCGAGTGGAGCAGTGTTGGACGTGGGAGGTTTTCCCATCGCCAGCTCGACCGAAACCGAAGCGTTTCCCACGGTCGCCAGCAACGGCACGGTGAGCCTCGTCGTGTGGTACCAGGGAAGCAGCGCCAATTGGGACACGTACGGTGCGCGCGTCGCCCCGAACGGCGACGTTCTCGATCCCAATGGGTTCCTGATCGCGGGAGGTCTGGGTTCGCAGATCGGCCCGGTCGTCGCCAGCGACGGGACGGACTTTCTCGTGGTCTGGAGAGAGAGTCCGAGCAAACTCCCGACCTTGGGAACGAGCCAGCTCCGCGCGGCGCGCTACGCCGGCGACGGAACACCGCTGGACCCGAGCCCGCTCGAGCTCACGTCCTCCGACGGATCCCGGGGAGCCCAGCACGTGGCCTTCGGTGGCGGGCTCTATTTGGTCGTGTGGGCAGATGGGCGCAATTCACCCAATTGGGACATCTACGGTGCGCGTGTGAGTCCTGCAGGGGTGCTGCTGGATCCGGATGGCATTCCGTTGACGCAAGCCCCGGACGACGACGTGTGGCCCGACGTCGCCTGGAACGGCAGCACGTTCGTGGTGGCGTGCGGTGCACCGACGGAGCGGCGTGGCGCGCGCGTCGATCTGTCCGGTACGGTGCTCGATCCGGGCGGCTTCGTCATCGCGCCGGGTGAGAACTGGGGCCGACCCATCCGCGCAACGGCGAATGCTGCCGGCACGACGCTGGTGAGCTACGCGCGCTATGACGACGCGCCGGAGCTGCGATCGACGCGGGCGCGGGCCCGTACCATTGCGTTCGTCGAGAGTGACGCGGGGGCGGAGGACGCGGGGGATGCGGGGGCGAGCGACGCGGGCACGGACGGGGGCGACGCGGGCGTGGACGGGGGCGACGCGGGCGTGGACGCGAGCGTCGACGGCTCCAGCCTGTCGCCTCCGGGCCAGCGCCCACTGACCGTCGACCGGCGGGGGCTGCGGTTGTTCGATGCCCGGCTCGACGCCCGCGTCGTTCGGTTGGATTGCGCTGGGGCTCGTGCTCGGCGGGTTCGCGCGTCGGCGCGCTCGGTTCCGCGCCGAACCAACATAGACCTGCGGCTTGGGCCAGCTCGAGCCCTGACATTGTCGGTCAGCGCTGACGGCGTCAGCGTTGCTGCTTGCTTGCCGGCGCTCATGGCGTCTGGAAGACTGGCGCTGTGGATGTTCCCATCACACCCGATGTCCTTGCCTGGGCCATGCGCGAAGGCGGATATGACGCGAAAGAGCTCGCGCGTGCAGTCGACGTGTCGCCAGCGGTTCTCGAGTCGTGGCTTGCGGGCACATCGCGACCGGGGGTGACGAAGCTCCGAAAGCTGTCCTCTGTGCTTCGCAGGCCGACGGCCACTTTCCTTCTTCCTCGCCCTCCGCAAAGCAAGTTGCCGGCTCTGGATTTCCGTCACCCGCCCGGGCGGGAAGGCCGGGCGCTCAGCCATACCGAGCGCGTGCGGCTTCGTGAGGCTGTCCGCCTGCAGCGCGCACTCAGTTGGGTATCCGGCGAGCTGAAGGCGGCCGAAGTGAAGCTGCCGAAGTACAGCTCCAGGCAAGATCCCGAAGCTGCAGGCATCGCCATCCGAGAGCAGCTCGGCGTCGACGCAGAGACCCAAACGGGTTGGAAGAGCGAGTACGTGGCGTTCAGGGAGTGGAGGGCGCGGGTCGAAGCGATGAATGTCGTCGTGCTCGCGCTGCCGCTCGGGGCGGACAGCGCGCGGGGGTTCTCCGTGTGGGATGAGCGCGCTCCGCTCATTGCAGTGAACACTCACTGGAACGCTTATGCCCGCGTCTTCACCCTGTTCCACGAGCTCGGTCACCTGCTCTCAAGAACCAGCTCCGTGTGCGAAGAGGACTTTTCGCGAAAGCACAAGGAAGCAACAGACCCCATCGAACGCTGGTGCGAGGCCTTCGCGGCATCCGTGCTCTTGCCGTGGGGGGACGCCGCGGAATACCTCGAGCGCCACCACCATTGGGATGGGCGGTCCCCGATCCGAGATTTGAAGACGGCGTCCGCGCTCGCGCGGAAGTTCAAGATCAGCGTGCGGGCAACGGTGCTCACGTTGATCGGGCACGATGTTGCGCCCTGGTCGTTGTACCGGGCCATACCCAAGGCCAGCGAGAAGAAGGCCGAGGGCGGCGGAGGCAGTGGGCGCTCCCGAGCGGAGGCGCGCCGAGATGAATACGGCGGCCGGACCGTTTCCATCATTCGGCGAGGACTCGAACGGGACGTGCTGGGTCCGGACGATGCGATCGGCTACTTGAGCATCGGCGACTCCGAGCTCCAGGCTTTCCTATCGCCGGCGCTGGGAAGATGAGGCATGCCTCCTTCCAAACGAGAGGAGGTTGCGACGCCGGCCGCGGTGTGGGTCATCGACACGTCGTCGATCCTCCAGGTGCGGCGTCAGTCCCTGAAGCCGCATGAACGGCAGCGTCTGTATTCGGGCCTGAGCACGCTCGTCGAAGGCGGTGGGCTCGTGTTCCCGCAGCAAGTGTACGACGAACTGAAACGAGGGAGCGGTACATTTCCGCAAGAAACCGCGGACGAACCCCTCGCCTGGGCTACCAACGCGCGCACCATCGCAACGCGGCACGGGACGGACTTCGAAGCGGTTCGGAAAGTGCTCGAGAAGGTGTCCGACGTCTTGGACGTCGACAAGACCAGCGGCGCTGACGAGGCAGATCCGTACGTCCTCGGGCTCGCCCTGCATCTCAAGGATGGCGGCCACGAAGTCACGGTAGTGAGCGAAGAACGTCGCGATCGCCCGGCGAAGATGTCGATGGCGACGGCATGCGGGTTGCTACGGCTGTATTGCGTGCCGCTCCTGGGGTTAGTGCGGGATCAGGGTCTGGGGTAGCTCGCGGCCCGCAGCGCGTGGTTCCGCGGCGGGCCCTCCATCGATGCGGCGTGCGGTTGCCAGCGCGCTCCAAGCACAGCACGCTTTCGCGAATGTACCTCGGCCGATCCCTGACGCGCCACACGCTCTCCGCGCTCGGAATCGTCCTTCTAGCGTCGTGCGCGCCGGAACGTCACACGCGGATACCGCCAACCGCCACTGCACCCGCCGCGACCGTGGCCAGCTCACCCATACCGCTGAACGCGGCGCCGGACACGTCAAGCTGGTTCGGCGCGGAGGAGGCTCCAAAGCGCTCGGCGTCAACCGCGGCGGTTTGCCAGATCGACGTCGGCTGCCCATTCCAAGCGCGGCCGCTACCTGCGTGCCCTCCGGAAGTTCCCAACATGGACGCAGGAGCGATTGTCGCGCGTCTCGCGGAGTGGGTGGGAAAGCATGTCACCGTTCACGGCGAGCTCGTGGCTTCCGCCGGAAGCGTGAAGCTCGTGGACTCCGCCGAGGCGCGCTGGTGCGCCAAGTATCCACGCCAGTTGGTCGTCGCCGGCAAGGCCTCTCAAGGCGTGGCAGCCAGCTTGGCGCTCTGGGACGCGCGCATGCCGGACGCGTTCGCGTGCACCGGAGACGAATCGTTGCTCTGCTGTCCCTTCCCGACCCATGCCGGCGAGGTGCTGGTGTCGGGCACGATCCAACGCGGAAACGCTGCGGCACCCTTCGAGTACGTTCTCGACCACGCCCGGCTGTGCCAGCTAGCGGCGCCCGTGGCGTCTTCCGAGCACTGCGAGTACGCCGGCATACGCTTCTCGAACGGCGGCCACGTTGGCGTACCCGGCGACGAGTGCTCCGGGCGACGATGCGTGCACGGAACATGGGAAGATTTCGACACCGGCTGTCTGGGAATGGTCGTCTTGGAACCCGTGAAGTTCTCACCCGGCGGGGTACGCATCGTGAAGAGCCAAGCGCCGGCGCTTCAGGGGGCGCTGGCGTTCATGCAGAAAAACAAGCACAGCAAGATGGCCGTGATCGGTCGCTACACTTCGAAGTCCGATGCCCTCGCACGCCAGCGCGCCAGTGCAGTGTACTTCTGGCTTCGGAAGCACGGCGTACCCGACGGACAGCTCGCCGTGGCAGTGCTGCCGAGTGACGAGAGCGACGTGCGATTCGCTGTGCTCGCTCACTTGCCCGATGGCGCGGCGCGCTTCGAGCCGTGACCCGTGGTTCCGCGGCGGACCGACATGATCTGTAGAAAGCTTCGGCGCGGGCTGGCGGGTGGTATCTTGCGCCATGACGCGTGGCACTGGGGTTGGGACCGTGGTCGTGGCTTTGCTGGCACGTGCACCAGGGCGCTGCCGGAACCTGGTGGGCATTGCGGCTGCGCTGCAGCTCGCGTGTGCGTCTTCCCCGCCGACGGATGGCACGGGCGGGGCCGCGGGTGCCACACAGGCCGATGCTTCGGCCGATGGCGCTGCGGACGCAGAGGTTGGCGCGCCGGATGGCAGCGGTGCGGTGGCGTGCGCCGTGCACGATGGCGGCGCGGCCTCGTGCTTGGAAACGTGCGGGCCCGACGAGGTGTGTTTCACCCAGGTCGCCTGCGGTCCGACGCCCGACGCAGGCCCGTGCACGCTGAACAGTGGAGGTGCCGGCGACGACAGGTGCCATCCGGCGTGCGGAGCGGGCATGCAGTGCCCCGCCGGACTCGTGTGCACTCCGTCCCTGTTCTTCGGATGCACGGACTTCAATGGGTTTCCCGAGGGGAAGGGCATTTGCTGCCCAGCCGAGGGGTGCGGGAGCTGAGTGGAACGAACCGGGCGGTTCCGCGGCGGACCGACATGATCTTGGAAATAGCGGGGATGGGCGATCAGCCAGCGCAGGGATCTGGAAGGTCCGGCGCTGGGGGGACGAGCGGACCGAGCTGGACAGCGGCGGCGTCAAAGCCGATGCCGAGGCTAATGCCGTTGCAGATTTGCGTCGGATCGCCGTTGCTGCCGTCGAGCATGATGTCGCTCGTGGCGCGGACTTGCACCGCGATGCTCTCGAAGTCGACCGGGTCGCAAAGAGGGGCGTAGATGGCGCCCGCTACCTTCGCGAACACCGGCAGCACTTCTTCCGGGTCCAACACGCCGGCGATGATCCCGCCTTTGGCAGCTGGGCCAGAGACCTTGGCAGAGATGATCGCGTTGTGGATCCGAAACTCCAGCGGGAACTCGCCAAGTTGGAACGTGAGCGTGATGGGAGCCGTGGCGTGGGCCACCCAGGTGCCGGCGACGACGTAGGACGGCAAGCCGACCTTGGGGCGCTCCAGGAAACCTCTCGCGGAACACCAGCGTGGGGCCGCCCGCAAGGATGTCGTTGGTGGCGTCCTCGCTGAGACCGCTCGAGAGGGTCCTGAGTATCGGTATCAGGTTCGCGCCCCAAGAGTTGTCGATGCCCCCGTAGCCGTCGGATTTGACCAACGCGGGATTCGCACCCTTCCGCGGCGCGCAGTGCGACGTGGATCGCTTGCTGCTGTAGTGGCCATCGAGATCGTAGCCGAAGCTCTGCCATGCGCCGGAATCCGCGTTCAGCTGGCGATCCGTATCTCCGAGGTACAACCGTTGCAGCGCGAGGGTGAGCGACGATGGCCGACCCCCAGGCGGTCCACCGGGATCGGGTGGTGGGTGGGCGGTGGCGCCGTCGTCCGGCGGGACGACTTCGGCTCCGATGGAAGTAGCAGTTCCGCCGGTTCCGCCGGCGTACCAGGGCGGACGGGTGGGTTCGTTGCTGCCGCACGCCGTCAGCGTTGCTGCGATCACGATCACCGCGCCCGTCCTCTGCATCTTCGTTCACGTGAAGTGTAGCGCGGAGGAGGGTGCGGCGCCTGCGCGTGGTTCCGCGGCGGACCGACATGAATGAACCGCGTCAGAGGTTGTCGCAGGGTGGCGGCCGCCACCGGCGAACCTGACGATCGCCACCTCCGCGGGCGGGTTTCCTCGGCGATTCGCGCCGGCATGGGGCGTGCAGTGTCCAGGGCATGCCCACCGGCGAGCACGAGGGACTCATTCAGCTCTTCGAAGAGCGGCTGTTCCTCGCCCCCGAGCTACTCCAGCTCGTGTACGGCCTGACGATTCCGCCGGATGCCTCGGTGCGCAAGGACGACGCGGCGTTCTCGGATTTGAAGCCGCCGGAGTACCGCGCCGATCTCGTGCTCGTGGTGGAGGCCGCGAGCTACCGCCGTTCGGTCATCGTGGAGATCCAACGGCGGAAGGACGCGAAGAAGGTCCGCAGCTGGCCGCGCTATGTGGCGGCACGCTGGTCGACCACGGGGGATCCCGTGGTGCTCTTGGTGCTGGCGACCACGCGGGCCGTGGCTCGCTGGGCGGCGCGGCCGATAGACACCGGGCACCCCGGCTTCGTGCTGCGCCCGTTGGTGCTGGGGCCGGAGAACGTTCCGCTCGTCACGGCCGAGCGCGACGCCATCGCCAATCCCGAGCTCGCTGTGCTCAGCGCCGTCATCCACGGCCGGGGGCGCGAAGCTCGAGCCGTGGGCACTGCGGCCGTGGCGGGCGCCGTGACACTACCCGAGGACGACGCTAGACTTTGCGTTGACCTCATCCTCAATGCCCTTTCGGGGCGAGCGCGCCGCGAGGTGGAGAAGATCATGGTCCAGCACTACGAACCGAGAAGCGAGTTCCTCAGAAAGTACCTGGAGACGGGGCGCCAGCAGGGGCGCGAGGAAGGCCGCGAGGAAGGCCGCGAAGTGGGCCGCGAGGAAGGCCGCGAAGTGGGCCGCGAGGAAGGCCGCGAGGAAGCGACGCTGGTCGCCACGGCGAACGCCATACTTCGTGTTCTCGACGCTCGCGGCTTGCGCGTGTCGCGCGCAGTGGAGCGGCGCATTCGCAAGTGTACGGACCTGCCAACGCTGGAGCTGTGGCACGAGCGCGCGGTCACCGTAGAGCGCGCGACGAAGCTGTTCGACTGAACGCGGCGGGCTCGCTGCGTTTCTTTTCCGAGGACGACGCTAGACTTTGCGTCGACCTCATCCTCAATGCCCTTTCGGGGCGAGCGCGCCGCGAGGTGGAGAAGATCATGGTCCAGCACTACGAACCGAGAAGCGAGTTCCTCAGAAAGTACCTGGAGACGGGGCGCCAGCAGGGGCGCGAGGAAGGCCGCGAGGAAGGCCGCGAGGAAGGCCGCGAAGTGGGCCGCGAGGAAGGCCGCGAGGAAGCGACGCTGGTCGCCACGGCGAACGCCATACTTCGTGTTCTCGACGCTCGCGGCTTGCGCGTGTCGCGCGCAGTGGAGCGGCGCATTCGCAAGTGTACGGACCTGCCAACGCTGGAGCTGTGGCACGAGCGTGCGGTCACCGTAGAGCGCGCGACCAAGCTGTTCGACTGAGGCGGGCACATTGCCTCCGAGGACGCCGAACAAGCCGTGTGCCGCTGTGCGTGGTCGTTGAAGCGCCACCGCTCGGACGAAGCCGCCGCCATCCGGATGCCAGCACCGCGAGTGGAGTCCGTGCTTCAGGCGTTTCACGACTGACTTGGAACGTGGTTCCGCGGCGGACCGACAGGATGACCTTCATGGATGAGGTTTTTGTTGGTGCGGCGCGATCCCCGTCCCGCCTCGTCGCCTGCGGGTTTTCGCGCGCGGCGGCCGAGTTTTCGGGGGGTGAGGTCCCGCGGAAATCGGTTGATATGCAAAGCAATTGGGCAGCGTCCGAGAGGCGACGCTTCCCATGCGGCCGCCGAGCTTTCCGGGGGGTGAGGTCGCGCGGAAATCGGTTGATATGCAAAGTATTTTGGCGGCGCCCGAGGGGGAAGATTGGGGGCTGCGGCACGCCTTTTCGGTCGCTGTGGCCCAGGGTTCGGGGGGTGTGGCCCCGAAAACTGGTTGATATGCGAACTAGTTTGGCGGCGCGCGAGGGGGCGTGAAGCCGCGCTCTCCGAAACGCTTCGACGCGCGCGCCAAGGGGCGTGAAACCACGCGCGCGAGGGGCGTGAAGCCGCGCTCTCCGAAACGCTTCAACGCGGGGACGCAATGGCTGCGGGCGCGCTTGAAACGCGGGGGCGCCAGGGGCGTGAAGCCGCGCGCTTCGAAACGCTTCAACGCGCGCGCCAGGGGCGTGAAGCCGCGCGCGGCGGCCGAGTTTCGGGGGTGAGGTCGCGCGGAAATCGGTTGATATGCAAAGTATTTTGGCGGCGCCCGGGGAAGGGGGGCTGCGGCACGCCTTTTCGGTCGTTGTGGCCCAGGGTTCGGGGGTGTGGCCCTCGGGAATTGGTTGATATGCGAACTAATTTGGCGGCGCCTGAGGGGCGTGATGCCGCGCGCTTCGAAACGCTTCAACGCGCGCGCCAAGGCGCGTGCGGCGCTGAAACGCGGGCGCGCGCGCGCCGAGCCGAGTTTCGGGGGTGAGGTCGCGCGGAAATCGGTTGATATGCGAACTAATTTGGCGGCGCGCGAGGGGGAGATTGGGGCTGCGGCACGCCTTTTCGGTCGCTGTGGCCCAGGGTTCGGGGGGCGTGGCCCCCGGAAATTGGTTGATATGCGAACTAATTTGGCGGCGCGTGAGGGGGCGTGTAGGCGCGCGCTCCGAAACGCTTCAACGCGCGCGCCAAGGGGCGTGATGCCGCGCGCGCGAAGGGGCGTGAAGCCGCGTGCGCCGAAACGCTTCGACGCGCGCGCGAAGGGGCGTGAAACCGCACGCGCGGAAACGCTTCAACGCGCGTGAAGGCGCGCGCTCCGAAGCGCTTCAACGCGGGGACGCATGGCTGCAGGCGCGCAGGGACGGGATGGCGTCAGGTGGGGGCGCGACGGCGGCGCCAGGGACGGGATGGCGTCAGGTGGGGGCGCGACGGCGGCGCCAGGGACGGGATGGCGTCAGGTGGGGACGCGACGGCGGCGCCAGGGACGAGATGGCGCCAGGTGGCGGGGCGCGACGGCGGCGCCAGGGACGGGATGGCGTCAGGTGGGGGCGCGCCACGGATGCTTGGCGAGCAGCGCGCGGGCGCGCTCGCGGAGATCCCGCGGGAGCTTGCCGGCAAGGGCCGCTTCCAGCGCGTCCGCCAGCGCACTGCCGCTTGCGAAGCGATCGTCGGGGTTCTTGGCGACGGCGAGGGCCAGCGCAAGATCGACGTCGCGGTGCAGCCGCACGAGGGAGCTCGGTCGCAGTGGCATTTCCGCCACCACCGCGGTGAGGATCTCCGTGATATCGCGACCGCGATAGGGCGGATTGCCCGTGAGCACGCGGTAGGCGATGGCGCCCAGGGCGTAGAGATCCGTACGCGCGTCCACCTTGCCGCCATGCACTTGTTCCGGCGCCATGTACTGCGGCGTGCCAATCACTTCCCCCAACGTGAGGGAGCCCCCCTGATCCGTCAGCTTGGAGACGCCAAAGTCGAGGATCTTCCAGACCCGTTCCTCCGTCAGGAACACGTTGTGCGGCTTGAGGTCGCGATGCACGATGCCCGCGGCCGCCGCCGCTTCCAGCCCGCGCCCCACTTGGCGGATCATGTCCAGCGCGGCGCTCTTGCCGAGGCGCGTTTCCCGTCGCAGAAGCTCCGCCAGATCCTCCCCGCGCAAACGCTCCATCGCGAGGTAGGGCAGCGCCGCGGACTCGTCTCCCACCTCGAACACGCGCACCACGTGGGGCGAGTCCAAAGACGCGGCAATGCGCACTTCCCGCAGGAATCGCCGCACCGCGTTGGGACGCCCGAGCGCCTCGGGCAGAAGCATCTTCACTGCCGCGGGCTCCCCCGAGTCCGCGTGCGTCGCCTCGTACACTTCCCCCATGCCGCCGCGGCCGAGCACCCCGCCCAGGCGATACGATCCCAACGTCTGATCCGTGAAACGTCCGAGCCCCCCGGCATTCAGCGCGCGCTCCAGATCCTGACGCGCCTCGATGAACAGCGCTTCGCGATGGGACGCCCGGCGCACCGCTTCGTCACGCTCGCGCAGCGAGTCCATGTTCAGCTCTCGCGCTCGCCGCGCTTGCCGGTACACCAACACCAGGAACAGCGCGAACGTCACCACCACCACGGCGCGCCCGCTGCGTCCGACATCGGCCGACAGCGTGGCCAGCCCTGGATCGGCCATCAGCCCGAGGGTCATCAATCCGCCCAGCACCACCACGGGAGCCATGGCCCCTGCCAGGCTCATCCGCGCGACCCGCGGCCCGTACCCGAGGCACGCCGAATACAAGTTCAGGACCAGCATCACCAACACCGGCCCGAACACGCCCAGGTAGTAGATGACGCCCGCATTCAGAATCGCGGACATACCGAGGTACGCGATCATGTGCCGCTCGTGGTACCGCTGCGGCTCGCTCGCGATGTACAGCAAGTAGGCGTTGTTCACCACGGCCAGCGCCAGGGACGCCCCAAAGATGACGAGCGCCAGGTGCTCACCAGGCAGGAACGGCACCGCCACGAGCCCGATGGCATTGAACACGAGCCCGGCAATGGCGGTGCGCCGCGTCTGCTCCACCTCCGCGCTGCGCAGCACCATCTCCGGCGCCGGCAACGGCAGCGTCGTGGTGCCCGTGCGCGGCGTCGGCCCAGTGGTCGCGGCACGCTTCGCGCCTCCGACGGCGTGAGTGAGCGCCTCACTCGAGTCGTCGTGCACCGTCGTCGCGCCGCGGTCCGTCACCAATCAATGATACGACACCGTTCGAGAAGGGTTCAGTCCCTCGCCCTGAACGGTTCAACGCAGGGTTCTGAGCGCGCGTTTCCCGGAAATCGCAGGCGCCCGACGCTGGCACTCCAATTGCCATGGTCTGCCGAAGAAGGAGGCGGACATGATGCGAATCACGGGATTGCTCTTGGTCGCCGGTTGGCTCTGCGTCGGGGCGGGCTGCAGCTCGGGGAGCGACAGCGGCAACAACGACAACGGTAGCTGCTTGAATGACCAGGGCACGTGGTCGCTCTCCGGCAATTGCGACGACACTGCCTGCAACGTTGCCCAAAACGGCTGCAGCATCAGCTTCACGTGCTCTCCCTCCGGCGCCGGCTACACGGGCTCGATGTCGAACAACTCCATCTGCTTCGGCGGCAGCGGCCTCAGCCGCAGCGGCAACGTCGGCTGCGACACCGGTTCCGGCACCTGCTCGAGCTCCGCGGGCACCTGCAACGGAGCGCGACCTGCAGCGGCGGCGCGTGCGGCTCCTCTTCCGTCGGAATGCGTGCTGCGCGGCATCGTGATCACCCATTACGCGGCATCGTGATCACCCGTTCCGCGCCATCGTGATCACCCGTTCCGCGCCATCGTGATCACCCGTTCCGCGCCATCGTGATCACCCGCGACGCGCCATCGTGATCACCCGCGACGCGCCATCGTGATCACCCGCGACGCGCCATCGTGATCGGGCGTTTCGCCCATCGCGATCACCACTGAACACTGATTCAGGTGAAGCTGCCACCCGTCGAGGCCGCGCGACCTCAACCCCCAACGACAACTACATTTCCCCATCGTGCTCCTTATTTGAACGCCCATTCGTAGTTGTCTTCGTTCCCCGGTTCTTGGGCTCCTCGCTTCTCACACTCGGGCCGTCAAGATGGCGTGAACCAGATGATCACGATGGGCGAAATGCGCACCCCTTCGCCCGCCTTCACATCCCTTCGCCCGCCTTCACATCCCTTCGCGCCCGTCTCTCACGCGAGTTGTTGTGCGTTCCGGAAATTCTGCGGCGCCGATTCCGGAAATTCTGCGGCTTCCCGGGTCGTGTTCGTCGCCGGCGAGCTCGTCGGCGGGAATGTGCTTGGTGCGCACCGAGGGACCATCGAGGCGTAGGAGGCGGCCCCGCTCGAGGATGCGGTCGACGATGGCGTCGGCGAGGTCGTCGTCGTGGAGCACACCGCCCCAGCGCTTCGGATGCTTGTTGGTGGTAAACACCATGGCGCGGCGCCTGATGTGTCGCTCGTTGACCACGTGGTACAGGACGTTGGCAGCGTCGGCGCCGTAGCTCAGGTAGCCGACCTCGTCGACGACGAGCACATGGGGACGCACGTACGATGCGAGAGCCTCACGCATGCGGCCCTCGCGGCTTGCCAGGGAGAGCTCGTCAATGAGCTCCACGGCGGTAGTGAACAGTGCGTCGAATCCGTTTTGCAGGGCCCTGTATGCGATGGCGATCGCAAGGTGCGTTTTACCGCGACCGGGCCTACCGAGAAAGATGACGGACCGCCCCTCGGTCACGAAGTCCGGCGCGAGCAGCGAGCCGATGGTCGTGAGCGTAGCGTCGACTGGTAGGTGAAATCGAACTCCTCGACGGTGCGCAGGAAGGGGAACGCCGCGGCATTGACGGCGCGCCTGAGGCGCGTGCCGCGACGGTGCGCGACCTCTTCCTCGAAGAGTGTCTGCAGGAGCTGACCGTGGGACCACTGCTCCTTCTCAGCACGTTGCACGAGGTCACGCCATACGCGACGCGCGTTGGCGAGGTGCAAGCGCTTGAGCAGTGAATCGAGGTCGGTCGTGGAGTCGAGCACGGACGCGGTCACGAGACACCTCCTCGCGCAGTCGGAAAGGCGATTTTCATCTGACCATCTTGCGCGGCTCTCGAGGAGAGCGCGCGACGCACACCGCTGATGGAGAGTTGTCCGTGCTCGACGGCATCAGCAAACGCGGCGCGCATGACGTCGTCGCCGTGCGTGTCGAGCAGAGTGTAGAGCTCCTCGACACGGCGACTCGCCAGCTTCGGCTCGCGGTGCGTGATCTCTGTGATGACCTCGAGGGCGTGTCGCCCGAGGTTGAGCAGGTGCTGCCGCTTCTCGTAGAGCTTGGCGCGGTGCCGTGCACCGCAGCGATCTTCTCGGCACGATGCTCGGGCAGCGGCGCTGGCGGCTCGTCCTTCGTGCGCCTGCGGTGCCGCGCCTCGAATCGTCCCGCGACGATGTGCACCTCATGCTCGTACAGGAATAGGGTGCCGGCGACGTGGGCGGCCTTGGGCGGCATCGAGTACGGTGCGCCCTCGAACATCACTTCCGCAGTGGGGCCGACAAACACGGGGATCCGCAGTGCGAGGTTTCCGGAAACACCTTCGCCGGACGGAGCCGTGTGAGCTCCTCCTGGCGCCGGATTTCCGGAATCACGCCTGTCGCCCGCGACGCAGTCTGCGTGTTGACTTCGATATGCCAGGTGGCGAGCTGCGCACGCAGATCCTCCTCGTCCTGGAACTTGCGGTGCTTGAAGAACGAGCTCTTCACCCATCCGACCAGGCGCTCAACGGAGCCTTTCTGGTTTCCGCTGCGTGGGGCGCACATCTCGACGCCGACGCCGATGTCGACAATCGCCTGCGCGAAGATCTGGTTGAACTCCTGGACCTCGCGCCCCTTGCCACTTTTTTTCACGATGGTCTTCGGGCGATCGAACACCGCCATGAGAGGCAGTCCGCCAAAGGCGACGAAGTCGCGCGCAAGGCAACGCAGGATGGTTTCTACGCGCTCGTTTTCGACGAGCGTGACTTGCGCGAACCGCGAGTACTTCAATCGCGACGCGAAGAAGTGCACGCGCTTCTTCCGGCCATCCACGAAACGGACATCTACATGGCCGAAATCGTGCTGCGAGAACTCACCTGGGAGACCCTCGAAGCGAACAACCGGTGCGGCGCGTGGCTCTCGGAGACCAGCGACGAGCGTGTAGAACGCGGTCTTCTTACCCGCGTATCCGGACTCCTTCGCGCGACGCAGCAACTCCTGCGTGGGCAGGTCCGGGTCCTCGGCGAGCCACTCCTTGATGCGATCGGTGAACCACGCCGCCTTCGATGGACGCCCGATGCGCGCGCTGCGCGCGCACCGCCGCGTCGTCCGTGTGCTCGACGGCGTCCTCCTTCTGGATGCGTCGCACGCTGTCGTCCGAAACCTGCGCCCGCTTCGCCACGTCGGAGGGCGCAAATCCCGCACGTAGCAAGACCTGGACTTCGTGCCGCTTCAGCTGGGAGAGCATCTCCCCCTGATCGCGCGGCCTGCTTCCGGTAGGCATCAGCAACCCCATGATCGCGAGAATCAATGTCCAAATCATCATGCCTGCTCCTTTCGGCCAGGAGCCGCAGATTTTCCGGAACGGGTTGCCGCAGATTTTCCGGAACCATCAGTTGTCGCCTTCACCACCCCTTCACGTCCCCCCGCGCGCCGCCAAATTAGTTCGCATATCAACCAGTTTCCGAGGGCCGCAACCCCCGAAATCTGTGTCGTCGCACGCGAAAAGGGTGCCGAAGCCCCCAATCTTCGCCCTTCGGCCGCCTTCACGCCCCCTCGCGCGCCGCCCAATTAGTTCGCATATCAACCGATTTCCGCGCGACCTCAACCCCCAACGACAACTACATTTCCCCATCGTGCTCCCTATTTGAACGCCCATTCGTAGTTGTCTTCGTTCCCCGGTTCTTGGGCTCCTCGCTTCTCACACTCGGGCCGTCACGATGGCCTTCACGCCCCCTCGTCCGCCTTCACGCCCCCTCGTCCGCCTTCACGCCCCCTCGCGCGCCGCCCAATTAGTTCGCATATCAACCGATTTCCGCGCGACCTCAACCCCCAAAACTGGGCGCCTCGGGCGGAGAAGCGTGCCGCCACGCCTCACGCCGCCCTGAACCTCGCACGCCGCGGGCGGAGAAGCGTGCCGTCGCCCTGAACCTCACGCGCCTCGGGCGGAGAAGCGTGCCGTCACGCCTCACGCCGCCCTGAACCTCGCACGACGCGGGCGGAAAAGCGTGCCGCCACGCCTCACGCCGCCCTGAACCTCGCACGACGCGGGCGGAGAAGCGTGCCGTCGCCCTGAACCTCACGCGCCTCGGGCGGAGAAGCGTGCCGTCACGCCTCACGCCGCCCTGAACCTCGCACGACGCGGGCGGAGAAGCGTGCCGTCGCCCTGAACCTCACGCGCCTCGGGCGGAGAAGCGTGCCGTCACGCCTCACGCCGCCCTGAACCTCACGCGCCTCGAGCGAAGAAGCGTGCCGTCGCCCTGAACCTCACGCGCCTCGAGCGAAGAAGCGTGCCGCGGCGGCGTCCACCACTGGTCGAGCGAGGCGCAGAAGGCCATAGCCTTCGCGTGTCACGATCACGCGCCAGTACCGTGCATCCACGCCGTCAGGCCCGCGATCTATCAGGCCGTCTTGCTCGAGCCGCCGAGCGATGCGCGACGTCGACGCTTCGTCGATACCCGCAACCTCGGCGATCTTCGCCTGGGAGACCGCATCGTCGAGCCGTTCGAAGGCCTGGGCCGCGGCGTCGAGTACCAAGAATCGGGTGTGCGTGAGTCCGATGGGACGCAGCACCTTGTCGATGCTGCGCTGCCATCCCATCGCCGTACGCCACGTGTCGAATCCTCGCTTCGTTGCTGCTCGCATACGCGCAGCTTCACCCAGCGGAGGACGTCGGGCAACGCTCGGGGTCACGCGCGCGGAAACCGGTTTGCATATCAAGTACTTCCGTCGCGCTCCGGGGGCTTCGACGGGCGTGGTCGCGCGTCGGGGTCGCGCGTCGGGGTCGCGGTGGGCGCTGTGGTGGTGGGCGCGTCGTGGTCGCGCGTCGGGGCGGCGGGATTCGCGTCGCACCGCGCGTACTGACGGGACTCGCGGCGTGTCGCGCGCTCTGACGAGATTCGCGGCGCACCGCGCGCATTGACGGGACTCGCGTCGCACCGCGCGCTCTGACGGAACTCGCGTCGCACCGCGCGCACTGACGGGACTCGCGGCGTGTCGCGCGCTCTGACGGGACTCGCGTCGCACCGCGCGCCCTGACGGGTCTCGCGGCGTGTCGCGCGCTCTGACGGGACTCGCGTCGCACCGCGCGCCCTGACGGGACTCGCGTCGCACCGCGCGCTCTGACGGGACTCGCGTCGCACCGCGCGCCCTGACGGGACTCGCGTCGCACCGCGCGCATTGACGGGACTCGCGGCGCACCGCGCGCTCTGACGGGACTCGCGGCGCACCGCGCGCTCTGACGGGACTCGCGTCGCACCGCGCGCCCTGACGGGATTCGCGGCGCACCGCGCGCACTGACGGGATTCGCGTCGCACCGCGCGCTTTGACGGGACTCGCGCCGCCCCAACATCAGGGGATCGGAGACGGGGAAACGCTCGATTGGAGGGCGCGCTGGGAAGATGCCGTTCGCCGTGGCGTATGGAGCGCCATGGCGAACGTGGAGTTGCTGCTGAAGCACGCGGCACCGGGGGTCCGGGTCGAGGCCATCGCGGTGCCGTGGGCCGGAGACGCGGGGTTGTACCTGTTCGATCAGTTCGGCGGGCACCCGCCCTTCGAGCTGGAGCTGCCGCCGGCGTTGCGAGCTGGTGCTTTGCCGCCTCTGCTGCTCGGCATTCGCGCGGAAGACACCGTCTTCCTCGGACAGCAGTGGCTCCCGGGAGATGTCGCCACCTGGGAGCCGCTGCCGGAGGTGCTCGTCGACGCCGCATCGGTGTGCGCCACCTCTCGCACCACGGCAACGAGCATCTCGGGGGACGACCTCGTCGAGGCCGAGGACGCTCTCTTCGCTGCGGACTACTGGGTGCAGACGTCCCTCGACGGAGTTCCGATCCTGGCCATCAAGATCACCGTCGGCGACGGCGCCTTCCCGCTGTACCTCGCGAAGAGCGCCACTGGCGAAAGCGTTGGCTGGATGCTCGAGCTCGGTCTCATCAACGACTATTCGCCCACCGCAGGGCTACCGGCTCCCTGAGCCTCCTTCAGTCTTCTATTGTTGGTGCGGCGCGACGCCCGGCGCGTCACGACGGCGCGTCACGACGCGAGTCCGGCGCGTCACGACGGCGCGTCACGACGCGAGTCCGTCGCGTCACGACGGCGCGTCACGACGCGAGTCCGTCGCGTCACGACGGCGCGTCACGACGCGAATCCGGCGCGTCACGACGGCGCGTCACGACGCGAGTCCGGCGCGTCACGACGGCGCGTCACGACGGCGCGACGCGACGGCGCGACGCGACGCGACGGCAGCGCGATCCCCTCGGGGCGCGACACTGCCGCGGGTGACGCAGCGCGACGGGGGCGCGCGACGGGGGGTGAGGCGGGCCCTTCCGGACGCGAGGTTCCGCGCTGGACCGACATGATCCTGCAAGAAACGGGGAGGGATGCCCCAAATCGGGACTGCGAAAGGGATGACGCAGCGCGGGGGATGATTTCGGATGGGTGGGGGGCGGCTTCGGATTTGACGTTGCCGCCAGTGTGGGACAACTGTGCCGCCTTCCAGTTGTACGCTGCCGATGCCCGCCGGGGGGGCGGCGCTGTGAGGATTACAAATGACTGAAGAGCTTCATCCGTATGCGGCGAGGGTGCTCGCCGAGGTCGTGGGTCGTGCGCAGTGGGAGCGTGAGTTCGTGGACACGGTGCAGGACGTGTTTGCGTCCGTGGGGCCGCTGCTCGAGAGCTCGCCGCGCTATGAGGCGGAGCGGCTGCTCGAGCGCATCGTGGAGCCGGACCGCGTGTTCTCATTTCGGGTGACGTGGACGGACGACCGCCAGCGGGTGCAGGTGAACCGCGGTTGGCGCGTGCAGTTCAACGGAGCGCTCGGGCCTTACAAGGGGGGCACGCGCTTCCATGCGTCGGTGAATCTGGACACGCTCAAGGCGCTGGCCTTCGAGCAGACGTTCAAGAACGCGCTCACCGGGTTGCCCCTGGGCAGCGGCAAGGGTGGCGCGGACTTCCCTGCGCGCGGGCGTTCGGAGCACGAGGTGATGCGCTTCTCCCAGAGCTACATGACGGAGCTGTTCCATCACATCGGTTCCGACACCGATGTGCCGGCGGGGGACATCGGCGTGGGCACGCGGGAGATCGGTTACCTGTTTGGGCAGTACCGGCGGCTCACGCGGGCGTTCAACGTGGCGCTCACGGGCAAAGGGCTGGCGTGGGGCGGGTCGCGCCTGCGGCCGGAAGCGACGGGCTTTGGCGTCGCCTATTTCGCGGAGGAAATGCTGAAGGCCCGCGGAGAAACGCTGCAGGGGAAGACGGTCGCCATCAGCGGCTTCGGCAACGTGGCGTGGGGCGTGGCCAAGAAGGTGGCCGATCTCGGCGGCAAGACGGTGACGCTCTCGGGGCCCGATGGCTTCATCCACGATCCCGACGGAGTGACGGGAGACAAGCTCGACTACATGTTGGCTTTGCGTCTGAGCGGCCGCGACGAAGTGCAGCCCTACGCCGAGAAGTTCGGAGTGGACTTCCACGCCGGCCGCCGACCCTGGGAGGTGCCCTGTGACGTGGCGTGTCCCTGCGCCATCCAGAACGAGCTGGAAGAAGACGACGCGCGCAACCTGGTGAAGAACGGCGTCAAGTTCGTGGTGGAGGGCGCGAACATGCCGACCACCCGTGAGGCGCTCCGCATCCTGCGGGCGGCGGGTGTGGCCTACGCGCCGGGCAAGGCGTCCAACGCCGGTGGCGTCGCCGTTTCCGGTCTGGAAATGACGCAGAACCGCTCCGGACAATCGTGGGACGCCGAGACGGTGGATCGCGAGCTCCACAAGATCATGGTGAGCATCCACACGCTATGTCTGTCCGCGTCGGAGCGCTACGGCCGCCCCGGAGACTACGTGGTGGGCGCGAACATCGGCGCCTTCGCCAAGGTCGCCGACGCCATGCTCGACCAAGGCGTAATCTAGCCCTGCCATCCCCCACGATGCGCGCACACCGCCGCCTCGCGGGGGCTCGCGCCTCGACACCTCCGTTCGGTTCCGAACGGTTCTCGCGCCCCGCGCTGCCTCACACGTGAGGGATCGCTCCTCGACAAATTCGTTCGGTTCCGAACGGTTCTCACGCCCCGCGCCGCGAGTCGTTGAGGATCGCGCCTCGGACCCTCGCACGTCGCGCACCCCCGCCTCGGGGATCGCTCGACAACCCGTTCGGTTCCGAACGGTTCTCGCGCCCCGCGCTGCCTCCACGTGGGGGATCGCGCCTCGACAAATTCGTTCGGTTCCGAACGGTTCTCACGTCGCGCGATCCCCGCGCGACACGGGCCGGACTTTCGGGGATCGCGCCTCGACAAATTCGTTCGGTTCCGAACGGCTCTCGCGTCGCGCACCGATCGCGTCGACAAATCGTTCGGTTCCGAACGGTTCTCATGCGTCACGCACCCCACCTCGGGGATCGCGCTTCGACAAATCGCGTTCGGTTCCGAACGGTTCTCGCGCCCGCGCTGCCTCACACGTGAGGGCTCGCACCTCGACGACAAATCGTTTCGGTTCCGAACGGCTCTTAGCCAACGACCAAGTTCAGCTTGAAGCGGACGTCACCATGCGCGTGGTTACCGACGTCACCGTGCGCGTGGTTTGCCGACGTCACCGTGCGCGTGGTTTGCCGATGTCACCGTGCGCGTGGTTTGCCGATGTCACCGCGCGCGTGGTTGCCGATGTCACCGCGCGCGTGGTTGCCGATGTCACCGCGCGCGTGGTTGCCGACGTCACCGCGCGCGTGGTTGCCGACGTCACCGCGCGCGTGGTTACCGATGTCACCGCGCGCGTGGTTTGCCGACGTCACCGTGCGCGTGGTTTGCAGACGTCACCGTGCGCGTGGTTTGCCGATGTCACCGTGCGCGTGGTTTGCCGACGTCACCGTGCGCGTGGTTTGCCGATGTCACCGTGCGCGTGGTTGCCGACGTCACCGCGCGCGTGGTTGCCGACGTCACCGCGCGCGTGGTTTGCCGATGTCACCGCGCGCGTGGTTTGCCGATGTCACCGTGCGCGTGGTTGCCGACGTCACCGCGCGCGTGGTTTGCCGATGTTGCCGTCGAGCCCGATGACGAGGTTCAGCTTGAAGCGGACGTCACCGTCCGTCGTGGCGGAAATGTCCGCCCCGCCGCCGATGACCGGCGAGATCCCCCAAGTGCCGTGGGCGTCGCCGAAAGTCGGCAGATAGCGCACGCCAAGCCACAGCGGTTCGTCGTCCGCGACGGGGACGCCGACGAGCGGACCCGCGGCGATGCCCATGCCCACGGCGTAGTAGCGAAACAAGAGTGCGCTCTGAATCGTCCGCGGCGCGCCGAACTTCGGATACGAGTCGGGGCCCGCCATCACGGCAAGCTCAGTGCGCAGGGACGAGCGCCAAGCGAGCTCCAGGGAAGCGTTCCAACCGCCGCCAATGGGAGAGTCGTCCAGGTTCGTCTTGCCGACCGAGGCGCCTCCGGTCAAACGATAGCTCAGCGGAGTGAGCAGTCGCGCCTCCGGATAGGTGCGCACGGCGCGCCGCTCCGTCGCTGAGAACTCCTCGGCGCCCCGCGGGCCGTACTCGAGCACCGTGGTCGTCCACGGCCGGTCGCCCACCACCACGAAGGCGTCCTTCAAGCACAGGCCGCGCTTCGTAATTTCCGGCGTGCCGTACGCGCGCACGAGGTGCGGCTCCTCGTCGTGGAAGCGGTCCGCGAGCTTCCGCGGTAGCCCCAACAAACAGAACTTCCCCTCACTCCAAGGGGAGAGCCAGACGCCGCCATTCCCTTCCACCGCACCATCGAAGTAGTGATGCTCCACCTCGGGCACGCCGTCGCGAATGCCAGCAGTGACGCCCACCCAGTACACGCGGCTCTTGGCGTAGCGCGCGGGATCTCGCTGCACGTCCGTGGGCAGCACGCTCTTGTCGGCCGCGGCGAGCTGCACCCGCTCGTCCGCGGTCGGCGGCTTGAACTCGGCCGACGATATGGACTGCGCGGCCGCCACACCCGTCCCGGTCAGGACCGCGGACCCCACGCTCACCGCGCAGGCAATTGCCGGAAGAAGTCGCATGCTAGAATCTGTTGACAGTTTCTGGATGGGATTGGTGCTGAAATCGTGCCTCGATGAGAATTTAGCTCGACATGCGTTCAGTTGTTGGTAGGCTGCGCGAATGGGGGTTCGAGTCGCGCTTTCCGATGCCGAGTGGGCACGTAGTGCGCCGTTGGTTTCCGCTCTCACGTCACGTGGTCCAAAGGGCGACGATAATCGTCGCTTCATCGAAGCAACGCTGTGGATCCTACGGACGGGCGCACCCTGGCGAGACTTGCCGGAGGTGTTTGGGAAGTGGGGCAGTGTGTATCGGCGCTTTCGGCGCTGGGCGCTGGCGGGTCGCTGGCACCAGCTTCACGAAGTGCTGCAAGTGCGGCCTTCCGATGACCTGTTGATGGACAGCACCATCGTGAAAGCGCATCCACATGCGGCGGGCGCGCTGAAAAAGGGGGCGGGCAATCATCAGAAGGTCTCGGCCGTTCTCGCGGTGGCTTTTAGCTCGCACGCTCCACGTCCGCCCGAGCTCGCGCGCTCCACGTCCGCCCAAGCTCGTCCGCCCGAGCTCGCACGCTCCACGTCCGCCCGAGCTCGCACGCTCCACGTCCGCCCAAGCTCGTCCGCCCGAGCTCGCGCGCTCCACGCCGCCCGAGTGCCAATTTGCAGGCTCATGGGGCCGACGGCCGCGTGACTTTTTCGGGGTCATGGGGCCACCTGATTTGCTGGGACACACCCGCGAGGGGGGCGTGACCCAGTTTGCAGGCTCACGGGGCCAGGCCCGAGGAGTTTTTGCTGGGACATGGGGCCAGCCCCGGATTGAGCGACCTGGACACGGGGCACGCTCCACGTCCGCCCGAGCTCGCACGACTCCTCGCACGCCGGCCCTCCGATGTTCTCCGCGTCAACATCTCGACGGGATTGGTGCACTTCCACTCCCAGTCTTTCCGTCGTGCTTGCAAGTGCCAGAGCCAATCCGCGGAGCGTTGCACCGTTCGGTTCCGAACGAGCGCGCGCGCGAGACATTTCCCGCGAGACCCTTCTCGAGGGGGCGCGCGGCGTGACAACCGTTCGGATCCGAACGACGTCGTGGATGCGAGAGCCCGCGACTCCGGAGTCGTGGGGGCGCGCGGCGTGACAACCGTTCGGATCCGAACGACGTCGTGGATGCGAGAGCCCGCGACTCCGGCTCGGTTTGGAGGGGTCGCGCGGCGGGGCTGCGGGGCGCACGTTTGCCCTCGACTCAAATTGAGCGCTTCGGCGCGCTCTTCGCGCCCCCCCCGCGCGTCGCCAAATCGGTTCGCATATCAACCAATTTCCGCGCGACCGCAACGCTCGAAACTCGGAAAGCAACACCCGAAACTCGGAAAGCAACACCCGAAACTCGGAAAGCAACACCCGAAACTCGGAAAGCAACACCCGAAACTCGGAAAGCAACACCCGAAACTCGGAAAGCAACACCCGAAACTCGGAAAGCAACACCCGAAACTCGGAAAGCAACACCCGAAACTCGGAAAGCAACACCCGAGGCGATTGGGGCCACGGCACGCCTTCGCCGCACGCGAAAGTGCGTTCCGTAGCCCCGCCGTTCACGCCCCCTCGCACGTCGCCAAATCGGTTCGCATATCAACCAATTTCCGAGGGACTCAGCCCCCGGAAATTGGGCCCCAGCGCCCGAAAACGCGGGCCGCAGCCCCCAAATCTTCGTCCTTCACACCCTTCCCGCGCCGCGAAATTAGTTCGCATATCAACCGCTTTCCGCGCGACCTGACCCCCCAAACTTCAGGCCGCTCCTGACGGGCGGCGCCCGCATTCCGACGCCGAACCGCATCGGCAACGCTCCGCCTTCCGACGCCGGACACCGACGGCCACGCTCCGCCTTCCGACGCCGGACACCGACGGCCACGCTCCGCTTTCCGACGCGGACACCGACGGCCGCCGCGCCGTTTTCCGACGGCACACACCGACGGCCACGCGCCGCTTTCCGACGCCGGACACCGACGGCCGCCGCGCCGTTTTCCGACGTGCGGGACGCGACGGGTATCGCGCCGAACCAGCCAACCTAGACTATGGCTCGACCACGATCTTCATCGGATCTTCGCCGGGGATGCGCAGCGTCGTTTGGCCGGGGCTCACGCCGATGACGACGTAGCTGGTGGGCGCGAAGGATCCGTCGACGTAGCGATCGACCTTGTTCAGGTGCGCGGGGAACACGCGGGCGATCTTTTCGTTCTCGATGGTGGCATCACCGGCGGAGCAAGGGTTGCCCCAACCCGTGACGCACTCGAACCCGATGGCCACGCCGCTAGAGATGCGGAGCTCGTCGTCCGAATCGTTCAAGGAAGCCACGCGGCTCGGTGGCGGCGCCGTGAGGGCGCGGTAGCTGGTGCAGCCGCTGCACGCCACGAGGGCGCACAAGAGCGCGAGCTTCGACTTCATTGTTCGTCTCCCGCTGGGACCGCCAGAGCCGGCGAGGCCGGTGGCGCAACTGAGGCCGTTGGCGCCTTCACCACGCGCAAAGGGACCTTCAAGGACACGCCCGCCACCGCGACAGAAAGCGTCGCACGCCTGGGCTGGGTAGCAACCACTCGCCGACGCTCCCCCACCCCATCACGGAGCACGCTGGCGAGGGGTGGCTGCACGAGCCATTGGCCGTCCACCACGCCGGAAAGCTCCTGCGCCTGGTAGTAGAGCCTTGGAGAAAGCACCGCAGACTCGCCAACCATCAAGTCGATGCCCTCGCGGACTTCCCCCATGTCACGTCCGTCGGGATACAGCCGATGCAACGTCGCGCGCGTCGGCTGCTCCACCCACAGGTGGTAGAAGTCGAGCACTTGTCCCGCCTTGGTGGTCACCAGGATGGCGCTCACACCAGGTCCGCGCCCAATGAGGCGCCCCTGCTCCGCCGCAACGACCGACGGCTGCGCGGACACCAGCACCAACGTGGGTGCCGCGGTGCCCTGCAGCTCCATTTGCACGTCGGGCTGGATCGATCCGCCCACGGCCAGCGGCGCGTTCAGCTCCTTGGCGTCGTCGGCGTCCTTCGCCGTCATCTGCCCTTGCCCCATCGCCATGCCGTGGCCACAACCCACGACGGCTGGAGCCAGCGTCAACAAAGTACACAAGATCGCGGTCTTCATTTCCGTTGCCTCCACAACGGCCGTGTGAGCTCCCGCCTTACACGTCGCCACCCAGCGGGCGTCCCGCCCCTCGTTCTCGATCATGATGTCGGTCCGCCGCGGAACCACGCGCTCGGCGCTGCGCGGCGCTTGTCCGGCATTGCGCGGCTCGCCCTCTACGCCGCGGCACCCCTCGCCGTCAGCACTC
>JACKEA010000011.1 GCA_020633235.1 Polyangiaceae bacterium | reverse complement strand
GAGCTGACGCGGTCCACGATGCGTTGGACAGCCGCCTTCAGGTCGCCGCGCTACCCGTTGTGGGCGCGCTCCTCGCGGCTACTCGAGGACCAGCCGCTCGACGTCGGAGCCGAGCAGCACGAGGGTGAGGATGAAGGTCGCCATCGGGAGTACTTGGTTCCGAGGCTTGGCTGCTCGGTTCACGCGCGCCGCCGCTGGTCGAGCTGCAGCAATGCTGTTGCGCACGGGCATGAGCGGAGCGCTTGCCCTTGGACCGGTTGACCCCACGCGCAGAGGGGACGCTTCGGCCCTTTGCCGCGCCGGACCAGAAAGACCATGACCCAGTCGAGGGGCACGTCCCTCTGAGCCCTCCTCTCGCATTCAGACACCCACGAATGTGTGAGAAGCGCCCGAAAGAAGGCGTCAGAAGGTGCCGGACGCGCTCAGAAACAGGGGCGGAGCCGCGGTGTCGTGCTCGGCGGGAGCAGGGCTCGGTGACAGGAAGAAGTAGGCCGAGCCGCCGAGGGCCAGAGCGCCCACGCCCAGGGAGATGTCGCCGATCAGGAAACTGCGGCGCATGGCGTCGACGTCGGTCTGCTGGCAGTGCGGCTTGCAGTCGTCGAGGTCGTTCTTCTTCGATTGACCGTCGAGCGCAAAGTACGTGAAGGAGCCGAGACCCACCACGGCCACCCCGGCGAGCACGTAAGCGAGCACTGGCGTGGAGCTCTCGGGTGCGGCCACCTCGGGCGGAAGCTCGTCCGTGGGTGGCGGAGTGCTCGCTGCGGGCAGCGTGACCTCGACGGTGCGGCGCTTGTCGCCATCCCGAGCGATGAACTCCGCCTTCGCTTCGCGACCGTCCGGCCCGGTGTACGCCAGGGTGTGCGGGCCCGGATCCAGCGGCTCGGCCAGGCCTTCCGTCCAGGAGGACAGCTCGCGATCGTCCAACGTGACACGACCGCTGGTCACGTCGCGTCCGTTCCCGTCTTTCACCGCGACCACGATGCTCGGCGTTTCTCGTGCAACCTTGCCCACGAGCTCCAAGCATTCGTCACGCACGATCTTTGGACAGCCGTCCGCCGCGCACTTCAAGAACTCTTCTTTGGCGGCCATCAGCGAGCCTTCGCTGCGCAGCTTCTTGCCGGATGCGTGGTGCGCGATGCACTCCTTGGACTGCGCGGCGGCAGTGGAAGCAACGGTGGTGACGGCGACGAAGCAGAACGCGGCGAACTCTCTCATCAGAAGCACTCCGGCTTGAAAACCTTCTCGCCCTGCCCATCCACGGTGTACGGCGGATCACAGCCCGGCTTGGCGGCCTTGGTCGGCTTTGCCGTCTTCGCCGGTGCTGCCTTCTCGAGCGCCGGTCGTCGAACGACCTTGCGCGGGGGCGGCGACGAAACGGCTCCTTGTTCCGAAGCTGCAGGCGCCGCAGATGCCGTGGGGACGGCCGAGGGTGTGGCTGCGGCCACCGGTGGTGCCGAGCGGACGACCGGGGGCGCCGGCGAGGCCGCCGTAACCGGCGCGGCGATCGGCTGCGCCGTGCTTCGCGCCGCCATGAACCACACGATGCCGAGCAGCACCACCACTGCGCCCGCGAGGCCCCAGACCATGGGACGCGAAGACGTCTTGGGAACGCCCACCACGCTCGCGGTGTGATCCGTGGCGTTGGCGTGCTGTGTGACCTCGCCTGGATCCGCCTCGGTGAGCTCCGCGCCCGTCGCGGAATGGCTCTCCACCTCCGCCACCCGGCGTGCGCGCGCAGCGAGCGTGTCCTTCGCAACTTCGCGCACCCACTCGCTCACGCTCATGGCGCCGGCGGGTTGAAACGCCTCCGCGAGCGCTTTCGCCATTTCCCCCGCCGTCGCGAAGCGATCCTCCGCCTTCTTCTCGAGGGCCTTGAGCACCACGGCATCCAGCGCGGGAGGGATGTCCGAGACCACGCTGCTGGGCGGCTCCACCGCGTCGGCCAGCACGGCGGCGATGGTGCCGCCCGGATCGGGTCGCGAGAAAAGCCGTTGCCCCGTGAGCGTCTCCCAGATCACCACACCTGCCGCGAACACGTCACTCCGGCGATCCACGTTGCCGGCCTGCATCTGCTCCGGCGACATGTAGGAGAGCTTGCCCTTGATCTTGCCGTCGCGCGTGGAAGACGACCGGAACACCGCCTTGGCCACGCCGAAATCCACCACGCGACCCACGCCGTCTTCGCCCACGAGCAAATTCTGAGGCGACACGTCGCGATGCACGATCTCGAGCGGAGGTCCGGTTTGAGACTTGGCCTCGTGCGCGGCATGCAGACCCAGGAGCAGATCCACTCCCAGGGAAACGGCGACGCCGACGGGTGGCGGACGCTTGGCCGCCGCAGCTTTTTTCAGGAGCTGCGCCAGAGACTCGCCGGCCACGTAGTCCATGACCAGGAACAGCTCTCCCTCTTCTGCGACGATATCGAGAGTCGAGACCACGTTGGGGTGCACGATGCGCGCCGCGAGCCGCGCTTCGTCCAGCAGCATGGCGACGAACTCCGGATCTTTCGCGAACTGAGCGTGAAGGCGCTTGATGGCCACGGTGCGGGAGAACGCTGCCGGACCGATGAGCCGACCGATGTGCACCGTCGCCATGCCGCCCGCGGCGATCTCGCCGTAGATGCGGTAGCGCCCCACCATCTTGGGAGCTTTGGCGTCGTCAGCCATCAGTTCCCGCAGCACCCGTACTTCTGTTGGAGATAGCCGTGGACCTGAACGAGCTCCGACTGGGACAGGGCGCGGCTGTACAGGATGATCTCCGCCATGAACCCCGAGAAATAGGTACCGGACAGGTTGCTGCGACCGACCCAGTTGATGGTTCGAAGCGTGTTCGTGGCGGGGGGAAGCGCCTTTTCCATCTGCTGGACGGTATCGATGTAGAGCCGCGTCGTGGCCGTGGCCGTGCCCGGGATCTGCAGCCCGGTGATCAACGTCGGGAACCCGACCTTGTATGTCCCGTTGGTGGAGAACACGACGTCGTTCGTGTTCACGTTGAAGACCGCCGACTCGTAGGTGTAGTCGCGGGACAGACGAATCAAGTCGGTATTGAGGCTGTTGCCCAGGTGGAGCTGACCTTCGTTCTGCTTCGCCTGGTCGGCCTGGAGCACAACGAACGCGCTGATGCCCTGAGTGAAGTCCTTGAAGCCCGTCGGGAGCGACATGTAGTCGTCCACCCCATCGAAGGAGACGACGCGGTTGCCGTTGAGCAGGGTGCTGGTCACCGCTGGCTGCTTGGTGGTGTCCGGTTGGCTGGCGTTCTTGTTCTTGCCGCTCTGATCGGGCCACGTAGCGAGGGGCCCCTGGGTGAGCGTGCTGGCATCCAGCCACAGCTCGAGCCCCGTCATCGGGATGCTGCCCGGAGTGCCGCCCGTGCCCGCGGTGCCGCCCGTGCCGGCGGTGCCGCCCGTGCCGGCGGTGCCGCCGGTGCCCGCAGTGCCGCCGGTGTTTGCAGTGCCGCCGGTGCCCGCAGTGCCGGCAGTGCCGCCTGTGCCGGCAGTGCCGCCCGTGCCGGCAGTGCCGCCGGTGCCCGCGCTGCCGGCGGCGCCGCCCGTGGCGGCGGTCCCCGCGTCATCCTCGGAAACGTACTCCGAATCCGGCGGCAGCCCGAGGGAGCAGCCCGTCCACAAGCCCGTCACCACGCATCCGACAATCAGCCAGCGCTGCCCGCTCCAACTCATGGCAAATCGTTTCGAATCTAGCAGCTCGAAGCAAAGCGCACTACAGCCGTACGTTCGTTCGCGAGCTTCGCGTCAATCATTCAACAGTGTCGCGCTCTTGCGAAAGGCGGCGGGCGTCATACCCACCCAGCGGCGAAAGGCTCGGGTGAAGTTGGCCAGGTCGGCATAGCCAACGCGCTCCGCCACCTGCTCGATGGAGAAGGCGTCGTTCCGCAGCAACAGCATGGCGCGGTCCCTTCGCTCGGCGTCGAGTAGCTCACTGTAGCTCGAGCCATGGGCGGCCAGCTTCCGGCGCAGGGTGCGCGGCGACATACCGAGCTCCTGCGCCAGCTCGTCCAAGGTCCGGAAGCCGACCTCACCATTTGGCAGCAGGGCACGAGCCCGACCCACGAGCTGGCGCTCGTAGCCGAGGGCATCCAGCTCTGCTTCACAATGCCGCACGGCCAAGCGCCGAGCGGCCTCGTCGGACATCGTCAGCGGTAGGTCCAGGATTTCCGTGGCAAACACCAGCCGATTCTCCGGCTGGCCGCAGCGCACGTTGCCGGGTGACGCGGAGGCGAAACGCGCGAAGTACTCGGGCTCCTCGAACGCGAAGTCCGCGCTGCCGGAGAGCTCCCGACCGGTGAGCGCACAGCCGATGCGCCAGATGCCGACGGCCAGCGCCACCAGCACCACGTCCCGCGCACGGCCGAGGTCCGCTCGCTCGTGGATCACCAGCTCGGTTTGCTGCGCTCTCTCGCGGACCTCCAAGGACAGGGCCGTGGTGCGAGTCGGAGCGAAGCGTTCCGCGGCGGAGAGCGCCTCGCGCACGGACTTGGCCGTCATCGCCGCAAAGCCGAGCTGCCCATGGGCGGACACCTGCATCTGCAGCCCCAGGAAGAATCCGATGCCGGCCTCGCCCGTCAGTCGCCGGGCGCGTTCGATGATCTCTTCCAGCTCGACGACGCGCAGCCGTTCCGCGGGATCCGCCAAACGCTCGACGTCGAGCCCACCGACGATTTCTTGGGGCGCGATGTCCCAACGCTTGACGAGCTCCACCAAGTGGAGGGCGTGGGCTGCGGGAAACGTCGGTTCCATGGCCGTAAATGACAAGAGCTTGGCCGATGGTAACCTGACGGAGCGGCAGAAGAAGGCCCAACCTGTCGGGAGTGTCAGCCCCCATAGAAGTGCGTGACCTCCGTTTCCGGATGGAGGGCGTGGCCGCCCACTGGCACGGAGGGCGGGCCGCCGTCAGCACCTTCTTCAACAACCTGTCGGTGTTCTTTCCAGCCGGCGAGCGGTTCTTCATCGCCAGCGTGAAGGCGCACCGAAAGTACGTGACCAGCCCCGAGCTCGAACGCGACGTGCAAGCGTTCTGTGCACAGGAAGGCATGCACGGTCGTGAGCACGTTCGCTACAACGAAATGCTCGCAGCGCACGGCTATCCAGTGGTGGAGATGGAGGCCCGCGTGAAGCGACTGCTCGATCGCGTGAGCCGCCGACTTCCGAAGCGAGCGCGGCTGGCCGTGACCTGCGCCCTGGAGCACTTCACCGCGCTGATGGCGCACATGGTCCTGTCGGACCCCGGACTTTTGCAGGGCGCCGACTCGGAGATGGCGCGTCTGTGGCGCTGGCACGCCGCCGAGGAGAACGAGCACAAGGCGGTGGCGTTCGACGTGTACCAGGCAGCCGGGGGCGGCTATTGGCTGCGCGTGGAGATGATGCTCGGGGCCACGCTGATCTTCTGGCTGAAGGTCGTCGAGCAACAGATCCGCATGATGCGCGCAGATGGCACGTTGTTTTCCCCCCGCCAGTGGGCCGACCTGCTCTGGTTCTGCTTCGGCAAGCCCGGCGGACTGCGTCGCTTGCTGCGACCCTACCTGGCCTTCTATCGCCGCGAGTTCCACCCCTGGGACTTCGACAACCGCGCGCTGCTGGACGACTGGCGTCGCGGGCTTTCCGCCGCATAGTCCGCTATCTTAGCGCGGGTGACGGAGACCATCGGACGTACGGGGACGTTCGTCGACGCACGGCTGGAGGCGGAGTTCGCTCGCGAGGAGTTGCCGCGGCGCCAACGCTTCTTGCAGTTCAGCGTCGGCATCGCCTCCTTGGTGTTTCTCGCCTACGCAGTGCACGACTGGCTCATCGTTCCCGGTGTGCTCTCGCGGGCGTGGGCCGCGCGCTTCGGCATGTTCCTGCCCGTGGCGGCCGTCGCGTTCGCGGTGGTCCGTAGCAAGCACCTCGCCCGCTTCGGCCAGCTGGTGATGTTCTTCTACGGCACCACGGCCGTGTTCGTGGTGCTGTACATCGCGGCCATCTCGCCGCCCACGGGATACTTCCTGTACAGCTCCTACGCGGTGCTGTTCGTCACGCTGGGGCCCTTCGTGGCGCACATGGGCGTGGTGACGCAGATTACGTTCACCGCCGTCGCCGTCGCCACCTACTGGCTGCTGGATCTGGTGCTCGCCCACAGCGCGCCCGCCGTGCGCGCCTCCATCAGCACGACCATGTTCTCCCTCGGCGGCATCGGCGCGCTGCTCGCCTATCAGCTCGAGCGCCAGGCGCGCGAGGGCTTCTTGCAGCGCCGGCGGTTGGACGCCGAACGAAAGCGCTCGGAGCGTCTGTTGCTCAACGTGCTGCCTCCTCGCATCGCCGAGCGTCTGAAAGAGGACGGCGGCTCCATTGCGGATCGTTTCACCCAAACCTCCGTGCTGTTCGCCGACATCGTGGGCTTCACTCGAATGACCGAGCGCATCGCGCCGGAAGAGCTGGTGGACCGACTGAACCAGGTCTTTTCGAGCTTCGACGATCTGGCGGACAAGCTGTCCCTCGAGAAGATCAAGACCATCGGGGACGCCTACATGGTGGCCGCGGGGCTCGGGGACCACGCCGAGGATCACGCCCTGGCCATCGCCGAGATGGCTCTCGCCATCCAACGCCGGGTCGCGGACTTCAGTGAGCGTTTCGGCGAGCCCCTCAGCTTGCGTATCGGCATCGACACCGGGCCCGTCGTCGCCGGAGTCATTGGCAAGCGCAAGTTCATATACGACGTATGGGGAGATACGGTGAACACCGCGAGCCGCATGGAATCCCACGCGGAGCCCGGAACCATTCAAGTGACGGAGGCAGTCCAACGGCTGCTCGTGCACCGTTACGAGCTCTCGCCGCGGGGCGAGCTCGAGGTGAAGGGCAAAGGTCAGATGCGAACCTGGGTGCTCCTCGGTCCGCGACCGGACGCAGAAGGTCAGCGTGTCGCCAAGACCCAAGTCCCTTGGAACCTGGCATAGAGATTTTTCGATCGCCCGTGACGAGCGCGTGAAGTTGCCGGATGAAGGGTTCTTGGCTACGCTGAAAGCTCGCGTTTTTGCGCGAGCTTTCGGGGCAACGCGCCGTGTCCGACGACGAGCAGTACGAACTCTGTGCCAGCCGAGTCGGCAGCGTGCTCGGTGGCAAGTGGCATCTCGATCGCTTGATCGGGGTCGGCGGCATGGCCGCGGTGTTCTCCGCGACGCACCGCAACGGCGCGGTGGCGGCCATCAAGCTCTTGCACGAGCAGTTCGTGAGCTTCGATCAAGCCCGGGATCGCTTCCAGCGCGAGGCGTACATCGGCAACAAGGTCGTCCACTCCGGCGTGGTGAAGGTGCTGGACGACGACGTCACGGCGGAGGGACAGCCCTACCTCGTGATGGAGCTCTTGCACGGGCAGTCCGTACGCGAGCGAGCAGCCGAGAACGGTGGTCAGCTCGGTCTTCGCGAAGCCCTGTGTATCGCCCGGGATACCCTCTCGGTGCTGCAGGCCGCCCACTCGGTGGAGATCGTCCACCGTGACATAAAGCCCGAAAACCTGTTCTTGACCAACGAGGGCGAGCTCAAGGTCCTCGACTTCGGCATCGCGCGGCTGCTCGAGGGCACGGAGGCCACCAGCCACACGCGCACCGGCATGCTGATGGGCACACCCGACTTCATGGCGCCGGAGCAAGCTTTGGGGCGCTGGTCGCAGGTGGACGCGCGCACGGACTTGTGGGCCGTGGGTGCCGTCGTGTTCTCGCTCCTCACTGGGCGACCGGTGCACAAGGCATCGACGGCCAACGAGGTCCTGGTGCTCGCGGCGTCGCAGCGGGCGCCGTCCTTGGCGCGCTTCTCCGATGCTCCGGTGGACGTGATCGCGCTGGTGGATCGCGCCCTCGACTACGACTCCAGTCGGCGCTTCCAGAGCGCCGGCGAGATGCACATGGAGGTGTGCGCGACGCTCGGCGCCCTGGCGGAGGACGCCAGCCCGCGGGCGCGCCACACGGTGCGGCCCCCCGTTGCCGGCGTGGCGCCCACCATGGCCGCCCCCCGCGAGCGACGGCCCACGCCCCGCACCGTGCCGCCCCCGGCGCGCGGCAGCGTGGCGCCGCCTCCGCGGGGCAGCGCGTTCCCGCCGCCCCTGGATCTGGAAGAGGGCGATGCGTCCCTGGCGCCCCTCACGGAGACGTTCCGTCTGCTCGAGCGCGCGCTGTTCGGCGCGCGCCAGTACGGCTCCACCCACCCGGAGGCGCTCCGCCGTCTGGATACCGCCTTCGCCCAGTGCGAGCTCGCTCTGGCGCAGTCCGACGACGAGCTCCTGTGGGAGGTCACGCCCTACGCCTTCGTGGCCCGCGGCTCCGTGTTGTGGGAACCGCGCCAGCCCTTCGACCGCATTCCGTATCAGCTCTTCGCCGACGGCGTGCGCATGTTGGGCCTGGTCTCCGGGCTCTCGAAGGACGAGTTCGGACGGCTGATCCTGCTGCTCACGCAAGATCGGCAGGGCTTGCCCAGCGAAGACGACTCCGTCACCTGGCTGTGGGACGCGGGCTTCGATCACGTCGTGTACCAAGCCTTCGACAACTTCGTGGCGGGCGACGCCGAGAGCTACGACGACTTCGGCAGCGAAACCGACGCCGTGTTGGCCTTGGCCAACTTCGATTCCAGCTTCCAGCTCGAAGATTGTTGGTCGGAGCACCGCGGAAGCGGCGCGGACGCGAGCACGCGAGAGCAGCGCTTGGCTCGGCTCTTGGCCCTGGACGACGAGCACAGCGCAGAAGCGGAGGCCCGCGCGGAGCGCATTCGCAAGCAGCGCGCGCGCATGGACGTTCAGAGCGGCTCCGTCGACGAAGGTTCCGTCGCCGCACTCCGGGAGCAGTTGGAAGCCGACGTCGCGCTGGACGAGCGCTTCGTCGTGGCCGTGGCCGTCGCCTTCAATCAGGCGGCCCTGCAAGGCACGCTGGACACCGTCACGGTTCCCCTCAGCGCCGGCCTCGACGCCCTGGCCGCGGACGCCCCGGACGCCGCTCTCTCGCTCTTGTCCCGCTTGGCCCTGGCCTTTCGCGAGCTCAAGGACCCCGCCGAAGCGGCCGAGCTGCACAGCGAGCTGGTTCGCCAGACCCTGACGGCGACGGCCCTCGGCCACCTGCTCCACGCCGCCATCGCCGATCCCGATCCCGCCCGCGTCACGGCGGTGCACACCCTCACCGGCGCCCTCACCGAGCAGCACGTGCCCGTCATCGCCGAAGCCCTGCCGCGGGTTTTCGCGGGGGATCTGAAAGACGCACTGATCGCCGGCCTGGTCCGGTTGGGTCGAGGCCACGAAGCGGAGATCGGCGCCATGTTCGCCACGGCGGACGTCGCCCTCGCCCTCGCCCTGTTGCGCGTGCTCGGCAGCATCGAGAGCCCCGAGGCGCGCGACGCCATGGCCCTCGCCGTGCAATCGCCCCACGCCATCGTGCGCATCGAAGCGCTGGGACACATCGAAGGCGCCCGCGGCGAGCGGCTGCGGGTGGAGCTCCGCGCCCTGTTGGAAGACGTGGATCCCGAAGTGCGCGTCGCCGCCTTGCGCGCGATTCAGGCTCACGTCATCCGAGCCGCAGGACCGTTCCTGGTGCTGCGCATCAAGAGCGACGACTTCGACAAGCTTCCGGAGGAGGAGCGCCGCATGTTGCTCGCCACGCTCGCCACACTGGCCCCACAGCGTGCCGAAGCAGTGTGCGTCGAGCTGCTGCAGGAGTCCCGCGTCGTCTCCACCGGCGCCCACGAAGACACCCGTGCGCTGGCCGCGGAGCAGCTGGGCGCCATCGCCGAGACCCAAGAAGCGTTGGCCGCTCTCGAAGCCGCATCCAAAGGGCGCTTCCGCAACAGCCAGCGCGTGCGCCAGTCCGCCGGCATCGCCCACAATCAGGTCGAGATCCGCCTCAGCCAGCCGCCGGCGGCACGGGGGCGCTCGTCGTGACGGACTACCTCGCGAACTGCGTCTCCGATCTGGCCACGCTGCAGGCGCAGAACCCGCTGTTGAATCGCAGCGCCAACGTGAGCCTGGCGGTGTTTCGCCTGGCGAAGAACTCGTTGGTGTTCGCGGAGAACAACACCGCGCTGCACGAGGCCGCGGAGAAGGCCGCCGAGGCTCTGGCGCACTTCTCCAGCGAGGTGGGCTCGGCGACGCGCTTCACCTTCGCCGGGGATTCCGTATTCGTCTGTGGCCAGCTGCTGCGCGCTTCGCGCCAGGCGTACGAGTCGGCGCTGGAGCTCGGACGCATCTTGGGTCGCGCAGAGGTCGCCGAAGTCAGCTTCGAGCCGGAGGTGAGCGGGCGGGAGCTTCTGGCCTTCAGCGCCGCGCTGGTCGCCGCCATCCGTGACCCCGAAAAGCGCGAGCAGTTGTTCGAGCTGGAGCTCGAGAACGTGACCCTGCGCCGCAGCTCACCCTGGCTCGCCCAGGGCCTCACCCGAGAGGCGCTGCCCATTCGCGAGCGCACCTTGCGTTTCTACGCTACCGCGTTGGTGGTCGTACGCCGCTTCTACGAAGACGTCGCCGCCGGCCGCAACATCTTGCCGCAACGGCTCAAGCGTCTCGCCCAGCAGCTGGTGGCGCTGGCGGACAAGCAGGGCTCCACGCTGCTGGGCATGACGGCGCTGGCGGGGGCTCATCGCGATGACGCCGGGCGCGCCGTGCAGTCCGCCATCTTGCTGGTCACGCTGGCTCGGGAGATCACCCAAGACCGCGCGCTCTTGGTGCAGCTGGCGATGGCGGCCTTCCTCACCGACGTGGGTCGCGTTCGCTTGCGCGGCAGCGAGGCCGAAGAAAGCCTGGTGGCGCTCTCGGATCAGGTCGAGATGCTGGTGCCCGGCACGACCGCCATGCTGTGCGTCGCCCTCAGCGGCCTCCGCCCCGTAGCGGTGATGCGCTCCGTGGCCGCCTTCGAAGCATCTTGGGCCGAGCGTCAAGAGCTCCTGGGCGTTCCCTGGTCCGGTACGCGACGCCTCCTTCCCCACAGTGGGCTCTTGGTGTTCATCCGTCATTTCGTCGATCGCATGGCACCCCGCGACATGAGCCCGGCGCTTTCCGCCGCGGAAGCCATCGACCAGATGGCCTCCGACCCCGGCATCGACCGCGATCTGTTGCGGGTCTTCGTCGAGGCCCTGGGCCTGTTCCCGGTAGGCAGCGTGGTGGAGCTGGCGAGCGGCGCCTGGGCCGTGGTGGTGGGGCCCTCGGACGCCGCCGACGCCAAGAATCGGCCGCAGGTCCGCCCCGTGACCGACGCGGCGGGCCTGCCGTTGGACGGCGCCGCCGTCATCGATCTGGGCCTCGATCCGCAGGCTCCCGGCGTCGTGCGCCTGCTGGGCTCCGCGGCCGCCCGTTTCAACGTGGCCCGGGCCTTGGTCCACGACGACGCCCTGCCTCCGGGCGTGTCGCCGGGCTGAGGCTTCTTTTGTTGGTCCAACGCGGGAACGTTTCCGCGGCGGAACAACAAACCCCGGAAGCTGTCTCACACGAAGCTACACACCCGGGCGTTCAGCCCTCGCCTCGATTTTTTTTCTCGCCAGCGTGAGCTGGAAAAAGACCGTAAACTGACCCAATCCGTCCATGCCTCGAGGAGTCGAACGCTCCGAGCCGGGAACTTTGCGATCCGGCAGGTGTCTGGGCGGGTTTCGAGGTCGGATGCAAGATTGGCGGTGGGCGGCAGCGTGGATCCTGGGGGCCTTTGGCCTGTGGATGGTTGCGTCCAGCGTCAGCCCACCCCTCCCTGCCCTCGTGGGCCGCGACATGGGACCCGAGCTGGCCCCGCTGGAGGCGCGGGTGAGCGCGCATCCGGAGGACGCCGCCGCTTTGGAGCAGCTCACGGAGGAGTACCTCACCCGCGGGGCTCCAGGCCTAGCGCAGGCCGCCCTGGATCGCGCGCCGGAGAGCGTGAAGGCGGAGCCGGCCATCGCCGATGCGCGGGCTCGGAGCTTGAGCGAGCTCGGCCTCGCGCGCTTGGCCCTCACGGCGCAGAAAGACGTGCTCACCCTGTGTGAGCAGCAGGCGTGTCCTCGTGGCTTGGTGGCGCGGGCGGAACGCCGCGCTCGGTTCTTGTCCCAGATGGTGCGGCTGGGCGTGGAAGATCCTACGGAGCAGCCCAATCGCGCCCTGCTCGCCTACCGCCTCGCCGTGCGCGAGGTGTCCCTGGACATGCGCTGAAGATGGGAGACGGCGAGAGCAAGAAGCGAAGCTCGATGCTGCCGGCGGCGCTGGTCGTGGCGGCCGTCGCAACCCCCGCTTGCTCCACCTTGAAGCCGTTCCGAGTGAGCGATCGGCCGGAGCCGAAACCCTCGCCGGCCGCGTTGCGAGGTGCAGGCACGAGCGCGTACCTGCGTTTCGCCTGGGCTCGGGAGGACGACTACGTCGTGCGCGTGGTGGCCGGCAGCGTGACCTGCTCCGGATCCCTCATCGACGACGACCAGGTGCTCACGGCCCACCACTGCGTGAGCCAGCGCAACGACTTCGGCGAGTTCCAGAGCTCGAACGTGGAAGCAAAGAACGTCCACGTGGAGCTGGGTGGGGACTACCTACCCTGGGGCGAGGTCGGTGTGCGCGCCATCGTGGCGCCGCCCTGCGGCTATGCAGCGGGCGTCGGGGACATCGCGATCTTGGTGCTGGAGCGCAAGCTGGTGGGCATGCCCACGGTCACCCCGCGGCTGGACGAACCCCCGAAAAAGGGCGAAGAAATCGAGCCGGTGGGCTTTGGTCGCTGCGCGCTGTCGAGCGATGGCATCCGCCGCAAGGAGCGGGTGGGCGGCGCGGTGGATCGGGTGATGGACAGCCGCTTCCGCCTCAATGCCGCCATCTGCCCGGGGGACTCCGGGGGTCCCGCCCTCAGCACCGGAACGGGCGAGGTCATCGGCATCATCTCCGCGTCGGTGATGGACGGCAAAGAGCAAACCTTGGGGCGTTCGGAGTTCTCCCGCTTGGACCGCTGGCGCCCGGTGTTCGCCGCGGCGAAGCTCATCGCCGACGGCACTCCACCTGCGGAAGTCCCCCCCGTGGACGGCTGCGAAGCGCCCTGACGCGAAGGTGGCCCAGCGGCCCGCATCGGGTACGCTGACCGCTGCATGCGCAAGGTGCTCCGCTTCCTGCTCTGGACGGCCATCATCGTGGGCGCCATCGTGGGGCTGGCCCGCGCCACGGCCATCCGTTGGGTCAAGATCCCGATGGGGGATCCCTATCTGGAGGCGTCCATCGCGCCCACCCTGCGTGGTGGCGACACGGTCATCCTCTGGCGCCTCACCAAGCCGGGATTCGGCGATCTGGTGGTGTGTCCGGAGCCCGACGCGCCCGAGCGGGTGGTGATCGCGCGCATCGCCGCGGAGGAGGGCGATCACATCCGCGTGGATGGCTCCATCCTCAACGTCAACGACCGCGCCGCGGAGACCGAGACGGCGTGCTCGGAACGGGACTTCTCGGTCATCCACCCCACCACGGGGCAAGAGATCCACCAGACGTGCTCCATCGAAGCCGTGGGCGGCCACAGCCACATGCGCGGCTCCACCGGCGGGCACGGTGTGCTGCCTCCTCCGGTGGATCGCAAGGTGGAGCCGGGCAAGGTGTTCCTGCTCAGCGACAACCGCCTCCTGCCCTACGACTCCCGAGACTTCGGTCTCGTGGATCGCGACAGCTGCACGGAGACGGTGGCGTTTCGTCTGTTCAGTAAGGACGGCTTCTTCGACGAGAAGGGGCGCTTCACCTTCATCCGTTGACGCGCTAGCGTGGCGGCCCGCGGGATCCGTATGGAGGCGAACCTCGAGCTCGGCGTCGTGTGCGGTAGGTGCGATACCTACAGCGCCATGGGAACGGAGCAGTGCCGCATCTGCGGTAACGACCTCGCTCTGTTCAAGCGAGCGCCCGGGGTCTCCGTGCCTCCGCCCAAGCTGTCGGAGCACGATGAAGTCACCGTCGCCTACGACGACGAACAAACCGCCGTTTTCGAGGCCCCGCGGCCCGCCGAGCCGGTTCGGCGTTCCCAAGCGGGCGAAATTGATAGAGTCTCTGCTGGGGCTGGAGCCGCCCTGGCCAGCCCGGAAGGGCTCTCCGAGGAGGAGTTGATGGAACAGGCAAGGAACTACGTTTGCGAGTCGTGCATGACCCCGGTCCCCAGCGGGCACAAGTTCTGCGGGCGCTGCGGAACGCCGATCCCGGAGCACATCCTGAACCTGCAGACGAAGTTCTTCAGCGACATGCAGAACCCCGCCAAGGCGCGAGTGGTTCTCATTCGTGGGCAGGACATGGAAGGCCTCTCGTACCACCTGAAGAGCGAGCAGCACATGGTGGGCCGGGGCGGCGCGCTCGACTTCTCCGACGACCCCTTCGTGTCGCCCAAGCACGCGAACTTCTTCTACCGCGCCGGCAAGCTGGTGGTGCGGGACGAGGGCGCGCTCAACGGCGTGTACCTCCGCATTCGCGGCGGTGTGGAGATTTCTCCCGGAGACATGTTCCTCGCCGGTGAGCAGCTGTTCCGACTGGACCCCACGCCCAAGGCTTCCGACGGCGCGGACACCGACGGCACCATGTTCTACTCGTCCCCCAAGTACCCGAGCTCCTTCCGGCTGAATCAGGTGCTCGAGGGCGGCGCCATCGGCATGACCGTGTGCGCCCGCGGCAGCTCGCTGCAGATCGGCCGGGAAGACGGCGACCTGAACTTCCCGGGGGACGTGTACATGTCCGCCAAGCATTGCACCGTGGAGGACAAGGACGGCAAGTTCACCCTCACGGATCACGATAGTCGCAACGGAACCTACGTGCGCATCAAGACGGAGCGCGAGCTCGGTCACGGCGACTACGTGTTCATCGGCAAGAAGCTCCTGCGCGTCGAGCTGAACACGAACTGAGCGCGTTGGCCTTCACGCTTCGCAATGGAGAGCCGGCGCGGTTGCGCACGGCCTCCGTTGCGGACGCCGAAGCCTTGGTGGAGCTGGACACCGCGCTGGTCCAGGACGGCCGCGGTATGGTGCAGACGCTGGATGACGTCGGGGATCTCGACGCCAAGCGGCGGCGCGTCGACGACATGTACCGCGGCTTTTCCGCGGGTGAAGCGACGCTGATCTTGGTGGCGGAGCTCGCCGCGGGCGTCGTGGGCTGCGCGGAGCTCCGACAGCTCCGCCCCACGCTGTGCCAGCACGTGGGCATTCTCTCCGTGGGCGTGCACCCTGACGCCCAACGCCAGGGCGTCGGCCGCGCGTTGATGAACGCCCTCGTGGCGCACGCCGAAGAGTGCGGCTTGCTCCGCCTCGAGCTCTACGTACGCGCCGACAACGATCGCGCCCTCGCGATGTATCGAAGCCTCGGCTTCACCCTGGAAGCCACCCGCGCTCGCTTCATACGCCGAAGCGACGGCGGCTTCGTCGATGACCACGTCCTGGTCCGTTTCCTCCACGCATGATGTCGGTCCGCCGCGGTACCGCCCCGTTGGCGTTCGCCCTCGCCGTCGCGGCCTGCGCTTCTCCGCCTCGTCCGGTTGCGCCGAAGCCAGCGCCCACGCCGCCCCCCGCCAAGGTCGCTCCCGTCGACGAGAGCACGACGCTTCCGCCGTGGCTCGTCAAAGCCCTCGACGGTGTCCGGCTACCGACGGCAGATCACGGCCGCCCGCTGGGCGACGGTCCCAACGTGCTCATCGACCACCGCTCCGTCGTCGTAGAAGGCCTCCTGGTCGCGGACACGTTGCAGCTCGCCGCCGACCCCCGAGTCCAGCGCGTGGATGGACAGTTCGAAGTTCTGAAGCGCCTACGGGAGGAGTGGGTGCGCGCGCACCCTTCAGAGCCTTTCCCCGGCATCGTCCGCTTCTGGATCGACGCCGAGCTGCCCGCGTACATGGTCAAGAGCGCATTTGAAACGGCGGTGATGGCTGGCTATCCCCACGGCCAGCTCGTGGTGCGACAGCCTCACGGGGACTGGGCTCAGCTTCCGGTCGAGGCCTTCGTCCCGGGGCCGAGCGAGCACGCGATCGGTCGCCTGGCGCCGGAGCTCATTCAGCGCGAGATGCGCAGCAACTACGACACCTTCCGCAAGTGCTACGAGGGCGGACTGGCGAAGGACCCCAAGCTGGAAGGCCGCGTCGTGTTCCGCTTCGTGATCGACACGGATGGCAGCGTGCAAACGGCGACAGACAAGGGCTCCACCATTTCGGACGCCAACGTCGTGCGGTGCGTGTTGGATGCCGTGAGCAAGATCACCTTCCCGAAGCCGAAAGGTGGAATCGTAACGGTCATCTATCCGATTCAGTTCTCGCCGGAGGAGTAGCGGCTCCAGCGGCGCGGCGAACGGTGAAGCCGGCGTAGGGGTAGCCCGCGGCGCCGGCGGCCGCCAGGGCGGCCTTGACGCGACCCGCGGGGACCGCGCGATCGACGAACAGGGTGACGCGTCCGGGGAACGCGCGCTCGGGCTCGAGGGCCTGCCACAGCTCTCGCTTGGCTCGCAGAGTGGCCGCGACGTCGTCCGTCGGCACGCCGTCCACGGCCGCGCGGCGACCGTCGAGCACCACCACCGGAGCTTCTTCCAGGTCGCCGACGTGAACCGCGCTGGGCGGCTGGGCGCGCGGAGGGATGCAGGCGCAGTCCGGCGCGGAGAACAGCGACAGCTCGAAGACGACTACCGCGAGCAGCACGTCCACGAGGGGCACGAGCGGCAGGGCGAGGGTGGCGCGCGAGAGCGGCGCGCGCCGGCGACTGGGACGACGAATCACGAATCGTGATACCCGCGTCGAGGCGCCGCGCTTGGCTCTCAGTCGTCGCTCTCGTGCTCTGCGATCTTTCCGCTGGGAGCGCCGCCCTCGATCAGCTCCGGCGACACGGCGGCGACCATCACGGCTTCTTCCACGCCGGGCGTGGTGTGAGCGTCGAACTCCTGCGTCACGCTCTGTCCGCTCTTCGGATTCCTCACCGTGACCTGGACGACGGTCTTGGCCTGGACGACCTCCAGGCGTTCGGCCTTCCACTCCACGTCCGAGTCCGCGAGGCGCGTCCAATCCGACATCAAGCCCAGGGACTTGCCGGGCGCGCTGGGCTCCCGCGCGAGCCAGGTCGCCGCTTCCAGGACCTGCGCGGTGGTGGGCTCCGCGCTGCCGTCGAGCACGACGGTCACCGTGCGGCCATCGGAAGGTCGGCGCACGCTCATCACGACGTCCGTGGCGGGGGACATCGCCACCGCGCGCTCGGCCTTCCACCGCAAGGTTTCTCCGTCGATGGACAGGGGCGTCCAGTCCACGAGCACACCGGGCCGATCCGAGGCTTCCGCCTTCTTGCGAGGCGGCTGCGACGCGCGCGCCTCACGCAGACGGCGCTCCAGATCCAAGGCGTCCGCGGCCGCCTCCACGCACGGCGCGCAGATGCGCACCACCGGCAGCCCACCGGCGTCGTCCCCACCACCTTCCACCAAATCCGCTCGCGGAACGTGTGCTTCCCCGCAGAACGAGCACTGCGTCGATTCCTCGCTCACGCGGCGTGTCTTACGCCGACGTTGATTCCGACACAAGCCGGGCGGAACGGGTGGTTCCGCGGCGGACCGACAATCATTCCATCATGTCGAGCATCTCGCGGGGGAAGACCTCGGAAGCGACGCGGAGCTTCACGAACTCCTCGAACGTTTCCTTGAGCTCTTGGGCGAGAGCGACGATCTCCGGCTTGTCGCCGCGGGCGAGGAGCTCACGCTCCAACGTGCGGCACAAGTAGCGGACGCAGATGTTCGGGCGATCGTCCACGCTGAGGGAACAACCCGTGGGGCCGCGGAACACGCAGCCGGCGAGATCCGAGTGCGGCGGTGAGAGCTTGCCAGCGGTGGTGCCGGCCAGCTTGAGGGCGGCGAGCTCGTCGTTGGTGAAGAGGTTCTCACTGTTGCCGCCGCAACAGTGTCCACCGTCCCAGTGACCGAAAGGCTCCGGGTAGCCGACGGCGCAGGACGAGCACGAGCGCACGCCGGCGAGGGCGGCGGACAGCTCGCGCCGCAGGCGGCGAAGCTTCAGCGCCAGGGCGACGAGGCCACGCCCGGTTTCCGCGGCGCCGGGCTGCTCCGCGAGGCGCGAGCGGATGCTGCGGAGCTCGTCGGCGCGCCGCCGGGGGTGGCGCGCGCGATCGACGAGATGACGGACGCTGATCAGCACGGGGAAACCGTACGCCTTCGACGGCGCCGAACCAAGAGCAGGGCGGACAGCGCGGCCATGAGAAGTGCACGATGGCCGTCGGAGCGCGGCGCAGTGCGACAGCCGCAGCCGCCGTCGTCCTTCTTCTGCGAGCCGGCGCTACCGCCGCTGGCGGTGCCCGCGCTGCCCGCAGCTCCGCCGCTGCCTCCGGTGGCGGAGCCGGCGCTGCCGCCGCTGGCGCTGCCCGCGCTCCCGCCGCTGCCGCCGGTGGACGGCTGGTCGAGGAGATCGAAGAGCTGATCCCGCGCAGATGCTACGGCGGCGGGCGTTTGATCGCACTCGTAGGCGTGGGGGAAGAGCGTCTGAGCGATGGCCTTCGCCTGTGCGGCGTCCTTTTGGGCAGCCAGCGTCAGGTACTCGTAGTCCTCCATGCCCTCGCGGATCATCTTCATGCGAATGGACTCCACGGGAACGTCCGTGGTGCCACCGATGACGCTGGGCTTGCCGGGATAGAAGAGCGTGCCGTCACCGTGGCCCGAGAAGGCGCACTGGCCGTTGGCGTCCCACGCGGTGGTGAGCTGATACGTGGTCTCGAAGTAGAGCTCGCCGGTCAGGTCGAGCTCGAAGGCGATCCAGGGGAAGGCGCGGTTCTGGACTGCGCTGGAGTCGATCACGCGATTGGGCCAGCCGGTGAAGTAGCTGCTGGTGGTCGCCTCCCCGCAGCTGCCGCACCCGTGGGACATGCACGATTGATAGGCCCAGAGCTCCCGACCGTTCTTGCCCGCGAGCCAGCTGTCGTACTTGGAGCGCTGGTTTCCCTCGTAGCCGCTGCCCTGTCCGGGCTTGTCCTCCAGGTAGTTGATGACGGGGCAGAAGATGTCGACGTCGTCCGTGGCGGAGTGGCCGTCCGCCTCCTGGATCGCGGAGGTGATGATGATGCGGGCGCTTGCGTCGACGGCGTGCAGCGCTTGCGCTTGTGCGATGAAGTTCGACCACTGACCGGCGTTCGAGCCCGGTTCGTCCACCGGGTAGTAGAACAGGCGATCGAAGAAGCCCTGCGCCTTGGCGTAGCTGATCCAGCTCGAGAGCGTGGATCCGCTGCCATCTAGGCGGATGGCCGTGAGCTGCGCGCCTGCGAACAGCGTATCTCCCGTGCCCGCCACGTAGGGCATCACGTGGGTCTCGTACGGAGCCGCGCTGGCGCCGAGGGGCGGCTGGAAATCGCTGTCGCTGATGGTGAAGCGATGATCGAGACCGGAGCGGAGGTAGCGCGACCTGAGCGTGTTGGCCTTTTCTTCGTTCCAGCTCGTGTCACAGGAGTCCTGACCGGTGTGCGCCAGGCACGGCGCGCTCCAGCCCATGCCGAAGGCGGACTTCAGCGTGGCGGTGCTGGGCAGCGAGAACGTGCCGACGTGCAGCGAGATGGGAATGGTCTGCTGCGTGGTTCCGGCAACCTGGATGGCGAGCTCTCCCGCGTAGTCCCCGGGAGCGGCGTCGGCCTTCACGCGCACGTCGACCCACACCACGCGGCTTTCGTTCGCGGGGACGTCGAAGGGAAACGCAGTGCGCTTCTCTCCGGCATAGGTGTCCACGTCGGGGATCAGCGGATCCGGCCAGCGCCCGCTGGCACCTTCGCTGTTCGAAGGCGTCCCCACGTCGTAGTAGCCCTCGCGATAGAGCGTGATGTCTGCCACCGGGATGGGTTTCTGGATCACGACGCTGACCCCACTCGCGGCGCCGGAGAGCACGATCTGGAACGGCTCGACTTCGTTCTGGGCGGCCCGTAGGTGTGCGGAGGTTTCGCCGGCGGGGGCATCGGTGGGGCGCACCTTCTGATTCGGACCGACGACGCCGGCCGTGACGGCCAGCGCGGCGTTGGAGCTCGAGAGAAGGGCAATCGCCAGCAATGTTCCCCGCATTCCAGAAAGCATATCAGGCGAAGCACTTCGCCACAGCGGTGCAGCTTGCCCCGGTGCACATCTGCCATTCCGTTGCATTTCTGCGGAGGAGCTCATTGGCAGCGTTCTTGCTGAGTGCGCTCTGCTCTCGTTTGGTTTGCCATGAGTCCGGACGTTCGGGACATCCTGCTGGTCGACGACAACCCCGCGAACCTCACCGCCATCGAGGTGGGGCTGGGCGACTTGGGCCGACGCGTGGTTCGGGCGGCGAGCGGAGAGGATGCGCTCCGACGACTACTGGAGCTGGACTTCTCCCTCATTCTTCTCGACGTCCAGATGCCCACACTGGACGGATTCCAAACGGCTCGTCTGATCCGGCAGCGGCCACGATCGCGAGGCACGCCCATCATCTTCATGACGGCGTTCGACTGCGATGACAAGGAGGTCTTACGCGCCTACGAGCTCGGCGCCGTGGACTTCTTGTTCAAGCCCGTCGTCCCGGAGATCCTACGCTCGAAGGCTTCTGTCTTCGTGAACCTCCAGATTCAAGCGGAGCTCATCCGCGAAAGCGTCCAAAAGGACCATGAACGACAACTCGCTGCGGAGCGCGCTCGGTGGGAGGAGGAGTCGCTTCGGCAGCGGATCGACGACGCGAGGCGTGTTGCCGAAGAAACTGCGCGGCGTGCACGAGAGCTGTCGGCAACCGTCAACGAGCTCGAGGACGCAAAGCTTCAGCTGACCCGGGTGAACGAAGAGTTGGCGACTGCGGATCGCCGAAAAGACGAGTTCTTGGCGGTGCTCGCCCACGAGCTGCGCAATCCGCTCGCTCCACTCTTGACGCACCTGGAGCTACTGGGAATGCGGGCAACGGAGTCCGCAGACGTGGGGCTGCAGCGCACCGTCGAAACGATGGATCGCCAGGTTGGACACCTGAACCGCGTCGTCGACGACCTGCTGGACGTGTCCCGCATCACGACGGGCGACATTCAACTCGTCTGGGAGCGGGTAGATCTCTCCGACGTCATCCAACAGGCGTGCAATATCGCTCGCCCTCTGCTTGCGACTCACCAGCATCAGCTCGTGGTTTCGCTGACGGAATGCCCGATGTTCGTGAAGGGAGACTCCGTGCGACTCACGCAGATTGTCGCCAATCTGCTCAACAACGCAGCGAGATACTCGGACCCGAAAGGGCGCATCTCGCTCACGCTCCGCCAAGAGGCGGACGAGGCGGCAATCCGCGTGGAAGACCGGGGGCGAGGGATCGCAGCGAATGCTCAGGAACGCATCTTCGAGATGTTCACGCAAGAGCGCAGGGGTGGGGGTGGTTTGGGTGTGGGCCTCGCGCTCGCACGGCGACTCGTCAGCCTGCACCAAGGGACGATTTCCGTCGCCAGCGAGGGGTTGGGCAAGGGCAGTGTGTTCAAGGTTCTTCTCCCAGCGTTGAAAGACGATGCGCCGAGCCCGCAGCGTCCTGCTGCTTGTGGAGCGGAAGCTGCTCTCGCGCCACTGCACATCGTGCTCGTGGAGGACGACGTCGACATCCGACAGGCAATGCTCACTCTTCTCCAGCGCTGGGGCCATCACGTGGAGGTGGCGGACACCGGCCCGCGTGGGCTCGACCTGATACTGAAAGCGGTACCGGACGTCGCCGTGATCGACCTGGGGCTGCCGGAGCTCGACGGATGTGAGGTGGCACAGCGAGTCCGCGACGTGCTGCCCAAGGAGCGTGTGTGCTTGATGGCCATGACTGGATTTGGCCGCAAAGAAGATCGCCACCGTGCGCTGGCCGCGGGCTTCGACGTGCATCTGGTGAAGCCAGCCAGCGCGCGCTCGATCGCGAAAGCCTTGGCCGACGTTCCGCGCCACTGACCCGACTGTCTGGAGGTATTCATGACACAGGCCATCACTGCGCAGCATCTCGACCTGGACCACAAGATGCTCCTTGGTGCGCTACGTGCATTTCAGCGAGGGGATTTCGCGGTGCGGTTGCCGGACGAGCTGATCGGCATCGATGGGGAGATATGCAGCGCCTTCAACGACCTCGCTCAGACGGCGGAGTCGCTATGCACGGACGTGACTGAGCTCCGCCGAAGTGTTGGTCAGGAGGGACGCACGCAGCACCGGATCAAGTCGCTCGATGTCCGCGGGGGCTGGGCGACCTACGTGTTGGCCGTCAACGCGCTGCTCGACGACCTCACCGCGCATAGCAACGAGGTCGTAAACGTGGTCGCTGCCGTCGCCCGGGGTGATCTGACGCAGTTTGTCGACGTGGATGGCGGAGAAGACATCCTCCAAGGGGACTTCCTGCGCTCCGCGCGTTCCGTGAACGCGATGGTCCGCCAGCTCGCTGTCTTTGGTTCTGAAGTGACGCGCGTCGCCCGTGAAGTCGGCATCGAAGGAAAGCTGGGGGCCCAAGCTCAGGTGGAAGGCGTTTCTGGCACTTGGAAGGAGCTGACCGACAACGTCAATCTGATGGCCAAGAACCTCACGGCGCAGGTTCGTGAAATCGCGCGGGTTACCACTGCGGTCGCCCAAGGCGATCTCAGCAAGACCATCAACATCGAAGTTCAGGGTGAGATCCAGGAACTGAAGCGGACCATCAACACCATGGTGGGTCAGCTCAGCGCGTTTGCCGACGAGGTCACGCGCGTGGCGCGCGAGGTGGGCACGGACGGGATCCTGGGCGGGCAAGCCCAGGTTCGCGGCGTTTCCGGGGTGTGGCGCGAGCTCACCGAAAACGTGAACTCCATGGCCAACAACCTGACCTTCCAGGTGCGAAACATCGCGGAGGTGGCCAGTGCCATCGCCGCGGGTGACCTTTCCAAGAAGATTACGGTGAAGGTCGAGGGAGAAATCTCGGAGCTGAAGAACACCATCAACACCATGGTGGATCAGCTCGGATCCTTCGCCGACGAGGTCACGCGCGTGGCGCGGGAGGTGGGCACGGACGGGATCTTGGGCGGGCAAGCCCAGGTTCGCGGCGTTTCCGGGGTATGGCGCGAGCTCACCGAGAACGTGAACTCAATGGCCAACAATCTCACGGACCAGGTGCGTAACGTGGCGGAAGTGGTCACTGCCATCGCCGAGGGTGACCTTAGCCACAAGATCACCGTCGACGCGCGCGGCGAAATGCTCACGCTCAAGAGCACCATCAACTCCACGGTCGACAAGCTCAACAGCTTCTCTTCGGAGGTGACCCGAGTCGCCCGCTTGGTCGGCACGGAGGGCACTCTCGGAGTTCAAGCCGACGTCCGAGACGTTTCGGGGATCTGGAAGGAGCTCACCGACAACGTCAACACCATGGGCCAAAACCTCACGGACCAAGTCCGTGACATCGCGGAGGTCACGACCGCAGTCGCAAACGGCGACCTCTCACGGAAGATCACGGTGGAGGTTCGTGGAGAGATCCTGACGCTGAAGAACACCATCAACAACATGGTGGACGCGCTCAGCTCCTTCGCGGACGAGGTCAACCGCCTAGCCCGCGACGTGGGTACGGAAGGCGTCCTCGGCGGACAGGCCGTCGTCGGTGACGTTTCTGGGATCTGGAAAGAGCTCACCGACAACGTCAACTCGATGGCGCGCAACTTGACGAACCAGGTGCGCAACATCGCCGGCGTTGCCCGTGCCGTGGCGGGAGGAGACCTCTCGAAGAAGATCACTGTTGACGTGCGGGGCGAAGTCCTCGACCTGAAGAACACCATCAACGCGATGGTGGACCAGCTGAATGCCTTCGGCGCAGAGGTCGCTCGCGTCGCTCGCGAGGTCGGCGTGGAAGGAAAGCTCGGCGGACAAGCGCGGGTCGAAGGGGTTCAGGGTACTTGGAAGGAGCTCACGGACAATGTGAACCTGATGGCCAAGAACCTGACGAATCAGGTCCGCGACATCGCAACGGTGACCACAGCCGTTGCCCGGGGCGACCTCACGCGACAGATCGCAGTGGATGCCAGCGGCGAGATCCTGGAGCTGAAGAACACCATCAACACCATGGTGGACCAGCTTGGTGCCTTCGCGGACGAGGTCACGCGTCTGGCCAGCGAGGTGGGGATCGAAGGCAAGCTCGGCAGCCAAGCAGATGTTCGTGGCGTGTCGGGCACGTGGAGGGATCTGACGGATGCCGTCAACTCCATGGCCAACAACCTTACCGATCAGGTCCGCAACATCTCGCAGGTGGCCACGGCCATCGCTCAAGGGGATCTGGAGAAGAAGATCGTGGTGGATGCTCGAGGAGAGATCCTCGAGCTGAAGAACACCATCAACACCATGGTTGACCAGCTGAGCTCCTTCGCAGAGCAGGTCACGCGGGTCGCTCGCGAAGTGGGAACCGAAGGCAAGCTGGGCGGCCAAGCGTCCGTGGAAGGTGTTCGGGGAATTTGGAAAGAGCTCACCGACAACGTCAACCTGATGGCAAGCAACCTCACCAATCAGGTGCGCGACATCTCACAGGTATCGACGGCGATCGCTCGGGGAGATTTGGGGCGCAAGATCACGGTGCAAGTGCGGGGCGAGATTCTCGACCTGAAGAACACCATCAACACCACGGTGGATCAGCTCAGCTCCTTCGCGGACGAAGTGACCCGAGTGGCACGGGACGTGGGCGTCGAAGGCAAGTTGGGCGGTCAAGCCGAGGTACGTGGGGTGTCGGGTATTTGGAAGGAGCTCACCGACAACGTCAACTTGATGGCGAAGAACCTGACGAATCAGGTTCGTGACATCGCGACGGTGACCACCGCCGTGGCCAATGGCGATCTTTCCAGGAAGATCACTGTCGAGGTTCGTGGCGAGATCCTGGAGCTCAAGAACACCATCAACACCATGGTGGATCAACTCAGTTCCTTCGCCGCGGAGGTAACCCGCGTCGCCCGCGAAGTTGGGACAGAAGGGATACTCGCTGGGCAGGCGGAGGTGCGCGGTGTTTCCGGCACCTGGCGGGAGCTCACGGACAACGTCAACCTGATGGCTAGAAACCTCACCGAGCAAGTCCGCGGGATCGCGCGCGTTGTGACGGCCGTCGCCAACGGCGATTTGAAGCAGAAGCTCACGCTCGGAGCCAAGGGCGAGATCGCGACGCTTGTCGAGACGATCAACAACATGATCGTGACGCTCTCCACCTTCGCGGACCAGGTGACGAGCGTCGCGCGAGATGTCGGGATCGAGGGCCGCCTTGGCGGGCAAGCAGACGTACCGGGCGCGGCGGGGATGTGGAGCGATCTGACCAACAACGTGAACGAGCTCGCCGGAAACCTGACGCGACAGGTACGCGCCATTGGAGACGTGGCGACGGCCGTGACCAAGGGAGATCTCAGCAGATCCATCACGGTAGAGGCGCGAGGCGAGGTCGCTCTTCTGAAGGACAACATCAATCAGATGATTCGAACTCTCGCCGAGACGACTCGAGTCAACATGGAGCAGGATTGGCTGAAGACCAACCTCACCCGTTTCACCAGAATGCTCCAAGGTCAGCGCGACCTTCTGACCGTGGCCAACCATGTGCTTTCCGAGCTTGCCCCGGTGGTGGACGCTCAGCACGGTGCCTTGTACATGGTGGAGCGCAGGGAGACCGAGACCAAGCTCCGGCTGTTCGCTTCCTACGCCAACGCGAAGCGCAAGGCATCGGCGTCGGAAATCGAGCTCGGAGAAGGGCTTTTGGGACAGGCAACGCTGGAGAAGAGCCGCATCCTCGTGACGGATGTTCCCAGCGACTACATGAAACTGGGTTCCGCCTTGGGCAGTGCGGCACCGAAGAACGTCGTCGTCGTGCCCATCCTGTTCGAAGGGGAGGCCAAGGGCGTGATCGAGCTCGCTTCTTTTCGGCCGTTCACCGACATCCAGCTCGACTTTCTGGACCAACTCTTGGAGAGCCTCGGCATCGTCGTAGCAACCATCGAGGCCACCATGCGCACGGACGAGCTCTTGAGACAGTCGCAGGGCCTCGCCGAGGAGCTGCAAACACAGCAAGACGAGCTGCAACAGACGAATGAAGAGCTCGAGGAGAAGGCCCGGCAGCTGACTCAGCAGAAGAACGAAGTCGAACGCAAGAACCGCGAGGTCGAGCTGGCCAAGCAAGAGCTCGAGGAAAAGGCGGAGCAGTTGGCGGTGACCTCCCGCTACAAGTCTCAGTTTCTCGCCAACATGTCTCACGAGCTGCGCACGCCCCTGAACAGCTTGCTGATCCTTTCGCGCCAGCTCGCGTACAACACCGACGGGAACCTGGACACCAGGCAAGTCGAATATGCCGAGACCATTCACCAGTCGGGAGCCGACCTGCTGACCCTAATCAACGAGATCCTGGACCTGGCGAAGGTCGAATCGGGGACCATTGCCCTCGAGCCGACGGACGTCGAGCTCGGCGATCTGGCGAACTACGTGGAGCGCTCCTTCCGGCAGATCGCGAGCGAACGTCGTTTGGCGTTCGACATCCGCGTGGACGATGCGCTGCCCAGAAGCATTCAGACCGACGACATGCGGCTAAAGCAGATCTTGCGCAATTTGTTGTCCAATGCCTTCAAGTTCACCTCCGAAGGCGAGGTGAGCCTGCGGGTGCGCGCCGAGAGCAATGGCGCAGCCCCCTGTGTGGCGTTCTCGGTGAGCGATTCGGGAGTAGGCATCCCCCGAGACAAGCAGAAGCTCGTGTTCGAGGCCTTTCAACAGGCCGACGGTAGCACCAGCCGAAAGTACGGTGGGACGGGACTGGGCTTGGCGATCAGTCGGGAGATTGCCACTCTTCTGGGAGGGGAGCTTCGGCTCACTAGCGAACCCGGCTTGGGGAGCACGTTCACACTGCTGCTTCCGCGGGGCGGTGGTAGCCCCCTCGGTCCGGAGTCAGGCACGCCGACTGCCAGCGCCGTGCCCGATGTCCGCGAGTCCATTGTGCCCGGAGATCGCATCTTGCTGTTGGCGACAGACGATTCGGCACTGGCACACCTGGCATTCGAACGCGGCGGCACGTTCGGCTTTCGTGGCGTCGTAGCCACGACCGGCGCGGAAGCTCTGGAACTTTCGCGCAGTCTCCGGCCCCACGCGATTCTACTGGATCTGTCCGTTCCGGACATGAACGGGTGGGTGGTGCTCGATCAGCTGAGCCACGATCCAGCAACTCGCCACATCGCCGTCCACGTCGTCACCGAAGAGCAGTTCCACAGGCGGGCGCTGGCCGCCGGCGCCCGCGATGTGGTCCCCAGACCTCCGAGCCAGGCGGACATGGATCTCTCGCTGCGCGAGCTGGGTGCGTTTCTCGCTCGCTCGGAGCGGCGCCTCCTGCTCGTCGACCCGGATGCTGCGCGGCGCGAAGCGCTCGCCGACTTTTTGGCTTCGAACGACGTAGCGATCGAGCAAGCCGCTTGCATGGGCGATGACGTCGACCTCGATTGGGCGGATTGCGTCGTCGCCGCGACCCTCGATGCGCTCGACGAGACAGACTCGGCTCGCCTTCCCGTCGTGTTGTGGCCCAAGGAGGCGCCTGACCTGAGCGCCTCAGCTCGCGAGCGACCCGTCGTTGCGAGGTGTCGCGAGCAAGTGCTGGAGGCAGTGTCTCGGTTCTTGCACCTGTCCATCGGGGACCTGAGCGTCGAACAGCGGAAGGCGCTGGAAATCTGCGTCAGGAGAGACCCGACGATATCCGGCAAGCGGGTGCTGATCGTCGACGACGACGTGCGCAACCTGTTCGCCATCGCGGCCGTGCTCGAGCAGCACGACGTCCTCGTTTCCCACGCGGAGAACGGCCGGGACGCGCTTCAGCGGTTGGCGGAAGGGCCCTGCATGGATGCGGTGTTGATGGACGTGATGATGCCGGAGATGGACGGCTACGAAGCAACCCGAAGGATCCGCGCTCAGCCTCAGTACGACGGTCTGCCAGTGATCGCGTTGACCGCCAAGGCAATGAAAGGTGACCGAGAGAAGTGTCTGGACTCCGGCGCGTCGGACTACATCACCAAACCGGTCGAGCCGGAACAGCTCCTGTCACTGCTCCGCGTCTGGTGCACGGACGAAGCTGACTCAAGACTTCGAGACGGAACATAGGGCCAGCGCGCCAGCCGCAGACGACGTTCGGGCTCGCCCGAGAACGATCTGGTGGAGCTCACGGGCCAGCATGGCAAAGTGGATCGGCTTGGCGAGCGCGGAAAAGAAACCCAAGGCCCGGTGTCGGGTCATCACACCATCGTTGCTTCGCGAGCTCAAGGCGACGACGCAGACCTTCGGATCGATGCCATGCAACTCCGCCAACGTCGTCTTCCACCCGACCACGTTAAGATCCAGGAAGACGGCGTCGAATAGCTCGCCATCTTCCGCGCTCCGCCGATAGCTCAGAACGGCTTCCTCACCCGTCTCGACCGCCTGCACACAGTGCCCCATTTCCTGCAAGCAGCCCTCCAGCACGCCTCGGTCCGACGAACTCGCGCCCACCAACAGCAGACGTACTGCACGCTTTGCGTACGTTCCCGAGACGCCAACCGTGGGCGACGAAACCTGCGAATCACAAACGCTTTTGATCTCGTTCAGCAGCGGCCGGACGCTCGGATGGACCGCGCCGCTTTCGAGAGCGAGCGCCGCGTTCGAGCGAATACGCGCGAAGGATTCGGATCGACGTGCGTTGGCCTCCGCGCGCAGCACGAGCACCACGCCGACACGGCGCTGTTCTTCCGCCAGCACTGCCGCCACGTTCTGCCCGACCGGCACCTCACGGCCGTTCCGGTCTACCAACACGAGTTCTGGATTGGACCCGTCCGACGATATGGGCACTGGCGCTCGCGTCCGCCGATCCAAGAGCCGAACCACGCGACTCAAGGGCTGCCGCAGTGCCTCGGATTCCGACCAACCCGTCAACCTCTCCGCAGCGGGGTTGAGAAGCGTGATGCGCCAATCCCCGTCCGCAGCGACAACCGCATCGCCGATGCTGCGAAGGATGGCAACTTGGCGCTGCCGGTCGGCGTAGATTCGACGCTCGAGAGCCAGCTCCTCGCGCAGTTGGGACTCTCTCCAGTAGCGGCGTTCTTGCTCCAAGCGCAGCTCGTGGTGTCGTCGCTCCACTTCACGCAACTCTTCCGCATGTCGAGAGATCTGAAGGGTCTTGTCGAACAAGTCGATGAATACCCGCACCTTCGCCAGAAGCACTTCGGGGATTATCGGCTTGAACAAGAAGTCGACTGCCCCGAGCGCATACGCGCGCATCACTTGGCTCTCTACTGGGTCGTGCGCGGTCAAAAAGATAATCGGGGTGGACTCGCTCCGGGGGCTGCTGCGAATCAACCGAGCGGTCTCCAGTCCATCTATCCCTGGCAGGTGTAGGTCCAGCAAGATGAGTGCAAATTCGCGGTCCATCAACAACCGCAACGCTTCCTCGCCCGAGGCGGCCGTGGTCAAGCGGACGCGTCGCTCGGCAAGGAGCGCGTCGAGCGCGCGCAAGTTCGCCGGATGATCGTCTACGGCCAGGACTGAAATTTCGGCGTACGGATCCATGTCGCTGCCTCGCGGTGACGACCCTCCACGACTAGGATTCGCTCCAATGGCGGTTCAGTCAATCGCCGACGGCGTGTCGCAAAACACCCCACCACAATCCGCAGAGAATTAGACCTGGCCCTGCAGCGCCGCCACGGTCAAGAGGTGCGCCGCCAGGTCCGTCTCCGCCTCGTTGCTGCTGACGATGTTCCGCTCCCGGCTGGTGCCGGAGACGGCGAGCAGCGAACCGCGCCGCGGTTTCTGCAGGCGGTCGTCGAAGAGAGCCTTGGGCGCGCGTTCTCTCAGTAGCGTCACCAGGATCTGGAAGTTCTCGTGAACGGTGCGACCGATGCGCTCTCCGAGCCCGGTGTAGCGAAGAGAGCCGGCGCGCAGCAGTAGGTGGCCACTCCCGCTCCGGTGCATCACGTACAGCACCGGCTCGCGCTCCTCGCTGCTCGACTGCTTGCTCACGGTGGACTTCTTGCTGAGCACCAGCCCGCCGCTGAGGGCCGCTCGGCTCAAGCTCAGTTTCTTCTCCGTGTGCTGTTCGTTCGTCTCCTCGTGCCGTACGTGCGTAGCGACCAAGAGCGCCAGCATGTCGGCGTAGCGGAAGTCGTCGAGGCCATCGGGGGTGAAGCTGAAGCTCCGGGGTGACGCCATCGCGTCGGAGGAAGCCACGCTCGCAGCGTCGCAGGCGACGGCGCCGTGGCCACGGCCGCGGAGCAGCGCGAGGACGCTCTTGGCGGCGTCCAGCTCGTTGCCCGTCCACAGCACCACCGGCGGCGTGGCCGCCAGCGACAAACGCAGCTCGTAGGCACCGACTCCGAGCACCGGAGCAAGAGCGCCCACCTCCCCCTCCAGGGGGCCCGCGGGAGAAAATCGGGTCAAGGCGACGACGAACACGACGTTCTCAGTATGCCCCTTGACACTAATTTATCAGTGGATAAGTTCCTGCCCGCCATGGCCCGCCCCGCCAATGCCGACGCCGACGCGACACGCCGCCACATCCTGACGGCTGCCACCGCCGCGTTTGGTCAGCACGGCCTCGATGGTTGCACAGTGCGGGAGATCGCCACAGCGGCGGGGGTCACCTTCGCAGCCGTCCACCACTACTTCGGAACCAAGGACGAGCTGTACGCCACCTGCCTCGATCAGGCGTTCGCGGAGCTTTCGGCGATCGGCGCGGAGATCGCTGGGGTGGTCGCGCGCTCCAAGTGCCCGGTTCAAGACGCCGTCCGTCACGCCTTTCGCGCCGCGCGCGCCAAGCCCGACCGCAGTCGCTTCCTGCTTCGCGCCTTCGTTTACGAGAGCTCTCCCATCGCGCAGGACCGGGTGCGCAAGGCGCAGCGGATGCTCCTGGGCAGCGCTACCGAACTGCTCGCGCCCCGCGACTATGGCAAGCGCATTCCACTCGTGGGCATCGGGATCCTGATCACGCGCTTTGCCGTGGCTCCGAAGAGCGAGCTGTCGCTGTTCGCGGAAGAGACGGGCGACGCGAATGCCGCCATCGAGGCGTATCTCGTGGATGTGGCGACACACACACTGGAGGCCGCGTGAGCCCGCGCCTACGCACCACGCTGCTCGTGATCGTGCTCGCGGGGCTGCTCGCCGGCGGCATCGCGCTGCACCGCACCGGCCAACTGCGGCCTGACGTGATTGGTGCTTGGATCCGCTCGCTCGGGATCTGGGCAGCTCCGGTATTCGTGGCGGCCTTCGCTGCGGGGCAGCTCTTGCATCTTCCGGGCACGGCCTTCGTGGTCGCGGCACGTACGGCCTGGGGTCCGGTGTTCGGTTTTGCCTTGGCCTATGGCGCCGCCGTGGTCGCCGTCACGGTGCCCTTCGTGCTCACGCGCCGCGCCCGCGGCACGGGCGAGCGCAGCTTTCGGCCCCGTTGGCGCTGGCTGGCGCGCCTGTTGGACCGAGTGGAAGTGCACCCGGTCCGAAGCGTGGTGCTCCTTCGGCTGGTGCTGTGGCTGTCTCCGCCTCTGGGTTACGCCCTCGCCTTCACCGGCATTCGCACTCGAGACTACGTGGTCGGCTCCGCGCTCGGGTTGGCCCCTTGCATCGCCCTCGTCAGCTGTGGGGTGGGATGGATCTTCGGATGATGAAAGCAATTCGATTCACGAGCTATGGCCCCGCGGACGTGCTCCAGCTGGCAGACGTACCAGCACCGGTCCCCGGTCCCCGGGAGGTGTTGGTGGCGGTGCACGCAGCCGCCGTCAATCCGGTGGACTGCAAGATCCGCGGCGGCAGCCACCGCGCCATCATCCGCCCCCGATTTCCCGTCGTCCCGGGGATGGACCTCTCCGGCGTCGTGAGCGCCGTAGGCAAGGACGTGACGCGCTTCCGCGTCGGAGACGCCGTGTTCGCCTCACCGAATCACCACCGCATGGGAAGCTACGCCGAGCTCGCCGTGGTGAGCGAGAGCGAGCTCGCCCGCAAGCCCGCGTCCCTGACGCACGAGCAAGCCGCATCACTACCGCTGGTGGCGCTCACCGCTTGGGACGCGCTCGTCACCCGCGGCCACCTGCGGCAGGGCGAACGGGTGCTGATCCAGGCCGGCGCCGGCGGCGTGGGCTCGGTAGCGATTCAGATCGCGAAGCACTTTGGTGCGGAGGTGCTGGCCACCTGCAGTCGAGGCAACGTGGAGCGAGTGCGAGAGCTCGGCGCCGACGTGATCATCGACTACGGCGCAGAGCGTTATGAAGACGTGGCTCGCGGAGCAGAAATGATCGTCGACAGCCTCGGTCCCGCTCACTGGCGGCGCGAGCTCACCACGGTTCAGCGCGGTGGTCGCATCATCGGCCTGACGACCGGACTGCCGGAAGCCGCCAAGCGGTTCGGCCCCGCGCTGGGCATGGCGTACGCGCTGACTCAGATCGCAAGCTTCGTGATCCGCGCTCGTTTGTCGAAAAATGTGCGCTTCGTGCCGATGTCACGGGCTCCCAGTGGAGAGACGCTGACGCGCATCGCGGAGCTCGTGGAAGCGGGTGCACTCCGACCGGTGATCGACAGCGTGTTGCCTCTGGAGCAGGCAGCGGAAGCGCATCGCCGCGTGGAGGGCGGGCATTGCCACGGAAAGGTGGTCCTCGCCGTCGCGAGCTGAGTCGCCCCATGCGTTATGCTCCTTCATGTAGCAAAGGAGCGTGGTGTGATCGAAGACGTCGAGGTGAAGCCAGGTCACCGCCTGGAGGACTACGAAGCCTACGCGCATCTGTCGCGAGCCGTCGACGAGCTGCGCCGGGAAGCAGAGCCCCTCGTGAAGGCGCTCTCCGGACGCACCGTGTGGATGGTGAACTCCACCGCCAAAGGGGGCGGCGTCGCAGAAATGCTGCCGAGACAGGTCGCGTTGCTCAACGAGCTGGGCCTCCAGACCCGTTGGTGCGTCATCGGCACGGAACGTACGGAGTTCTTCGATCTCACCAAGCGTCTGCACAACGCCATTCACGGCGCCGGCGCCCCCAGCTTCAGCGCGGACGACCGCGCCCTGTACGAGACCGTCGGCAAGGAGCTCGCAGCCGAGCTCGGCCCACGCCTCGCTCCGGGCGACGTGCTGGTGGTGCACGACCCACAACCTGCGGCCATGGGCGCCCGCATTCGCCAGAGTCAAGACGTCGTCGCCATCTGGCGCTGCCACATTGGTCTGGACGAGGAGAATGCGCAGACGCAAGCCGCCTGGAAGCTGCTCGAGCCGTACCTGCACGAGTACGACCACGGCGTCTTCACCGCGCCGGAATACATTCCGCACTTCCTGGCGGGGCGCTCCTCTCTCATCACTCCCGCCCTCGACCCGCTCACGAACAAGAACCGACCGCTCTCGGCGCACCGCCTCACGGGCATCCTGTGCAACGCCGGACTGATGCTCCAGCACAACCCGGTGCTGCCCGGCCCCTTCGCCAAGCCCGCGCTGCGACTCCAGCCGGACGGCAGCTTCGGACCCGCGGTGCAACCCGACGAAATCGGGCTCCTGTTCCGACCCACGGTCACGCAGATCTCTCGCTGGGATCGCCTGAAGGGCTGGAAGCCGCTGCTGGACGCCTTCACTCAGCTCAAGCAGCAGTACCCCGCCCTGGAAGAGCTGTCGGAGGTGCAGAAACGTCGCTTCTCGTTGTGTCGCCTGGTGCTCGCCGGTCCCGAGCCGGCCGCCGTGGCGGACGATCCCGAAGCCAAGGACGTACTCGAAGAGCTGATCCAGGGCTACGTGGCCTTGCCCAAGGACGTGCAGAAGGACGTGGTCATGCTGTCGTTGCCGATGGGGTCGACACGAGAAAACGCCCTGATGGTGAACGCGCTGCAGAGCTGCTCGTCCATCGTCGTTCAGAACTCCGTTCGTGAGGGCTTCGGCTTGACGGTCACGGAGCCGATGCTCAAAGGCGTGCCCGTGCTCGGCTCGCCGGCGTGTGGCATACGCCAGCAGATCCGCGACGGCATCGATGGCCGGCTGCACCACGACGCATCGGATCCCGCCGTCATTGCCACCGCGCTGGTGGAGATGCTGAACGACCCGGTCGGCCGCGCCGACTGGGGCCGCCACGGCCAGCGCCGCGTGTACGACGAGTTCCTGATCTTCTCCCAGCTCCGCCGTTGGCTCCGAACGCTCGCCGCCGCCGTGGATCGCGGCAGCCTCACTCCGCCGAGGCCGAGCAAGTTCCCGCCGTCGTCGCGCTGATCTTGCTGTGCGGCGACGACCGTGAAACCCTCTTCGGGTGAAGCGCTGGATTGTCCCGTTGGTCTGCCTCGCTAGCGTCGCCGCCTGCGACAAGAAGGAGCCCTCTCCCACCCCCGCGGCGTCCGCAGCCGCACCGGATCTGGGCGCCAAGTATGCTGCGATGACGCCCGATCAGCGGGTGCGCGCCGCGCGCTCGGCGTGCCTCGTCGGCGACGACTGTGATCCGAAGACCGCAGAGGCGTTGCTCGGAGCGGCGAAGGACGCGAAGGAGCGCGAGTCCCTCGCCGGTGCAGCGCGACCGGCGTTCGCTTCGCAGTACCAGCGAGCGCTGGATGCAAAGGGCAAAAAGGCCGACGCCGTCGTGGCCGATGGTGACAAGCTCGTGGTCAAAGGCAGCGCTTGCACGCGCTTTTTGCTCGAGAACTTCCTGGGCGGCGCCGAGCACGGTTCGGCCAAGGCGCTGGGCTTCCGGCGCATCGAGTGCGACAGCAAGGCCCTCAAAGCGGGCGCCGACCTCTAACGGCCGCGGTGGTGATACGCTCAGCAGCCGCATGGCTCACCCCCTAGAGACGGTCATCCGCAACGCCCACGGCTTCGTCGTCATCGGCGACTCTTCTCAGGGGCGCTTTCCGGCGCAGAGCTACAACAACTACACCAAGACCGGTGTGAAGTTCTACGCTTTGGACCTCGGTGGCCTGACGGAATCTCGCGGCGGCACCAAGGGTGGCAAGGTGTACACCAAAGTGGAGGACTTGCCGGACGACCGCGGAGACCTCGCCGTGATCTGGGTGAAGCCCAAGAGCGCGCGCCACGCGGTGGACGTAGCCCGGGACGCGGGCTGCAAGCGCGTGTGGTTCAGCTTCGGCTCCGGTCATCGCGAAGCGGTCGAGCGCGCAGCCGAGCTCGAGATGGAAGTCGTCGAGATCGGTCGCTGCCCAGTGCATTTTCTGGCGGACCAGGTACCGGCCTGCCGCGCCCACACCGTTCTGCTCAAGCTGACCGGCGGCTACGGCAAGCCGCCGCAGTTGGATCCGAACGCCCGGCGCCGCGAGCTGGTCTGATCCGCCCCGATGCGTCGGCCCCGCGTTCGCCCCAAGATCGAATTCGTGGTGGACCTGCCGCCGAGCGAGGTGCTCTCCCGCTTTCGCGCGTGCATGGCCGAGCACGACCGCGAGTGCAAGGGCAGCATCTTGGGCGAGTGCATCGAGGTCACGGTGATCGCGGACAAACAGCATTTCTGGTCGCCCCAGCTCAGTCTGCAGCTGTCGGAGCACGAGCGCGGCACCGTGATCTACGGTCGTGTCGGACCGACGCCCCAGGTGTGGACCATGCTGATCGCGCTCTATGCCATCGTCGCCATCAGCTCCATCTTCGCGATGTTCTTCGCGTTCTCCCAGTGGCTCCTGGATCAGCCGCTGTGGGCGCTGTGGGCACTACCCTTGGGCCTCGGGCTCACGGCCATGGTGTACGGCACGGCGTACGTCGGCCAGCGGTTGGGTGCGGATCAAACACACGCCCTCGCCAAGGTCGTCACCAGCGCGCTCGACCTGCCCGAAGACGCAATGCACGTGTGAGGGCCGTGCTACCTTTGCTTCGTGACGGATCCCGCAGCGAAGGCGCCGACGCTCGAGGACCTCGACGCCCTACCCCGGGACATCAAGGGCGAGATCATCGAGGGCGTGCTGTACACGATGACCCGCCCTCGGGGTCCGCACCAGCGCATCATTCGCTCCGTCGGAAGCCGCGTTGGCGACCCGTTCGACGCCGTTCCTCTCGACGTGGCCAGCTTCTGGCGCTGATTCAGCGTCCGAGCTCCACCAGATACACGTCGCGCGTGTTGCCGCGCTCTCGTCCGATGAAGAAGCGCGTCGGATCCCCGGGTACCATCGCCAGCCCCTCGTATTCCTCGCCCGGCCTTCCCAGCTCCATCTTCCAGCCTTGTCGCAGGTCCACCACGGCGAAGCGCCGCAGGCCACCATGCCCGACGAGGCGCATGCTTCCCGGCAAGAACTCCCACCACTCGTGCTCCGTCACCATCAGATCTCTCGTCTCCCCGCTGACGGCGCTGCCCACGACGAGGTGCTCCGGCGCCCCGAGCTTGGTGCGAGTGAGGTAGGCAACCTTCGTCCCAGAAGGATCGAACAACGGCTCGCTGTATGCCGGATCGCTTCGAAGCACGACGAGCTCCGGCTGAACGGTCGCCGTGCAGTTCACCTGTTGGTCCATCACGTAGCAAAGGCGCGAGAGGTCTCGAGCCACGCTCACGTTGGAGAGGAAGCTCATCGCGTTCGCGGCCTTGACGATTTCGTCTCGCCGACCACCGTCCAGCTGCAAGAGGTCGACGTTTGCGTAGCCTCGTGAGTGCATCGCCTGGAGCTCGGAGGACTCGCCCAGAAGAGCTCTCCCCGCCTCCGGGTCCAAACCGAGCACCGTGCCACAGTCCTTGCCCAGGCTCTTCGGGCGAGCCAGCGCGGATAGGGACACGGAGTAGAGTTCGCACTGGCTCGTGCGATACACGAGCGTGTTGCCGGCGACGTCGTACACCCGCACCCTCGGGATCTCGCGCTCCAGCGCCCCGCTCGGCAGAGAGAAGACGCGCAAGTTCCAGTTTTCGTCGGCGACGAGCAGGTGCTTCTCGTCGTCGCTGATCCGCACGCGGGTGCTGGCGCGCACGGGGATCGGCCGACTCTGGCCTCCAGCCCGAAGCTCGAGCTCCTTCCGCCGGTGCACCACCACGTAGGTGTGCTTCTTGGACATGGTGACGGTGCCGGCGTCCTTGGCAAACAGCGTGATCTCGACCCCGCTGGTGTCTTCGTCGCGAAGCGCTGCGTCGGTGACATCAAAGACCGGCTCCGGCTCTGCCACCACCACCGCTGGCGGCGGCTTCGCCGCTTGCTGCAGCGGAGGGGGTGGAGGGCGCAGAGGCTCGGGAGGTCTAGGTGGCGGAGGCGAGGCGCAAGACACGAGCAACGGAAGCACGCAGCAATGAAGTCGCATCGTCAGACCAACGCCGGGGTGAGACGTTTCCTTACAGGCTCTTGCCGTCGATAATGCCCACGTCCAGGGACATCACGTCGATGGCGTCCACGCAGCCGAGATTCACGCGATAACCGAAGCCGTCGTCCCCATGATACGGGTAGATGCCGCAGGTCTTGCAGAACAGATGGTTCACGTCGTGGTCACCCCAGCGGTAGTCCGACAGCTCCTCCACGTTCTCGATCGGTTCGAAGTCCTCTGCCGGGAAATACGTCGACGACATGACCGCGCCCTTGCGCTTGCAGATGGAACAATTGCATCGCTTCCCCGTCGTGATGGGCTCGCTCCGAAAAGCGAAGCGGAGTTTGCCGCAATGGCAGCGCCCTTCGTAGCGGATCTTGGCCATGAGGCGCGAGCTACCAGCCGTCCGGAATGCCGTCAACGGTGTGGCCGCGGCGCCCCGACAAACAAAATCAGAGCAGGCGGGCAACGGGAACGCGCAGGTGATCGGCGCCCAAGATCTCCGGCTTGTTCGCGATGCACAAGCGCTCTCCCGCTTCGATGCGCGCCTGCAGCTCGCGTTGGCTCACGTGATCTTCCGAGTCGATCCACTTCCACACGGCCGGACGCTCGACCTCGCCGTCGGCGTCCCGGGCGAGGTTCTTGAGCACGGCATCGCTGAGCGTCACGCCGTAGGTCAGCGTCCAGGCTTCACTGTGGGCGGGAGTCCAAGCGCTGAGCAGCTCGAGGGGACCCAGGCGCGTGTGGATGGAGAGCGCGCTCGAGTTCCATTGCGTGGCGCCGATCTGCCGGCGCGCGCGATACGTCTTGAGACCCACGGCCTTGGTGAGCCCACCGAGACCGGCCAGCCCCTCTTCCGGAAGCTGCGGCGCCATGCTGGCGAGATTGTGCGCCATCCAGATGCCCTGCTCGTGCGTGGGGATGGCGATGAACATGGCGAGGGGCACGAACTGACCGGAGCCGCTCTTTACCTTCATGGCTTCCCGAGTGCTCGGCAGCAGATCTGCCTCGTTGGCTCCAAAGCCCACGATGCCTCCCGGCAGCTCCGCGCCATCGAAGAACACCCAGCGCGGCATGGGCATGCCCTCGGGTCCGAAGGTGGCGCCGTCCAGATGACGAAGCAGCTCGAGGAACGGGCCCGAAGCGCTCTTCAACGGATCGAAGCGCTGCTGGATCTCCAGGCCGAAGGGACGCAGGTCGAAATGCTCTTGGTGCTCCGCCGTGGCCACCACGAAGGGCGAGAGCCGCTCGAGGAGACGCGGATTCTGCGGTGAAAGCAGGGTCATGCCGTCCTCCAGCGCACCAGCGCCCGTGGCGCACGACCCACGGCGGCCGGCGTCACTCCCGTGAGCTCCAACTCTTCTCCACCCTCGATGCGCGCTTGCAGCCGCTGCAGCGCAGGGTGATCCGCTTCGTCCACGGGGAACGCGTCGTCCGGTGAAGCCAGCGGTGGTTTCAGTGCCTGCTCTTGCGAGGCGTCGTCCACGGCCCACTCGAAGACACACGTGGCCGGATGAGTGTGCGCCGGCACCCACGCCGCGCGCACCGCGAGAGGCCCGAAACGCGTCTGCGCCGCGAGCCGATGCGAGCCCCATTGAATCGTACCCGTGGCGCGCTTCACCCGCAGCATGGCCAGGGCGATGGCCAACGTCTCTGCGGAAGTTGCCACGGTGTCGAAGTTCGGCACCAGCTCCAGCAGGGACGAGATCGAGTACACGAGCCAATGACCTTCCGCGACCATGGGCGTGGCCATGCACATGGTGAAGGGCACGAACTCCGCCGGCGCTATCTCCGAGCGCAGCGGTTCCGGCAGCTTGTCGTGGCTACCCCCGAGCCCAACGATGGCCCCCGGCAGCTCCGCGCAGTCGTAGATCGCCCAGCGCGGCATGCGCATGCCCAGCGGGCCGAAGGTCATCACGTCCACGCGATCGATGAGATCCACGAACGCCTCGCTGCGCCGCCGCGTGGGATCGTAGAAGCGGTCCTTCGAGAGCCGCACACCGAGGGGGCTGTCGTCGATGCGCCGGAGCAGAGGCGCGGTGGCGATCACATAAGGCTCGAGACCGAGAGCGTCGGCTTCCACCTTTCGACGCTAACATCAGCGGCTCCCATTTGTTGGTCCGCCGCGGAAACCGCCATGACGGACGCCAGTCGCTGTACCCGGCAGGGGTGGCTGCCCTGGCACAATCATCTACTATCACGCGAGGCGGGCTTGGAATGGCGGGACCGGAGTGCAGAGCGGCGTGGACGCAGCACGTGTGGAAGGGGATCGCGATGCTCCCCGATTCCACCGTTGGCGAGATCCGCGCGAGCATGCGTCGGGAACACCTCAAGGACCTGGAAGCGTCGCTGCCCATTCGCTGGCTGCCTCTGGCAGTGCACATGGACTTGCTGGAGGCCGCCTACGGCGCCTTGGGAGATACGCGGTACCAGCAGTTCTGGCGTGATCGCACCATGACCTCCCTGCAGAACCCGCTCCTGTTCGGCAAGGCCTTCAAGATGGCGTTGAAGACCTTCGGAAAGAGCTCCCTCGGGATCTTGCGAGGCGTGCCCGTCAGCATGCGCTACGCCATTCGAGGGTCGGGCGAGCTGCGGGTCGAGCTCGAGGGCATGGATCAGGCGCGCTTCATTCACGACGGATTTCCGCCGAAGCACTCCGAGGGACTTACCTGGGCGAGCTCCTGGCTCGGTGCCCTCGAGGGCGTGATGTCTGCCGCGGACCAGAAGGTCCGTGTGACCCTCGACAAGCACGAGCCCGCCCACGGCTACTTCGAGTACCTGGTGGAAGCGGCGGGCTGAGGTGCAACGCCGAAGTGCCAACCCCGGGTTGGCGGCGCGCGCGAATACCCCCGCACTTCGCTGATCTCTTCGCTGGCACATGGCTTGCTGTTACGGATCGGATGGCTCGGATCCGGAACTTCCCCGTCGCTGCATTGCTCGGCGTGGTGGCCCTGGTCGTATCGGTGGCGAGCACCTCCGGAGGTTGCTCCAGCAGCGCGCCGGAAGCGGCGAGCGACCGCTACATACCCGCTACCTGCGGCGACGGCGTGTGCAGCCACGACGACGACGAGGTGTGTGAGAACTGCCCGGCCGACTGCGGCGAGTGCCCCGTGTGCGGCAACGGCACTTGCGAGCTGGAGACCGGGCTCGAGTCGTGCGAGTCCTGTGCGGAAGACTGCGGCGCGTGTTCGGTGTGCGGGGACGGAATGTGCGCTGCCACCTCGGGCGAGAACTGCACCAACTGCGCTGACGATTGCGGCGTGTGCGAGGGCTGCGGCGACGGCACCTGCTCCGAAACGGAGACCTGCGAGTCGTGCTCGGCCGACTGCGGCGCTTGCGATAGCTGCGGCAATGGCACGTGCGACGCCGGGGAAACCTGCGACAGCTGCGAGGACGACTGCGGCGTGTGCGCCACCTGCGGCGACGGCACCTGCGACGCAGACGAAGACTGCAAGTCGTGTGCAAAGGACTGCGGCACTTGTCAGCGCAAAGGCTGCGTGCAGGGCGACTTCAAGTTCTACTACGGCGGACTGCACGCCCACACGCACATCTCCGACGGTCAAGGCACGCCGCTTCAAGCTTTCAAGCACGCGAGCCAGGTGACGAAGCCGCCCTTCGACTTCTTGTGGCTTTCGGATCACCGCAACGGCATCACTCCCGCCGAGTGGGCGGGCTGCAAGGCCGCAGCGAACAAGTACAACTCCGAAACCTTCGTGGCCGGCTGCGGTTGGGAGAAGACGGTGTTCGAAGGCGCCAAGGGCATTGGCCACTTCAACACCCTGTTCCCCGACAAGTTCTTCAACCCCAAGGCGAACATCCCCGGCATCTATCAGTCCATGGCGGACTGCAAGCAGTGCGTCGGGCAGTTCAACCATCCGCCGTGGCCCGGCACCTTCAAGAACTACGCGTTCTATCCGGTGGCCGAGGACAAGGTCCGGCTGATGGAGTTCAACGGCCACGGCAGCTTCCCGGACAAGCTGAAGGCCTACTTCACGGCGCTGGATCACGGCTGGCTGGTGTCGCCCTCGTGGAACGAGGACAACCATCACGGCGGCTGGGGAGACACCTCGAACGCCACACTCTTGTGGGCGGCAAAGCTCACCCGCGGAACCGTGCGCAGCGCCGTGCTCGCCAACCGCACCGCGGCCACCAACGACGACACTTCCCGCATCGAGATGGTGGCGGACGGCGTGTGCTGGATGGGCTCGAAGCTCCACGGCTTTGGCGACAGCAAGATCACCGTCACGCTCACGGACAAGCAGGCCAAGGACGGCTTCGGCCCGGTGAAGCTGTACGGCCCGGGACAGAAGCTCCTCGCCACCAAGAAGTGCGCCGGCAAGAATCCCTGCACGGTGAGCTTCCCGCTGAACGTCACCAAGAAGACCTATGTGGTAGCCATCGCCAACCAGCAGGACGGCGACGTGATCATCTCCGGACCGATCTGGTTCGAGAAGTAGCCTTCACACGGCCTTGGCGCGCAGGGTGGCGAAGGCGACGCCACCCTGGGTCGCGACGCCAGCGCGAAGAGCTCACGGTTTGGGCAAGCGAGCTCTCGGCTGATGCTGAGAGCTCGGTGTTTGTCATAGGCATCGCCAACGCGGAAGAGCGCGGAGACGCCTCCGCACTCGCACGTCGGCGTGCCGAACCAGGACCTCCAACGCCAGGTGGCGTCGTGAGCACCCGGCTGCCCCCCGAACACCTCCGCCTGTGGCGAGAGTGCAAGCTCGTGGTCCGTCTGGCTGTGAGCCGACCGGCGCCGTCACGAGCGGCAACGCGTTCACTGGGATCGCTACTCCGGCGCCTTCGCGGCGAGGCCGGGCTGACCCAGGCCCGGCTCGCGGAGCTGGCCGATGTCACCGACGCGACCGTCAGCAGGATAGAGAGAGCGCGGTTCTCTCCGAGCCACGACCTTCTGGTGAGATTGGCAGCGGCGGTCGGCGCCAACGAATCCGATCTTGTCGCGAGGAAGGCTTGCCGACAAGCCGCAGCGGCTCGGTCCCGCACAGGCCCGCCTACTGGCCATGGTCCGAGGCTGGGACGACGCGGCCATCGACGATCTCGTCCGGGCAATCAAGCTGATCACCGCTGCCGCCGTCCGGAGTGCAGGCCCGCCCGGAAAGCCCAGCGGGCAACAACAACGAGCGCGTCGCCGAAGCGGGCGTTGACCGCCTCCTCCAGCTTCAAGTACCTGCTGAACGCCTCGTCGCAGGCGGCGGCTCGAAGACGCTTCTGCATGCGGAGGATCTTCTTGGTCTGACGGTTGTAGTTGTCGTCAGCCTTGAGCAACGGGTCGATCGCCCACGTGAGGGCATCGTCGTCGAAAAACTTGCGGACGAGGGTCGGGGGCTCGCTCTGCTTCACAGGCGGTACTACGTTTCGACCAGCGTCCGACTTGTACCGGGTGCTTGCCAGGACTCCGGCACCAGAGCCTGAGTCGCCACTGCCCCATCGTTGTCGAGTTGGCGGGACGCTAGCGGCTGCGTGTCCCGCGAGCGTCGAGGCGTAGCTAGCGACGATTGGGATGGCAGGCGCAAGACCGCGTGGCCGCAGTACGTAGTACCGCCATGTGGGCCTCGCTCCGACGCCGAGCAACCTGCGAAAGCGGCCATTTCCATGCTCGTCCATCGGTGCTACAAGATGGACACGATGGGGCATCCTGGGCGCTGGCGGTAACCGTGGCGGATTCGCCGAGTGGCCTTTCGCCGAGCTGGCAACCCGACGACCAGCGTGCTCGGCGGCGCATTCGCTCGATGGCTCGCCACCTCCAGTCGGTACATGGCACTCCGGATTTGGGGAACCAAGCCGATCCCCTGTCCGAAGGTGTGTACATCTTGTTGACATACCAGACGGACCTGGAGCGTGCTCGTTCCGTCTATACTTCACTGCGAGCGAGATACACGACGTGGCAACTTGTCGCAGCGGCCCCGGACCTGGAGGACATTCTACGTCCTAGCGGGTTCCAGAAATCGCGTGCGCTCCTGGTGCGCAACCTGCTTGAATCTGTCCGCACGAGATTCGGGACGTACAGTTTGAACGCGCTTCGAGACATAGATGAGGCGGATGCCGAGCGAGAGCTGCGGCGCCTTCCGGGGCTAGACACCAAAGGTGCCCGGTGCATCCGCCTGTACTCGTTCGGCCATCGCGTCTTCCCCGTTGACTCGAACACGTTCCGCATCTTTCGGCGATACGGGGTGCTCAAGCGGGACGCCATCTACAGGCGCCGAGCCTTGCACAACGAATTACAGCAACTGGTTGCTCCTGCGTACCGACATGGGCTCCATGTGAACCTCGTCGCTCACGGACAGACGGTGTGTCGTCCAACAGCTCCGTCATGCGGCACCTGTACGCTGTCGCGCTCCTGCCAACGGAATCTCTTATGAGCAAGACATCGAAACCGCTCTCCGTCGATCTGTTCGCTGGTGCTGGGGGCCTCTCGGAAGGTCTTCGCCTTGCGGGGTATCAGACAGTGGTGGCCAACGACTGGGACGAGTGGGCCGCGGAAACCTACAGCGACAACCACACCAAGCACGGTACAATCTTCGTCCCCGGGGACATCACGAGCGCCAAGGTCCGGAAGGAGATCCTGACGGCCACAAAGGGCAAGGAGATCGACTTGGTAGCAGGCGGTCCTCCGTGCCAAGCGTTCTCACAGGTCCGCAACCACGATCGGGAAACGGACGACCCCCGCAACTCCCTGTACCGTCATCTCTTGGGCATCGTGCGGCAGCTCCAACCGAAGGTTTTCGTGATGGAGAATGTCGTCGGCATGAAGAACCTGGCTGGCGGCAAGGTCGGCGGCAAGATCCTCCGCGACCTTGGGATGAATGGCTCCTACAACGTGGCGTGGTCGATCCTCGATGCAGCGGACTACGGAGTTCCGCAGACTCGACGACGCGTTCTGATTGTAGGGGTTCGTTCCGACATGGGTCTTGATCCCCGCTTCCCTCGCCGCACCGGCGCTGCTGAGCGGTTCCAGCTCATCCGCTCCCTGGACCGGCGCAGCCGTCCATTCTATCGGATGCCAGAGGAGCAGCTCGCAATGGGGGAGATGAGCGTGCTCGATCGCCTCTTGGATCCGGACAACCTGGAGTTCGTCACCGTCCAACAGGCCATCGGGGACCTTGTCGGATGGAAGCCCGCCGAGCGGCTAGAGCGTAAGCCCTCGAACGAAGCGTTCCGCTACCCAGGAAAGGCAACGACCGCCTATCAGCGGATAATGCGGGGCTCGCTGACCGAGGTCTACAACGGCGATGTACCTTCGATCCGCGAAGACACGACCAGACGGCTCGCTGCTATCCCTCAGGGCGGGAACTTCCGTGACATCCCGCCCGAGCTGCAAGGTCGCTACCTGAACGGGACGAAGTGGGGCCCCGACATCGGCCGCGACGAGCTGAGCCGGAAGCACTACTACGCCTACCGGAAGCTGCACCCGGACTACTTTTCTTGGACGCTGAATACCAAGACGGATTGCGTCTACCACTACGAGGCCCTGCGGGCCTTGTCGGTCCGAGAATTTGCCAGGCTCCACAGCTTTCCGGACTCCTACACTTTCCTGAACGGCGACCGCCACAGCCGCTACGCCCAGGTTGGTAACGCCGTGCCCCCGCTGCTGGGCAAGGCCATCGGCGAGGCATTGCTTCCGCTGATCCGTCCGGCCCGCTACAAGGCGTCCCGGCAGCCTTCGTTCCGGGTGGCCGAGAGGACCGCTACGGTCTGAGGGTCTCCGCGTGTTTCAGGAGGTCGGCAAGCGAAAGGAGCCGAGCTTCCTCCTTGTAGACTTTCAACGGAGCGAACCGCTCGCCGTGGGTCTCTTCCAGTAGGTCCCGGTTCACGTGGTACACACGGTTGAAGTGGAAACCGCCAGGACCTTCGGGAGGTGAGAGGACATCACGCAGTCGGGCGACATCCATCTCGTTCGTCATCAGCACGAAGTCCACGGATGGGGCCTGGATCTTGTTGGCCCGGTAGTACGCGGCTTCCTGTCCAAACTGGTCGAGTCGATCCTGCCGCAGACTCCACTTCGCCGTAAGAATCCATCGCGTCAGGTCGCCCGCAGGCGTCGTGACCGCCAGGTCGGGCTTGGGCACCTTGTCCTTTCGCTTCCCAGCGGACGTGAGCGGCTTCTTGAAGCCCGGCAGGTTGTTGGCGGCCGTGCGCACGACCAACTGCTCCCGTGGCACGCCCGAGACATTCAGGAGAAGCCACTCCAGCGTGTCCTCGAAGCCTTCGCCGCGGACGTTCTGTCGCTTCTTCTCGATAGTGAAGTAGTGCTCGGCCCGTCGTTCAATCTCGGCTACGACTTCGACCAGTTCGCGGGTTTTCTCAAGCCCGAGTCTGGCCACGAGCAGATCGGCGATGTCGATGAGGAACTCGGAGACCGACTCTTCGACCTCTTCCGTTCCTCCACCAGCTTCCACGATCTGGTCCACGGTCCGTTCGACGGCACGTGCGAGCTGCTGCTCCCGCTGCTTGAGGTACTCCTCCACGCAGGCGCGGAACAAGTGGTCCAACGTGGGGGGCAGCTCTTTTCGTTCGATTCCCCAACGGCCACAAAGCAAGTCGGTGAACAGCACGGCGCGGCCATGGAAGCTACCGCCGGGTTGCATGTGATTTGAATCCATCACGTGCGCCAGCCTTGTCCGCCGGTCGATCGAGAGGAGCAGGTGGTACACGTGCTCCCAGGCGTTGTCGGCCGTCACCGCGTCGGTGTTCGCGAAGTATGCCTCGATGGCCTTCGCCCGAACTGCCTGTCCGAACGGAGACCCGGACTGTCGAGCCTGCTTCTTGGGGGCCATTCCGACGGCAGACTAGTGGGAGTCCCGCTCCGAGACCACCTCCTATCGACCGCCGTGCAGACGCGCAGACACGCACGGCGAGGATCTGCGATGCGCTCCGTCAACGAGTGCGGCGGGGATCCCAAGTCTCCGCAAAAGATCGGCAGCCTGAACCAACGTCCGGGGGTTCCAGGCCGTACTCGACGGCATGGAAGTCCTGCGCAACGACACAACTTCTGGGTTCGATAGGGTCGAGAGTGCCATCCGCGAGGAGAGCAAGCTACTCCGTGCGCTTGACCTCCGGAAGGAAATCTACGCTTTGACCGCTGCGCAAGAGGTGATCAGTTCGGCAGCCGACTTCGATGCAGACGAGATTCGAGCGAAGATAGAGTTGCTCCATGGTGCGGTAATTCCCGGGCTTCGTGCTCATTTCGACGGACCAGCAAGTCCCGAACAGAAGGTACCTCCCCTCCTTCTACTGATGGACGCCTACCGAACCCTTGGCACTTCGTGGACGCTCACGGGCAAGCAATCTCACGGGGCGGCGGCGTTCAAGAAGGGGCGCGGTGCTGGAGTGGAAATGCTCCACGTCCTCTTGGATGGCGGCACGCCGTTCGAGTTCTTCACCACAGGCTTGCCAGCAGCGCAGTTGCGTGTCGGTGCGATTCCCTCCCTTCGGGTGTCTGAGTTGGCGGTGATGCCGGAATCGGCCGACTTGATTCCACTCGCAGAAGTCCTCGACGACACGGCAAACAAGGAAGTTACGGCTCTCGGTCACGCGACGGGCCCTGCCCGCCTGCCCACGGATCTGGGCGTGGCGGAGGGCGAGCGTTTGGGTTTCGACCAGTGGGGGCGGGAACGAAGCGCCTCGTTCGTCGGACGAGTCGTTGGCAACGACGCGCCACGAGTCGGCGAGTGACCGTGGACGAACTCGCAGGTGTTGCCCAACTACCGGACGACGTTTCTCGGCAGCGTGTCACACAGGGTGAAGTGAACGAGTTGTCGGAGGTGCTGAACACAATCGCGGCGGCTGAAGACATCACCGGCGACGCAGGCTCACACTCGGTGACCTTGAAATCGTCGTCATGCTCTTCGATGTCTTGAAACTCTAAACCGGTAGACGGTATGAGCGGCCCGGCGGTATTCACTCATCCAATAGAACGCACCGCGAGCCTCCTAAAGGCGTCGCCTGAACGCGAGGGGTTCCACCCTCCAAGAGTCAGACACTGAGATCCGAAGCGATGCTGCTCGCGAACTATCAGCAGAGCTAGCGATCTCCGTTTCCGGTCCCGAGGTCAGCAGCATCAGCCATCGGAACCTGCTTCTGTTGGCGATCCGATGGCGATTACGCTCCAGCGAGGCACCCGAGTCGGAAGAAGATGATGACGAAGACTGACCGACCCGGCTTGCCGTACACGGTGGACGAGCAGGAAGCGAAGTGCCCTTGCGGGATCGAGGGGCTGGGCGTGCGCCACCCCGACATTAGCGGAGAGCGACACGCTCCAGGCGTTGATGCTGGCGGCTCGGTTGTTGGCGAACCAGCTCTCGGACTTCGTGGAGAAGGGCGGGAGGATCGCCCACGCCGGCACCGACGACCTGTTCGAGCTGGTGCAGGTGTTCGGGAGCTGGGTAGTCGAGGCGCCAATACTCTGGCTCGCTTGACCATTCACCGGCGGCGGCGTCCCTCGCTTCCTGAACAGCGGTTCACTTCGCCGCCGCCGCAGGCGCGTTTCTTGCGTCCCTTAGGACGCATGCAACAAACTGCGCTCAACTGTGGCTTGACACGGGCGCCTCTTGCGCTGGCGGGGCTGCTATCATTAGGCTTCGCCGCGTTTGAGGAGCCGGTGGAACTGACCTACGACCCGGACTTGAACCACCGCGAGAAGCACCGTGGGACTTCGGCAGTGGCTCGTGTCACCGAGGATGAAGACGGTGCCCTCGTTGGAAAGTGCTCGTCCGAGATCGACACCGAACTGGCGCAGCGACTTCTCGATGAGGGCGTCCGCTGGAGCCCAGCAACCGACCGCAGCCCGATCCCCAAGTACGTGTTCAACACCTACAAGGGCGTGCCCTACCGGGCCCACCGGCGAGGGAACACGCGCAACTACCACGGCTTTCCCGATGTGAAGAACCGCATCCCGCGAGCCGTTCGTGACCAGCTCCGGGCGCTCGCCACAAAGGAAGGCGCCCAAGCCGAGTTCGACAATTGGATGCAAGAGACCGAGAAGTACACCTAGATGGCTGACCCCGAACTCACGTTCGACCTCACCTGGGAGGAGCAGAAGGCGGACACTGATCCGACCTGGGGGCGGTTGTGCGTCAAGCTCGGCGACGAGGTGCTTTGGGGCCGCAAGACGGCGGACGGCTCGGAGGGCGTTCGGTGGACCTGGGGCGAGCTTGCGGAGCACCTGGCCGAAGTGTGGAGCTGGTTGGTTCTCGAAAACGGGTGGCCAGCGGGACCAGTGGTCCGCGACCCCAAGACCTTCCTTGCCATAAGCCAAGAGTGGCTGGACTCGATGGACGCGGACGAGGCGGCGGAGAACGAGAACATGATGTTCGAGTTCCGGCATCGGCATGACCTCGCTATGGGAGTTCAGGGCAAGCTCTTGCCGCAGCTCTGGGTGGTTCGCGAAGGGCTACGAGCCTGGGTTGTCGGTAAGACATCGGGCGCCTTACTTTCATCGGAGCTGGTGTTCGAGGCACTCGAAGGGGTTGTGGAGAAGGTGGTTCGACGAACCGCTTCGTCTACCGACGAACGCTGGACAGACCTTGCGAATGCGTGGCAGCGGCGGATGGATCGAAGCTCGTCCGAGCTTGCCGCAATTGCGGTCGGGGTGAGCACCGGCGAGCTGTCAGAGCTGGCTGATGGCGACGTATCCGGGACGTTCGAGATCGACCCGCAGCAAGCGCCAGACGCATTCTCGTCGAACGAACTTCTCGCTGCTGCAAGGATGTCGGTGCCTACGACGGATGCGTCCGTCGTAAAGGCAATCATCGCGTGCATGAGGGCGGCGCCCAAGGTGCAGACGCCAGAGCTTGACCAGATGGCGGTCAATGCACAAAGCGTACTGGGCGCTGGCAACGGCGACACGAAGCCCGCACTTGTCGGCTACCGAATGGCCCGTTGGTTGAGACAAAGGCTCAACATAGGGCCCGACGAGCGTGTCGAGCCTCGAACACTACTCGCACAGTGGAACGTGAAGATCGATGAACTCGGCATCGATGACGAGAACATCGAGGCAGTTGCGTGTTGGGGACCATCGCATGGCCCAATCATCTTGGTGAATCCCCACGGACGACATTCCTGCGAAGAGCCTGGACGACGTGCGACGCTTGCGCATGAGATCACCCACCTCTTGCTTGACCGGACTGCTGCGCTTCCCCTTGCAGAGGTCATCGGCGGCAACGTGTTCCGTCCTGTCGAGCAACGGGCTGGCGCCTTCGCCGCGGAGCTGTTGGTCCCGATGGAGGTCGCGGGCCGTGCGTTTCAGAAGGGCACAGACGTTTTGGGGGTGCTGAAGACCCTCCAGCAGCACTACGGCGCCAGCGCCGAACTGGTCGCTTGGCAGGCTTACAACAGCAAGTATGCAATGAGCTGGCCGACGTTCTCGGTTCTCCGCAAGCAGGTCTCCCGTCCCGACAGGTTCCTCTGGACGGTCGGTTCCGGTGGTCGGAAGTAGGCCGCACCAAGCTCCTTTGTGCGGCTTGGTGCAGTGGTGGATTCCAGGTCCGTTGGTGCCCCGTAGTTCCGTCGCCCAGACCTTGGTCTCTGGCATGTCGGCAGCGCAAGCCCGGGCTGTCGTGGAACTGTCGTGGCGTCGGACTTTCAGTCCGGTGCATGCGGGCTGGTGCGGGCGCGGAGCACCGAAGCTGAAAGAGGTTCCACACTTGGCCCCATCAGGCCGCAGCGCTGTCGTGGGACGGAGACTTCGAATCCGGTGTTCGGAGGTTCGAATCCGGCGGGGCGCGCCGAGATCGTTGATCTTTCGGGTACTGCCTGTCGTAGGACAACGCCGCCACGACAATTCGTACTTACAGCGCCTGCTCCGTGACGGCCTCCTGTCCTCGATCTTGATTGTGACGGCGGCCAACTCGAGTAGCCTTCACACCGCCTTGGCGCGGAGGGTGGCAAACGCGACGCCACCTTGGGTGCGCACCGCCACGCAGATTTGATCGTCCTCGGCGGGGGTCCAGTGCACCTCCCGTCCTTCGCCCTCCACGGCGCCATCGGCTTGCCAGCGAGTGCTGATGGCGTCGGGACCGCCGTTCAGCGTCACCGCGATGCGATCGCCATCGCGCACGGCCGAGAGGCGCACATCGGGCGGCGCAAACAGCGGCAGGTCGTCGCTGCGGCGCGAACGGCGCGGCGTGGTCTCGCGCCACTGATCGATGAGCTGGGCGTCGAGCCCCGAGTCCTGGGGCGCGGGATCCACGTTGATGTCTACGCCGGCATCCACCGGCGGCGGATCCACCACGGTGCTGTCGCTGCCGGCGTCCAGACCCGAGTCGTCGGGCACGGGGTCGACGACGATGGCGTCCTGGCCCGCGTCTGGCGGCGGAGGATCCACGACGGCGACGTCCTTGCCGGCGTCCTTGGTCACGCCGGTGGTCGTGCTCTCACCGCCGCAGCCGGTGACCGCACCAGTGCCCACGACGAGCGTGGCGCCGAAGGCCACGCTGCGGGCGATCCTGAGGGCACGCCGGGCGCGCGCGGCCGGCGCGGGGCGCCCGGCGCTCTCCACGAACGCCTCGAACTCGGCGTGCAGCGCGTCCAGCTCGCGCTGCCACAGGCCGTCGGCTGCCGCGACCTCCAGGCCGAGCAATGCGGCGCGCCGCTCGATCGCGTCGCGGTCGGAGAGGTCTGCGCTCTCCGCCAGATCGATGGCGCGTTCCAGGTATTCCGCCGTATCCAGCGTGATGCGCCGAGTCAGCGCTGCGGCGCGCCGAGACAGCGCGAAGCGCTCGCCGCGCGGGTCTTCGTAGAAGTGCTCGATCACGCGCACGGTGTAGCCGAGCCCCATGGTGCGGTTGGCCACGCCGTCGGGGCGGAAGTTCCGCTCGCGAAACACCGCCGCGACGATCCGGAAGAGCAGCTCCGTGCGATCGTCCCCGATGCGATAGTCGAAGCCCAGGTAGCTACCGCCCAGGTTGCTGCTCGCGGCCAGCTCTTCCTGGAGCGGCGTGCCCACGTAAGGTTCCGCGCGACAGAAATTCACGGGATGGTCCGCGTGGGCGCGCATGAACTCCAGATTGGTCTTCACGTCCTCGATGTGCGCGCCCGGCTCGAAGATCAGCAGGTTGTAGCAGGCGAAGATGCCCGCCTTCCTGCAGGCGGACAGCGCCGCGCCGATGGCCAGGTGTTGCTTGCCGCGACCCAAGTGCGCGGCGCCCTCTTCGCTGGCGTTCTCCACGCCGACGTACAGCCGGATCACGCCCAGCTTCGCCAGCTCCTGAGCCAGATCGTCCGTCAGGGTTTCCGGACGGCACTTGCCCACCATGCCGAGGGTGCCCACGCCTTGCTCGTTCAGCTCACTACGAATCGCGCGCAGGCGCCCGAGCGAGTCCGCGGGCTTGGGCAGCAGAAAATTGTCGTCGTGGAAGCAGAAGATGCAGGGCTCACCGGCGTGGTCGTACAGGTCCGCCATCTCCCGAGCCACGCTCTTCGGAGTCCGCTGCCGGAAGGTGCGTCCGCCTCCGGCCTGCTTTGCTTCGCGGTAGTAGCTGGTGATGGAGCAGTAGCTGCAGCGACCCCAGCAGCCGCGCCCCGCCATCACGGGAATGAATGGAATGCCGACGTGGCGGGTGTGCTCGCGATAGCGCAGCGGAAACGGCAGCTGGTCCAAGTCGTCCAGCAGACGCCGCGCCGGAGTGTGACGCACGCCGAGGGGACCGGATAGCGCGAGACCCGCCACGTTCTCGAGAGACATACCGCCTTCCAGGGCGGCCAAGAGCTCGCCAAAGGTCTCTTCGCCGTCGTACAGCACCACGCTGTCCACTCCGTGGCGACCTTCCAGTACGTCCTTGTTGGCCAGCGTCGCGAACTGTCCGCCGGCAACGATGTGCCCGCGGTAGCCCGCACGCCGTAGTGCACGAGAGAGCGCCAAGAACTCGTGCGCGCGATGCTGGAACTGCATGCTGAGCCCGACCACGTCGGGCTTCGCACGAGCGACGCGCTCGGCGATCCCCTGCGCCTGCGCCGGCACGTTGAAGGGCACCACGCCCACCGCGTGGCCCGCCTGCCGCGCTACCGCTGCAATCGCGCCGACGCCCAGGTTCTCTTCGAAATCCGCGCCGATGAGCACCACGTCCATGACCGCCTCCAAGGAAAGCGCCGGATCGTGCAATGCACGTGCCCCGACGGAACCACGCGATTGTTGGCGCGAGCTCGCGCACAAGTTGCGCATGCGCGAGGTCCCAGCGTGTTCACGCGCAAGGAGCGCAGCGACGGCGATCGCGACGGACCAACACCCATGTTATGCCCAGCCCGATGACGAAGCGGCATCTGGTCGTGGTCGTGTTTCTCGGGCTGACGGCGTGCGGGGCGGGGCAGGCACCCGGAACCACGCCCAAGCGGGAGTCCGGCCAGAGCGGGCTGATGGGTGAGACCTTCGCCGGCAAGAACAAGTGCAACCCGGAAAACCACGAGCGTCCGTTCGTCATCGAGTGGGATGCCACGGACATGTCCAGCTTCGAGAGCCTGGCGCAGCGGGACGTGGTGGTGGTTCAGTACGAAGGCTGCAAGCTCCGCATTTTGGATGGGTGTCGGGACGACGCGATACCCGGCGCGTACAGCGCCTACCGTCCGGTGTCGTGGACGGCAGGGTCACTGGAGCGCGTCGAGATCGGCTCGGAAGCAGATCTGTACGCCAAGCTCCCCCTGGGCGTCGGCGAGCTGAGCGGCCGCGTTGCCGGCGGCGAGAAGTTCCGCATGGAGTATTTCGTCGCGGGAACGCGCAATGCCACGCGCCCGGGGTTGTATCAGGGCGACATTCAGAAGAACCCCGCCTGCCAAGGCGCGACGCACTTCGTCTACGGCTACAACCTCGGCGCGTTCGCCCTGGGCTCCACTTCCGAAAGCAGCTTGAGCGCCGGCGGCAGCCTGTATGGTTTTGGCGCCGGCGGGGAGCAGAAGCGCCACGACAGTGCGGAGAAGCACGGCGGGGATCTCGCCAGCTGCACCAGCGACGCCGCCCACGAGATCGCGAGCTGCAAGGTGCCCATCCGCTTGACGCTGCGCCCCATCGAGCCCGGAGACAACCCGGACCACGCGGCGCAACGCGCCCCGGACACGGACAGCTCCTTGAACGCCGCCGGCAAGGTCGCCGAAACGGTCGAGATGTCCGCCGAGGCGAAGGACCGCTACCTGGCCGCGCAGGCGAAGCTGCGGGCCGGCGACGGCAAGAGCTGCCTGGCAGAGCTGGACAAGCACGACGCGCTGGATCCCAAGCATCCGTCCACGGAAGCGAGCTCCGGCCTCGACCTGGAACGCCCCAAATGCTTGATGCTCGCCGGCCAGTGTGACGCGGGTCGACAGCTGGCGCGCAAGTACGTCGAGCAGCGGGGCCCGGGGAAGTACTCGAACGACGACGACGCCGTGGACGCCCTGGTGGGCGAGTTCTGTCGCGGCAAGATGGCGCCGCGAGACCAGCTCCTGGTCGCGCTGCACACCATCGTGGAGGGCTACGTGAAGGGTGGCGCATCGGCGAAGGAGTGCGAGCAGTCGTACTTCACCGCCAAGAAGTTGCTCAAGACGATCAAGAACGTGCCCGCTCACGGCGCGGAGGACGGCATTCATCACTGGGCGGCGATCTGCGCGGCCCGCGCCAAGGACTGCAAGACCGCCTACAAGCTGTTCAAGGACGGCTTCAAGCCCACGCCGGCCTACGAGTCCCTGAAGACGCCGGCGGCGCGCGAAGGCTACATCCGCTCCGGCTTCAAGAACGGCATCGGCAGCGTCGCCGGTCAGTGCGGCGACTGACCGACCTCGCTCTGGAACTGGGACACGACGTCCCACACGTCGCGCTCCTCACGCCCGGCGGCACCTGCCGCGAAGGCGCTGGCGAGCTTGGGGTCGTCGAAGATCTTGATGGGCGTCTTGGGACGCACCGTCGTGATGCCGAGCCAGGCCATGGATCGCAGCATCGCGTTCAAAAAGCCCTCACCAAGGATGACGAAACCCACGGCGCCGAGCTTCTGGTCGTAGTCGCGCAGCATTTGGGAGAGCTCCGCGTTCATGCGGGTGCGGTCCGCCTTGGCTTGCGAGGGCCGGGCCAGGTGGACGGCGACGGCCCGTGCGCCGGAGTGGGCGACGGCAGCGTCCAACGCGCGTCGATAAGCCGCGTACGCGCTCGGCTCCGGCACGCCCTTGAACTGGGCGACGGCCACCCCGCGGTCCGCGGCGATCTGCACGAGGTCGTCGCGAACGAACCACTCGAGATCCGGCATCCTCCCCCACGTGTAGCAAATCAGTCGTCGAGCTTGAAGAAGCTCCGGATGCGCGCCACCAAGTCCGTCTTGGTTTCCGCCATGCGGCGCGCGGCGGCTTCTTGGCTGAGGTCCTCCCTCACTTGGTCCAGCTCCGCTTCTCGCCGAGCGAGAACCTCCGCCACTTCTTCGGCGATCTCCGGACGCCGTTCGAGGAGCTCGCGAAACACGGCCTGGTCGAGACGCCAGCACTCAACCTGAGTCCTGGCCACGATGGTGGCGGAGCGCGGGTCCCCGGTGAGCAACGAGCGCTCACCGAAGAACTCCCCCGCGCCAATGCGCGCGACCTCTTTCTCCGTCTTACCGTCGCGGATCATCACCGCGACCTCGCCGGACTCCACGATGTAGAGCCAGTGCGCTTCAGCGCCTTGTCGCGTGAGCGTTTCTCCTGCGGCGAAGGGCGCATAGCGCAGACCCGTCGCCAGTGCCGCGTGCTCGTCCGAGCTCAGGCTGTCGAACAGATCCAGGCCGGCGAGCATCCGTACCCTTCGCTCGTGCTCTTCCGTGCCCTTCTGAAGCTCGCGCTGGCTCGATTCTTCCGTGACGAAGATGGCATGCGCCGGGATCGACAGCGGAATGCCGGCGCGGCGGAGCGCAAAGTAGATGCGCACGCGCACGGCGCTGTCCGTGGGGTCGTCCACGGCCAAGTCCGTGAGCCAGTAGCGGGCGGCGTAGCGGCAGTAGCTCTCCTTGAAATCCATCAAGATGGCGTGAGCCTGGGGCTTGTCCGACACCCGTTCGATGGGCGCCGCCGCCAGCGCCTCGTTCACTGCCGCGAGCACGTCCGGCGGCGGAAAGCGAAAGTCCACGTTGAACCAGATCCAGCGACGCCACTGCGTCGGTTGCTCCTCACGACGCCCGAGGACGATCACCTGACCCTTGACCAACATGCTGTTCGGAAAGATCACCGTCTCCCAGTTGCGCGTCTCGATCGCCGTGTAGCGCCAGCGGATCTCCTTCACGCGGCCGACCATGTCGCCGACCTTGATCCAGTCGTTCACGTGGATGGAGTCGTCGGTCTGCAGCGCCAGGCCGCTCAAGATGTTGCCCAGCGTGTCTTGCAGCGAGAGGCCGACCACCGCGGTGAGCACCGCGCTGGTCGCGATCAGGCCGGAGAGATTGAGACCGGTGCGGGACGCCACCGTGAGCACGGCAATCACCGAAGCTGCACCGACCACCACGTCCTCCAGGATGCGCGGCACGCGAAGCTTGAGGCGCGCCAAGACCTGATTGAAGACGATGGAACCGAGGGCCGTCGTCGCGGCAATGGCTCCGAAGATCAGCGCTGCGAGGCGGGCCTCGGTATGCCCAGCGCTGCCCAGCCCTTTCAGCACGCCGAGCACCAGCACCATGATCAGGTGCAGCGCCAAGAGCACCAGCGGCGTGACCACCAGCCGCCGTTCCCGATTGGTGCGCGAGAGCAGCGTGTTCAGCAGCACCAACGCGAGGAGCCACAGCGTTCCCGCGCTCTTCGCTTCCGTCAGTGTATGGCCGAGCCAGCCCATGAAGGGCTGAGCATATCGCCTTAGTTGGCCCCTACCGAGCAAAGACGGCCATCGGATGCGTTCGATCAAGGCCCGCCCCGTCTACGACAGCGCGACGGCAGCGAGACTTCACTCTGGAGGGTCGAGACGCGGCCGCAAGATCACCAGACCGGCCTTTCCCGACTCCACTGGTCCCAGAGTCAGACGGCTGGGCGCCACGCCCAGGCGCACCAGTGCCTCTCGCACGACGTCGGCACGCCGACGTGCGAGTGCGGAGGCGTCTCCGCGCTCTTCCGCGTTGGCGATGCCTATGACAAACACCGCGCTCTCGGCATCAGCCGAGAGCTCGCGTACCCAAACCGTGAGCTCTTCGCGCTGCCGCGCCGAGAGCTCGACGCTTTCGGGCTGGAAGAGCACGTGGGGCGGACGAAGCCATGCATCGCTGATGTCCTCGCAGTCCCAACGGACGCCCCCACACGTGCAACGAACCGTCTTCCCGCCTTGTGTCAGGTCAATGTGCCAATACTTCGAGTACCAAAGACCACTGCGAAAGCACTTCGGAGTGTCGTCGGTGCGACACCGTCGTTTGCCATGCCAGCAGCCACAGCGCTGCCGACCCTGGAAGAAGACCGAGTCCTCCGCACTGGAGCAACTGGCACTCGTACGGCCTTCGCCGTGATCGCGGAGCGGTTGTGCGGGACGTCGCACGTCGCTCTTCGCAGCGCTACAGGCCGCGACCACGATCGCCGCCAAGACGAGAGGGAAGAACTCCGCGTCACTCAGCTTGGCGGTCAGCAGCTGCGACATCAGGCTCCCCAAGTCTGGCACAACGGGTTCGCCAGCGCCGAGGAGGGTATCGCCGCCGTCGCGACGCCCGGAACCCAGGGTCGCGTCGCGTTCGCCACCCTGCGCGCCAAGGCGGTGTGAGGGCTACTTGAGCTGGCCAAGCGAGAACGAGGACCGCGGGCCGTCACGGTGGCGGCGTTGTTGTACCTCGTTCAAAGGTCCACGCGCTCGGCGCGCCCGGGCGGGATGCGAACCCTGCGACCTCGGGATTCGAAGTCCCCGCACCGCGACAACGCTGCGGGATGATGCGGCCAATTGCGGAACCTCTTTCAGTTTCCCGGTTTGACTTCCGCACCAGCCCGCAGGCACCGGACCGAAAGTCCGTTGCCGCGACAGTTCCACGACAGGTCGAAGGTTCGTCGAGTCTGAGGCCCCGTCCCCGTCGGCTTAGTTCTGCGCAGCGGCCATGGCTCCAAGGGGGCTGTCCCACAAGCGGCTCCTTGCGGCGAGTGCTGACGATTCGCCGACAATTGGAGGGCCAAAGAGGCCAGGGATCGCTGTAACGTAGGTGACGGCACCCATGTCAGGCACAAGCGTCTACTTCGTGGAAGAACTCGGGCCCGACGACGAGGTTTTGCACATCAAGATCGGTCACTGCACGCAGTTCCGAGAAAGCTATCGCCTGAGCACCCTGCAAACTGGCAACCCTCGGAAGCTCAAGATGCGCTTTCACGCCGTCGGAACAGAGCGCGAAGAGCAATGGCTTCACTACTTTTTTAGAATCGCCCGCGTTGAGCAGAGCGAGTGGTTCCACCGGCATGCGTCGCTGGTGCAGTTCATCGAGCACTGCGAGGCCAAGAGGACTCTCGACCTTGTGCATCTGTCACCCTGTACGTGGAAGATCAAAGAAGGGCAGCGGACGCGGATCCTGCCAAGTTGCCAGGGCTGCGATACGTGCCGTGCCTCCTAGTGCGTCCGGTTTCTCGACTCGCTAGGGCGGGTCCCACTGCACCCAGGTGCACCAAGGGGCGTCCGAGATGACTCGGTCTACGCGAGGAGGCGCTTGAGTGTCTCGCCAGATGGACATCCAAGCCGCCGAGCCATCCAATCCAGCGCGGCGGACCAAGTCGAGCCGTGCCCATTCTCCACAGTGGCGTCCCAGCCGAACCCGCACTCGTCTTGTACTTGGTGCGAAACCTCGTGCCACAATGTTGTGCGCCACTCTTCCCAGAATAGGTAGCCTTCCGCTTCGGTGGTGCTCCACGTAGGCGGCTCACCGCTCTCCGAGGTCGCAGTACTCCGGACGACGCTGGCGTCATGTTGGGAGTATCGGGTCTCGATTCTACGGGGTGTTCCCCCGTACCTAGGGTCAACCTCCAGGTCGTCATCAGGGATTAACACCAGGTCCACGGGTGCCAGGTCGAGCACGTCGCAGAGCCACCTGTACTCGTCTTGGAAGAGCCGCTCATAGGAGACTTCGGACGACGCCATCTCACGAGCTTGGCACACGTGCGAAGCCCCCCTGGGTGCTCGGCAGGCGCTGAATGGCGCCGTTGGAGGCTCTATTTGTCCGCCGAGCCGGCGGTAGCATGCCCACCATGGGCGACACCATCGTTCCGCCGACCATCGATAGATACGTCAACTCGCTCGTCCACAAGCTGGACTGCCAAGATCCTCCTGTTCAGGTAGAAGTGCGCCCTACCGGCGGTGGCGTTGTCGGCGACTGCTTCGGGCGCGGACGGTGGGGAGGCCGTCTACGGTTGGTGCCTCTGGTTGTTCCCGGGCGTGTGGGTCGAGGCAGAATTTCACACCGTCTGGCGCAGTTCCGACGACGAATTGATCGACGTTACGCCGAAAGTAGGTGGCGAGAAGGCCATCATGTTCGTCATCGATCCGACCAGGCCGCCCTCGACCCGCCAGAGCACGTGTTTGCTCGGCCTGGGCGTCGATGGGTAGGGAGCCATCGTGGCGGGCAAGCCTCTACGGACCAACGTCCAGCTCCAGCACCACCGGGCCGTGGTCGCTGACCTCGTGGACGATCTTCGGCTCGTTGATGATCTCGCAGTTCACGACCTTCGCTACCCACGTCTTGCTGGAAGTGGTCGTCCTGGTACTGCTCCTTGGCCTGCTTGCCCCAGAAGCTCCAACCCTCCCGAGCGTGCTGGCGGTAGTAGGCGTCGAGGAAGCCGTTCTCGTGCATGTCCTCGAAGAAACTTGGCGTACCGCTTCCCAAACTTCCTGGCGGCGTTGAAGTCCCCAGCGATCACCGTTGGGTTGTTGAACAGCGTTGCGGCGACCTCCACGAGCTGATGAAGGCCGGCGAACTGTTTCTTCCCGGGGTAGACGCGCACACTGCAAAGGTCGAACGCCCCGTCGGACGTGGGCACCGTAGCCGTGGCAACGTAGGCTACGTTGCTCACGGTGATGAGCGGGCCGTCGATCACCGACAACCCATTCCGGACGACCACGGCAGTTCCAGCGTCTGCGCCCTCCACCGGATTGCAGACCTTGACGACGTAGCGGCCTTGCAAGGCATCGAGCTTGGAGATCAGGGTCTTTTTGAACCAGGGCGATGTCCGGGCGGAGGTCGTCCAGAAGATACGCCCACGCTCAATCGTGGTCCTTCGGGTAGCCAGAGTGTGGCGGCCCGCATCCCATGTTCCAGGTGACGATCTTGAAGGACATCAGCTCCTCCCCGCCGGTAGGCTATCCCACCCACTTGGTGAAGTACCGCCTCCAGATCGACCTCGTCGTTGGTCCCTGGATAGACGACCCGCGCGCCCTTGTCCTTGAAGTCCGACAGGCGCAGTGAGAGCAGCCGGGCCGCCAACATCAGCGCCCGGAGCGTGTCGTTGCCGCTGGTGTCGGGTAGGTGCTCATCGGTCCCGTCGATCCCGCACGGGCAGCTCATCCACCGTGAACGGGCCGCCAATCCAGATGCGCCCGGGGACTCGACGATGAGCTAGGTCACGTCCCGCGCAAAGATGATAGGAGCGCCGTCGCCGTGACCCAGTGGCCCGCCATAGTGGTCGATCGAGCCTTCGTGCTCGAGAATCGCCGCGATGTACGCGAGCCACGAGTCATTCCAGTGCTACCCATGGGCTGGGCTCGGAACGGCACTACTGATCGTGTCGTACATGCTCTGCGTTGGCTTGTCGCCGGTGCCGGAACGAGTCAGGCGAAACGTCTGCTGAGGCAGCGCCTCGATCGCCTTTAGAATCGAGGTCCACTCGTCATGCGTGATTGTCACCTTGTCTGGAGTAAGCGCCGCCCGCCCGACGCTGGAGTCTATGAACACGCCCTTGACGGTTCGCTTGTACTGGAAGATGCCTTCCTGGCCCGACGCGCTATGGCGCCCGATGGTTTGAAGAACTTTCACGGCATGGCCCTCCGACGCGGAGAGCCTACCCAGTGTCAGCCCAGTGCGCACCAAGGCAGCGCAAGCCACGATTTCGGGTCTGGACATCCTGACTCGCCCGCAATGGTGATGAACTGGATGTCCTGCACCATGGGCGTGCCGCAACATCCCGGCAGCCACCGAGCTGAACATCCATGGACGCCCGCAGGGGTGATAGCGGGGCGTTCAGGTCCGCCCACCGGGCAGCCAGGCCACCCCGGTGTGCTGCGTTGGCTTGAACGGAAGGAGGAACGAGAGTCCGTACTTCGCCTTTACGGATTCGAGCATCGCGGCCTCGTCACGAACGTCGGAGGCAGCGTCGGCAATGAATGCGGCCCCCGCAGCCTCCTCCGCCAGCGGGTCCAATGCCGCTTCACCGAAGAGCTGGCGGAGAGCACAAGCACAAACGCGATCCGTCTGCCGCCCGTGACTGTTGATGCAGAGTTGCCCCTGCGAGGCGGTCCCCACGACAGCGGCGTCCAGGTTCGGCAGCCCCATGAACTCGGACCAGGTGAAGAAGTAGCACCGCTTGCACTTGGCTCCGTCTGCACCCATCGTCCAGATGAGATCGACCGCCCCGTACAGCGTGGCCCGCACTTGTTCGACGTAGGCTTCTGCCTCGATGCCCGTCGCAACAAACCATGCGACCCTGAGCGGGTCTGAGACGGCAACAGGCGTGGACATGAGCTGCGCAACCGCATCACGTACCACCTTCGAGATACCGTTTCGGTAGCTAAGAGGGATGTCGCGCATCGCGAGGTTCTCGGCGTCAAACGTCCACGCTGCCTCGTCGATCCGCTTCACTTCGACCAAGTAGGTCTCGGAGCCGCGGCGGGCCAGGTAGTCGGCTCGCTTGGCCTGCTGGTCCTCCGGGATTCGCTCGACGTTGAACCCATCTCCTTCAAGGATCCGCCGGACCCTGGCTTCCTCGGGACGCTCGTCGCTGGCCATTCCGAGGCCCTATCCCTCGGGCACCACCAACGTCAAGCAAGCGGTACCGACGCGCCGCCCTCGGGGCCCACCGGCACAATGATCTACACTTGTTGCATGCCCCCGACCAAGGCTGAGATGTCCAAGCGTGACCTGCTTCGACGGCAACAAGAGGCAGCACGCGATGGTCTTCACTTCGCTGTACGGCACAGCTTCGACGGCAAGCCCTACAACCCACCTCGGTTTTGCCGGTCGCTTGCCGAGGCCGCAGCCGCTGCCAACGTCACCTTCTCCCGGGTGAATACGGCCGACGCGGATTCCCACCCCGACGACACCTTGAGGTCGATAGTCTGGGTCGAGCACTTCTCCGATGGCGCCTGGGCCGTGCTCGACGGGACGAAGCGGACCGGCTACTTCGACACTGCGAAGCGTCGAGGTCAGACGCGGCCAGGATAGATGGATGCCGAACGCTTCGGTTCCCATATCGCCCGAGTCACCTTTCACCGTATTCGTCGATGAGAGCGGCAACACTGGGGATGCCGCCAAGATCGTCGAGGCGTTCGGTGGGCAGCCCGCGTTCGCACTCGTAGGCATCGGCGAACCGCTCGGCTCCGGTCTCCTCGATCGGCTCCTGGACGACCTTCGCCGACGCCACCGGATCCAGGCTCCCGAGTTCAAGTCGAGCACGCTGGCTCGCCATCCTGGTCTCGGAGTCGAACTCGTCCGCGGTCTCATCGAGGCATCGACGCCAATCTTCATCGAGCTGATGGACAAGGCGTACTACCTGGCCACCAGCATCGTGAGCTACTTCCTCGGAGGGCCTTGGTTCGACCAGACTTCGCAGGATTCGCTCGACCTCGCCAACATGCTCGCCGAACTTCTGACGCATCAGGTGCCATCGAGCTACGTTCAGCCCTACCTCGTGTTCGCTCAGAACCCGAACCAGCAGACCGTCAGCGACTTCGAGGCCAGCCTCCGCGATGGCGTCCTCACAGCCCGACGGTGGGCGCCGCCGGGGCCTCGCGAAGAGCTGGGGACGCTTCTCGAAGTGCTAGACGTGGCGACAAGGGCTCGCCAGTTGGAGCCGGTCCCCCCCGACCAACTTCTTCCAGAACCGGACAGCAGGGGCAGGACTCGCTACGCCATGCTCCCTCACGTGAACGCCTTCACAAACCTGTACGCCCGGGTCAACAGAGCGGCGACCTCCTGGCCTGCGGCAAGCGTGGTCCACGACGATCAACCCCATGTTCGCCCAATCCTTGAACGGTACGCCACACTGCTGGAGTCGAACGCGAACGCGAATCTGTTGAGTACGTCAGTCGCCCAGGCTCTTGTGAATTGGGATTTCGGCACCGGAAAGGTCTCGCTCTCGTTCGCCACCTCGCATGAGGCAGCAGGAATCCAGGTCGCAGACCTGGTTGCCGGAATGTGTACCCGCCGATTGGGCTCGATCATCCAGGGCAGGGCGGAGGAAGCACCGTATCGAGAAGAGATCCGCCTGTTAAGGACTGTGGCCGGAGAGGGACTCGGCTTGAACGCGGTTACGTCCTACGACCGGGCTCGGAACCTGTTCGCCTAGTCGAACGGAAGCCAAAGAGGCCACCATCCTCCGTCGCATCGGTCAGCCGAACGGGGATCGCGCGCTCGTAGATGTGAGTACTGCATCGACGTCCGCGCGGATGGCATGAGTGTTCGGGGGCCAGCTCCGCACCGATCGCCAAGGCTTCCCGATTTGACGTTCATCGACACCATCGGAGATATGGCTATCGTGGATCACGAAACCCGGGCTTCGACCGTGCGTTAGGCTCAACAGCATCATGTCGAAGCAGAAGATTTGCATGTTGGTCACTCCCTTGCTCTTCGAGCCGTGGATCATGATCTCGAACTCAGGGCCGTTCTGCGTCGGCGTGATCGCGAAAGCACCCGCCTTCGAGTCCTCATAGAGCGCCGAGGAGATTTCCTGAAAGGTCAGAATCGCATCAGTGACCACGCTCTAGCCCTGGTTACTGGACCACCTACCTGGCCGGAGCTTTTCGAGCGTCTAGACGACTACGAAGTAACGGTCCAGGGCAGGACCGTGCCGCTGCAGTACGGCGTCGACTTGCCCCTCGGGCTCGAGGCGCAAGCGCGGTACGCGGACGACGATGGAGCCATCGTGGGAGCCCTCAGCGAGGACACCTACTACGAGCTTTGCGCCGGCGCGGGGCGTGCACTCTTCACTCTCGGCCACGAGATTGGACATGCCAACATCCATCCGGAGGAACTGGTCGACCGACGCCTGGCGCACGTCGATTCAACGGGGTTGGATCGTGGCGTCGTTGATGGGCACAAGCCGTACCTCGACACCGAGTGGCAGCGAATGGGTTCGCTGCAGCGATGCTGATGCCAGCAACCAGCCTTGCGCGACTCTAAGCCACTGGTCGCCTTGATCCGCTCGCCATGACGGAAGCGTCCTCGGTTTCCATCCCTGCAGCGGACCTCCGCTTCAAGATCTTCCACCAGCGCCGCCGCGAACTCTTGCGGTAGGCTTGTGTGCGCTCGCCCCGCCACCAAAGCGAGAAGGAGATGACCCGCGGCCCCACCTTGTGGCCGCACTCGGCGTGCCGCTTGTCGTGAGGCAGGCGTGGCCATAGGCCCATCGGACAAGCGCGTGGGCGCGTGGAATCCCGCGCGAACGAACCAGAGCAAGGTCACGCATGGGAGCCGCATTCGGCTCTACGCCGTAGTGTTACCTACGCGGCGGCTCCCTGGAGGACCTCGGCAAGGCACGCGTAGCGCTCGCGAAGGTCGCGACGCAGGCGCATCGCCTGGACCCGAAGCGCGTTCACTGAACCACCGCAGTTCTCGGCCAGCTCAGCGTACCGCCAGCCTGCGCCGATCAGGTGCGCACCCAGGGTGGCGTCGCGTTTGCCACCCTCCGCGCCAAGGCGGTGTGAAGCGGGCCGTCGAGCACCTGCAACCCATTCCGGACGACCCGGGCCGACGAATATCCCGGCCTCAGGGACGCGAGACCGGTCGCGGTGCCCCGACGTGATCCCCGCCCAGGACCACCCGCGCCTCGACCCCGGCGTCGAGCAGCGACCAGCGGAGCTTCTCCGCCTGGGTCTCGGCCATGGGCCCTACCACCAGGGCGAAGTGCTCGGCGCCGGGCTTTTCCGTCTCGTACACGTCCAGCACGGCACCCGTGAGGTGGATGCGCTCGGCGTCCTTCAAGAGCGACTCCACCCCCGCGGCGCGGGCGACCTCCACGTAGTGGGTGTCGTCCAGGAACACGCTCACGGAGCCGAAGACGTCGCCCTTGTCGGTCTTGGGGCGCGGCGAGAGGCCGTTGCAGAGCAGCGTGGCGTTGATCAGCACCGGGCTCTGCCAGCGGGCGAGCGGCTTCTCCACGCCGGCGGGGCGCACCTGGAGCTCGAAGCCCGCGACGGCGTCCTGCGCAGAGATCACCAGGGGCAACACGGTCCACTGCTGCTCGCCATCTGCCGCGGCGTGAGCGGGGGCGCAGGTGAGCGCGGAGCTCCCCGCACGGACGCACAGCTCCAGCTTGGAAACGTGGAGTCCATCGCGCAGGGCTTGGCCTTCCCCACTGAGGGCGAGCCCGCTGAGGCGCACGCGATAGCGCGTCTTCTGCAGCTCCTGAGCGGCACACGCGACGCAGCTCCGCCCAGAGCTGCACTGGGAAAGTTCCGGCTTGGCCAGCGCGCAGCGCGCGCCGGCGCAGCACGCCGTGGGGCAGCTCTCCGACAGCGCCACGGTGACCTCCGGCTCGGGTGGCGGTGCGGCGTCCGGCTTCGCCGTGGCGGACTCCCCCGCGGGCAGCGTGGTCGTCGGCACTTGCCCTTGGCGCCAGAGCAAGAGCGCCGCCGCCGCGGCCGCACCGAGCACTGCCGCCAGCGCGTGTGTGGCCATGCGCCGACCCCGGCCAATGGGCACCACGTTGTCGCGCTCCGGACGATATTCCGCGAGAGCTTCAGGCAGCGGGCCATCGTGCTCCACGCCGGCGTCTTCGGCCCACAGCACCTCGGACTCCGTGGTGGGGATCAGCTCGCCCTCGCGCGCCAGCGCGTCCGCCACCAGCTCTTCGAGCTCTTCGTCTCGGCTCATGGAGCCTCCTCTCGTCGCTCCGCCACGAAGCTCTTGAGCTTCTTCATGGCGCGGCTGCGAATCGCGCGGATGTTGTCGCTGTTGGTGCCCCAGCGTTGGGCCAGCTCTGCGCTCACCGCGTTGGGCAAGCGTTGGTTGTCTCCCGCGCGCAGGTAGAGCGCCGTCACCCGCAGCACGTCCCGCTCGCGCTCCGTGAGCTCTCCCAGCGCTCGTCGCATCAGCTCCAGCTCCGGCGAGGTCGACGGCTCGTCGTCGATGCCATCGCACGAGAGCCGCTCCAGGTAGGGTGTCGCCGACACCTCGCGCACGCGGTTCAGGTAGTCCGCCAGCAGGTTCTGGGCAATGCGCCCGAGCCACGCGCGCGTGCGGCGCCGCAGGTGGTCGTCATCGTTCACCTCGCCCCGCTGGAACGTGTGCGCACGCTCGAAGGCTCGACGAAACGTCTCCTGCACCAGATCTTCCGGGCTCACTCCGGCGACGCGCAGCAGGTTCTGTCGGTGCCGCTGCACGGCACCGTACAGGTAGCGCACGTGCCGCGCGTACAGCTCCGCCTGCGCTCGATGCGCCACGCCCGGATCCGCGGTGGCCACGCGAGCCAGGAGCTCGGCGTCGTCGCGCGCCTTGGAGCTATCGGGAGCGGGGGCCATTCGGAGTCCGGATCCGCTTGTACGCCGATCCGTGACACGCGGAAAATCCCGGAGAAAGCGTCACGGATCTCCGTAGCCGGGGTGTGATGAAGAAGATCCCCCTGCTGCTCCTGCTGGCCTCCGTGGGCTGCGCTGCAAACGCTCCGCTGCCCCCCGCGGCGACCCCGCCCCTCATCGACGCCCTAGTTCGAAAGACGGAAGCCGCCGTGGCCCGCGCGCCCGTCACCGCCGCCGTGCCGGCGCCGCCGGTCCAGAAGGTGAGCGCTCTTTCAGCTCCGCAGCCTGGGGTCGAACCGCGAGGTTCCGCGCCGAGCTGCCATCTAGATGCACCCAAGGACAGCCCGGCCGGTTTCTACTCCGGTGACGAGTGGCCCAAAGGCGAGGTCGTGCTCACCTTCGACGACGGTCCGCATCCCAGCATCACGCCGAAGGTGCTCGACCTGCTCCAGAAGCATCACTTCCCGGCCACGTTCTTCCTGGTGGGACACAACATCCGCCGCGACACCTATCGCCTGGTGCAACGCATGATTGCCGAAGGCCATACCCTCGGCTCCCACACCTACAACCACGACGTGGGCATGGCCAAGCGCGGCATCACCGAGCGCAGCGTGGAGTACATCCGCGGTCAGCACGAGACGACGCGCATCCTGATCGAGATCGCCCTGCTCGCGCGCTCGGACGACGATTTCGATCGCATGTTCGAGCGAGTGTTCCAGAAGAAGTCGGGAACCTATCTGTCGGCCAGCTCCCTGCGCACGGACTGGCGCGCGTTTGCCGAGCGTCACGCGCAGATCCTCTCCGAGCGCGGTTACTCGCAGGAGCACCGGCCCTACGCCTTGGTGTACTCGCGTCCGCCGGCAGGCACGCCCTACCTCGGTATGTCGGACGCGCCCCACAAGGTGCTGTACGAAACCGCGCTCAGCCGCGCCAAGCTCATCAACGTGATGTGGAGCGGGGAATCCGGCGACGCCGACCAGCAGCGCAAGCACGACTACGGCTTCCTCACCGGAAATCTCCGGCGCTTCTCCCAGAAGGGCGGCGTGATCCTGATCCACGACTACATCCGCCACGACGCCCTGAAGTCCGCCCTCGAACGCATGGACAAGGACGGCAACGTGAACGTCGTGCCCATCGAAAAGGCCGTGACGGATCGCTTCGGATGTGGCGCCGAAGACGTGTGGGCCACGTTGCGCGCGCCCGAAAAGCCCGAGGCCGTCGCTCTCAGCCGCTGACGGTTTTTCTTGTTGGCTCGGCGCGATGCCCGTCGCGCGACGACGTGCGTTACGGTGGGGCATGCGTCTCTTCGCCCTGGCCGTCGCTTTCGTCGCGTGTTCGCCCGCTCCGGCGCGTGCCCCGGCTCCGGCGCCCGTACGCGCGCCCGCTCCCGTCGCGTCGGAAGCGCCCTCCGCGGCCCCGCCGCCCGCGCCCCCCGCGAAGGCGACGGGCATGTCACCGCAGGCCGAGCTCAAAGCGGAAGAGATGCTCCCCATCGTGTTGCGCCAGCAAGATCGGTCCGTGCGGGTGAAGACCGCAGCGGAGCTCTTGTACGAGACGGAGAGCGGGCGCATCCCAAAGCCGGCGCTCGTGGCGCTGTTCGTGGCCGGCGCGCCCGAAACGGCCGACAAGCGCACGCGCATCTTGTTCGAGGCGCTGGACGATCCGGCGCTCGCGCCCGTGTGGCAGAGGGTGTGCACTGCGAGTGGGGAAGCGCGCACTGCCATGAGCCGCTTCGAAGCGCCGCCCCGCGAAACGACAGCGAAGGTGTACCGCAGCTGCGGCTGGGCCCAGAGCGGGCTGGCAGTGCCGGCAGGGGAGCTCGGCGAGCAGTTTCGGATGATCGTGCTCGGCCACCTGCTGCTTCCGTACTTGGAGGCGCAGGGCGGCATCGCCGACGTCGAGAGGCAGCTGCTCCGGATCCTTATCCGCGGCGGCAGGCTTCCCGAGCCGCCCTTCCAGGCGGCGGAGCTCAGGTAGTCAGCGAACGTTCGCTTGCACGAGATGCGCGCTGTAACGCTTGTCGGAACCCAGGATGTGGTTGCTCGTCCAGTCTTTCAGAAACCTCAGGAGCTCGATGCTGATGCGAGCCTCACCGGAGGTGAACTTCTTTTGAAAGTCGAGGACCTGCTTCTTCAGACGCTCGTGCTCGAGCTTGTGTTCTTTTGCGTGGGGATATCCAGATTGAGCGAAGAGCTTCTCTTCATACGCAAAGTGCTCCGCGGTGTACTTGATGAGCCCACCAAGGACGTGCCCGAGATGCTCCGTGCTCTTCCCCTGCGTCATGGCTTCGTGCAGCTCGTTCAGGAGCTCCACCAGCTTCTTGTGCTGAACATCGATCGAGGGGACCTTGACCGAGTATTCGTCCTTCCATGCAAACAGTGCCATTACCTCACCCCTTTCGGCGTGCGCCGAACACTTGAACGGCCGAAGCTCGGGGGACTGAAGGCGAATCCGGCGCAGGCTGGAGCTACGGCATGCTGTGCTTCGAGAGGAAGGGCCACGCGGTTGGCAGGAAGTCCGTCCCCCATTCGTGCCCGCCCGTCGCGAGGATGCTCAGCTGAACGTCGTAGCCCAAGGACTTCAGGCGGTCCGCAAGCTGACAGCTGTAGTAGGGCGACACGGTGCCATCGTCTGCGGCGTGGACCACATAGGCCGCGGGCTTGTAGCCGCTCGTTGCGATGGGGCCCGGCTTCTCGGTGCCACTGCAGGAGCACCAGTCCGCCTGCTGTGCGAGCGCAGCGCAGCTCGTGCCCGTGCCCGAGAAAGTGCACACGTCGGTCGTATCGCAACGCACCAGACCTCCGGACTTGGAGGCGAAGGCCGCGACCCGATCGTGAAGCGCCATGGCAACGAACTGAGCGAAGAACGCACCGTTGGAGAAGCCCGCGACGTACACTCGGCGCTCGTCGATTCCGTAAGCCGCCTTGGCTTCCGCGATGATCGCTGCCACGAGCTGCAGGTCCACGTTGGTCTCCAGGGTCACCTTCGGATAGGTCTCGAAGAAGGTCTGCCCCGCGGTGTGTTGATCCCAGTCCGCCTGCGGCATCACCCGCGCTTGCGGCGCAGCGACCACCAGCCCCTCGCTATCGGCGAGCTTTTCGCCGCCGGCTTCTGTCAGCTGCTCCGCGGCGTCGCCGTCGGTACCATGACACACGATCACCAGCGCCGGCTTTGCGGCTCGCTTCGCGGGCAGGTAGAGCGCAACGCTGCGCTTCGCGCCCGCTATCGTCAGCTGCGCGCTGGTGGCGCCCACCGCCGTGCTCGGAAACACACCCTGAGGTACCGGGCCGTCAGGCAGCGGTGAAGTCGCATCGGCGGTCGGCGCGGACGCCGCATCGGAAGCGGCGCCCTCTGCCTTCTTCGCCGGCTTGCAACCAACACCGAAGGCAAGGACCATGAGCGCGATCGCAGCGTTCCGAGCGTGACTCGCCATGGTCCAAGCAGTAGCAAGACCGCGCACAGGGTGTCATCGTGCCGTAGCGGCACCCTCGTGAAGCACGTCATGCGGTTTCGTCGCGAGAAGTGATATTCAAGGACCATGGCGAGCGTTCGGTTGCCGAGTCAGGTCGGAACCAGCTCCCTGTGGAGCCTCGCCCGGGTGGCGTTCGCGCTGGCGCCGGGCGTGGTGTTTTCTGTCGCCGGCGTTACTGGCGAGGGTCGCTCGCTCTGGCTCGTCCCGGGGTTGTTCCTGGTGGTGTACGCCCTGTTGCAGGTGCGCCATGCATGGCGCAGCCGGCCGAGCGACGCACTGATCGACGAGCACGGCGTGCGCTTCGAAGGGGGTCGGCAGCACGGAGCCCAGTTCGCGTTCTCCGATCTCGACGCGAGCGGCACCACGGTGGAAACGGTACGGGAGCCGCGCCTGACCTTCGAGCTGGTACTGGCTTTCGTGGTGTTCCGGCTGTTGTCGTCGGACCGCGAATCGATGCCCGACACGCGGGTTCCCGTTCGACGGCTCACGCTCGCGACGCGCGACGGCCGCCGGCTCCAGCTGGCCGAAGCCGAGCATCCCGACGAGCAGCGTTCGCTCGACGCCTTGTTCGGCACGCTACAGGCCAAGATCGCGAGTCTGGCAGATGCACCTCCGGCGCTGCACGGCCCGGCGCACGTACTCTCGTGCGCGGGCTGCGGCGCGCCGCTCTCGATTCCGGAAAGCGAGCAGGTATGCTGTCGCCATTGCGGCCGATGGACGCCAGTCCCCGTTGAGCTTCGCGAGCGAGTCCAAGCGAAAGCCCACGTAAAGCGAGCCCATGGCGACATCGAAGCCAACGTTCGCGCGCTCTTGTCGCAGCCCGGCGCACGCTTCGCGAGCTTCATCTTGCTCTTGGCGTTGGTCTTCTGCGGGGTGGGCTGGCTGGTCGTGCTCGGGGGCTTGGCGCTCACGGGCCTGGGGGACATCGGCGGCTTCGACGTGGGTTGGGCACTGTTCGCCGGCGTCGCGTGGTCGCTGTTCGCCCTCTTGCTGGCCCGCGGCGCCTTCGCCAAGCGACGCGCGCTCACCCTGCTTGCATCGGCCTTTGGCGCTCGCGCCCCAGCCGCGCCGGGCCAGCCGTCGGCGTGTCGCTGCTGTGGCGCGGGACTCGCAGAAACGCAATCTTTGGTCAGCGTCTGCGGCTACTGCGGGGCGGACAACGTGCTCGGCATCGATCTACGCCCCGCCGTTCGCCCGCTTCGCGAGCACGCCCTCGGCCTCGAGGCGTTGCTCACCCAGCGGCGGCGCGAGGTCCGGAATGCGCTCCTCGGCGCCGCAGGCTCTTTCGTCGCCCTCGGTGTCGCCGCCCTGATGACCGTAATCTCAGTTTCCGTCGCCCTCGAGTTCGCGCAAGTGAAGCGCGACTGCCGCGCCAACCAGGCCAGAGCCTGTCGCGAGCTGGGCACCGACTACAGCCTCGGTATCTCCGGCAGCGAGGACGACGACAAGGCCCTCGAAGCGTGGGAGCGTGGTTGTGAGCTGGGCGACGCGGAGGCGTGTTACTCGGCTGGCAGGGCGCTGGATTGGGGCATCGACGTGCCCGAAGACAAGGAGCGCGGCGCCGCCCTGATCGAAAAGGCCTGCAAGCTCGGTCACGCCGAAGCCTGCAAGCCCGAGTGATGGGCGCGGGCTCGTGCGCCGATCTTGCTCACGACACGAGCGGCGTCTCGTCCAACGCCGTGCACCATGGACGACGACAAGGAATGCAGGAACGTGAGCCCGACGAAGTACAAGCCGGGAGCCCGCGTCGCGACACCACTTTCGTGCTCTGGCCTCCCGTCTTCGTCGAAGATTGGCAAGTCGACCCAGGAGAAGCCCGCGTCGTAGCCCGTGCACCAGATCACGTTGTCCGCGTTCCCGCGGCTTCCGTCCTCCAACAGCGGCAAGCCGTCACGCACCCCCGAAACCCTCGGCGCCCGCACCACACCCACAGCCTCGAGGTCTGCCCACTTGGTGCGAATCAGCGGCCCGCTGTGGCGGAGCACGGTCGGACGCATCGCTCGTCCGATGGGCGTGCGCACGGTCACGATTCGATGAAAGATCACCCGCAAGACCAACCGTACCAACAACAGCCGCCCCCACAGCCCGCCGACCCGAAACGGGAGCTGGCCCACGTCGCGCCCCGCGAGGGTCGTGGCGAAGCCGGCGCGAGCCAGTTCCAAGGCGATCTCCGCGCCAGAGTTTCCTGCTCCCACGACCAGCACGCTACCGGGCGCGAGCTGAGCCGGACTCCGGTACTCGGAGGAGTGCATCTGAACGACGGAGTCGTCGAGCTCGGCAGCGAGGGCCGGCACCCTTGGCTGCTGATAGCCCGCCATCGCGATCACCACTTGGTCCGCCTCCAACACCTCGCGTTCCAGCTCCACGCGGTAACCGGAGCCCTGCATGGACAACCGTGACACCCGTGCGCCGGTGCGCACCGGCAGGCGGAAGTGGCGGGCGTACTGCTCGAGGTAGTCAGCCATCGCATCCTTGCTGGGAAACGAGGCAGGGTCCCCGGGGAACGGAAGTCCCGGCAGGGCGTCGAAGCGCGCCGGCGTGAAGAGCGTCAGGGAGTCCCAGCGTTTTCGCCAGCTATCACCGACGCGGTCGTTGCTCTCCAGAATCACGAAACGAAGCCCCCGCCTCGCGAGATGATGCCCCACGCTCAAACCAGCCTGTCCCCCACCAATCACGATCACGTCGTAGTGCGTGTCGGCGAGCTCACGCAGCGCCTCACCGGCCTCGAACAGTTCCTTTCCCATCGGTACCTCCTCGGGCACCGTAAGGTTCGGCCTCGATCGGCGCTTCGGGCAGGTCCCCCAATTTCGCGAAAATCAGCATGGGTGGTTTCACCCATGTCCCTCAGATCAATCCGTTTTCGTAGGCAAATGCCGTCGCTGCCGCGCGCGATGCAACCTGGGTCTTCTCGAAGATGTTGCTCACATGCCGGTCGATGGTCTTCTCACTCAGGCACAGCTCTCGTGCGATGGCCTTGTTGGTCTCTCCACGCGCCACGTGCCGCAAGACCTCGAGCTCCCGTGGCGTGAGTCCGTGCGACGAACGACGCCCTCGTTCCAAAAGCCCCGCCAGGTCCCGGGTCGCTCCCAAACGCTCGAAGGTTTCTCGCGCGGCTGCCAGCTCGAGGCGAACGCCATCCTGATCCCGAAGCGCTTGGCAGGCCGACGCGAGCAGCACCCGCGTACGGGCCGCCAGATAGGGCGCGTCGATGGCGAGCCACGCCCGCAACGCCTGACGCAGCGGTTCGAGCGCGGCGCCGGCGTCGCCCTCCGCCAACCGCACCGCACCACGACAGTCTGCGGTCATCGCACGCAAGACTTGGGTGTCGAAGCTCTCGGCGACGCGCTCGAGCTCGGAAAGCGCGCTCTGTGCCCGGGGTAGCTCGCCCGCCGCAAGCGATATCTCGATACACGCGGGCAGGTATCGCGCCCGCGTCAGCATGTCTTTCGTGCCATCCAGCACGCGCTGGACGGAGCTCAGGGCAGTACTCCGATCCCCTTGGGCCAGTCGAAGCAAGGCCAACCCCGGTTGGGGCTCGCGCCCGTGTGCGCTCGCACTTTCGTAGGCGCGTTCCGCTTCACCGTACTCTCCTCTCAACCTGTGGATCTCGCCCTGCTGGTAGCAGGCGTCCGCGACGGCCTCCGGATCCGGCTTGCCGGTGAAGCGTTCCTCGGCCTTACGCGCCTCCTCGAAGGATTCCGCCCACGCGCCCTCCATCTGCAGGACTTCGGCCCGATGCACCAAGCAGCTCCCCGTGAACGTCACCAGCTGGGGCTGCGCGGCACACCACTCTGCCAACGCCCCAGTCCATTCCCGCGCTCGCTCGAGGGCATACACCTTCTGGCACGTGGCGATGCCACCGCAGTACACAATCCCTGTGATCACCGGTGACAGCTCGCCCGTGGTGGTCGCAACCATGGCTTCGTCCAACAGCGCGAGGCTCTCGGCAACGCGCCCTTGCTGTGCCAAAGCGCGGCCTTGGAGATAGCAGCCCAAGGCCATCAGATCCGCATCGCCAAAGCTCTTGCCGATCTCCGTGATGCGCACGGCCAAGGCGTGCGCCTGTGCGCCGTCCCCGGTAGTCGCCGTGCGGTACGTCGCCGGCACCAAGAGGTAGCCGCGCTCGACACAGTCGCCGTCGTTGTCCTCGACCAGTCGCTCGGCCCGCCCGAGCCAGCCGCCCGCTCGCCCCATTTCCCCCAACGCGGCCAAGCGAGTGGCCAGCCAGAAGGCCGCGCGGGCCGCTCGGGCACATTGCCTCGCTTCCAGGTACGTTCGGTACAAGCGCTCCAGCGTGGCCAGCCATTCCGGATCTCGCCCGGAGAGGGCCGCCGAAAGGCCGAGCCGCTCCAGGTCGTCGGCTGCGAGTGGCTCGCTCCGATCCGCGCGTGACAGCGCGTCGAAAGCTTCCGCCCAGCGCCGCTGTGCATGGCATCGGCGCCCGTATTCCAGGTCGCTTCCCCTCACACCTCGAACCTACCACGCCTCCCCCGGAGCTCGCATCCCAGGGCCGTAGCGAGACGTGGCCGCGTCGCTCCAACAAGCAAATGCAAACGGGCGAAATGCGCGGTTGTCCCCTGCCTGCTGGACACGACCCTGCGCTTGGTCTTGTCTCCCTTCATGATCACGAGCTTCGACCACGTCCACGTGTACTCGAGAGATCTCACGGCGAGCCTCTCGTTCTACCGAGACCTGCTCGGAGCCGAGGTCAGAAGCCCTCATGCCCGCGCCGAACCCCGCAAGCGGAATTGCGCTCGAGCCGGACCCATCGGGCGCCGCGCGCTCGCAGTAGCTAGCCGCCGGAGCCCGACAGCGCGTCCACCCGACGACTCAACGCGACGATGTCCCCCTCGCAGCGTTCGAGCCGCGGGCGAAGGTCATGGGACGCCCGCAAGATCGCGGTCATTTCGCGGACCGTACCGGCCAGCTCGGTGATGGCCGTTGCGGTGCGCACCTCGGACTCCACGATGCGGCGCGATAGCTCGTCACGCATCGCCTCCAAACGCTGATTCGTCTGGTCCAAGCGGTGATTCGTCTGGTCCAAGCGCTGATTCGTCTGGTCCAAGCGCTGATTGGTGAGCGATACCTCGTCGCGAATCGCCCGTAGGACCCCGATGGTCACGTCGTCAGAACCCATGCTCACTCCTCACAGTGTAGCCGCCGGCGATGGCGGAGGCCACCTGTCGACTCCAGCCGCGGCTGGTTGCGTGTGTGGATAGGGTGGTCCCACGCGCAGTGGCTGCAGCGCTCAGCCACGTCGTGCCCCCGAATGTGACCTCCACTTGGTCACGATCGACATGCACGCGCAGCATGTGAGTCAGCGCGCGCAGGCGGGAAAGGGACCGCTGCGCTCGGCGTGCTGCGCTTGGGCGGCGCGGGCCATGGCTTCGATCTGCGGCCGGCACCCTGGTGGGATCGGGAAGAAGTAGCCGACGTCGGGCTCGAACGCCGTACCATCGCCGGAGCGACAAGCGCTGAAGAACAAGAGCGTGCCGATGGCGCGGGGATGCGCGGGGACCTCGGCGCCCTGTGACAGGCGCAGCTCGTTGGGCAGGGATGAGCCGGCGTACTGCTCGAGCACGCGGACGTCGTAGAGCACGTTCACGTAGCCGCCCGTGGCCTGCGGATCCGAAACCGACGCTTCCGTGATTTCAGCGAGTCCGGTTACGTCCGTGGCGCCGAGGTTGTCGGCGACCAGCTCCTTGGGCGGCAGCTGCTCCGTGTCGCACGCCGCAGCGGGCGGGTCGACACGGCTCGGCGCTTCGGCGCCGGCTGCTTGGCCAGTGCCGGCGCGCGGCACCTCCGCCACGGATGCCGCGGGGGAGGAGGGAGGCGCGCCCGCGCAGGCGCAGGGGACGACGAGCGACGCAAGAGCGAGAACGTGGCGCATCCGGGTGCATTGTCACGCAAGCTCGTTGCCCAGGCGAGAACGGAATCAGCGGATCTTACCGCCCATCACCAGCGGGTGCGTGCCCAGCACGATGCGACCGTCCACTTCGCGGAGCTCGTAGCGGAGCGCCCAGGCCGCGTCGCCATCCACCAGCCATAGCACCGCTTCGGTTCCCCGATAGCCCAGCGGCTTCTTGGTCTTCGCTGCGGCGGCGATCTCGCCGCACTCCCGAATCCCGGGATCGCCCATCAGCTGGAAGCGATCGTTCATCCACAGCTTGTGGGGCTCCAGAATGCGCTTCTCGTCGATGCCCACCAACATGCGGTCCAGCGTCTTGGACTGCAGCGCGGCAAGGACGTCCTCGCTGGGCTTCGCGACGCCCGCGAGCCAAGCAGGCAACGGAAGCCCGTCGACCCAGCGATGCTCGCGCACGCTCCCCACTTTCAGGCCCGCGCGGGTGAGCACCAGCTCGATCTCCACCGCCCCTGCGTTGCTCGTCTGGGGCCCGTACGTGCGGGGCAGCGCCTCTTCCTCGGGAAGCAGCACGGCGAGGAAGCGCACGTCGAAGAGCACGCTGTGGAACGCTTCGGCGTCGGGCCGCTCGTCCATCTCGACGAGATCTTCGGCGTTCGAGTACGGCTCGAGCTCGATTCCGGTGTCGGGCAAGCGGCCGCCCATCAACAGCGCTCGAGTCAGTACCTCGATGGAGTCCGCCAACGGCGTGATCGGACTCTGGGCGAACGCCGAGCTCTGTTGCACCGGCGGCGGCGCGGTGCTGTCGGGCACCGCCGCGGGCGCTTGCACCACGACGGGCGCTGGTGCCACGGGCGCTTTGCTGCCGGCACACGACGCGAGCAGCAGCGCGAACCCGAGCCGGTTCATCGCCCCAAGCATACGCAAGCGTCCGCGATGGAACCGCGCCGCCCCGACAAAACCAAACTCCGTGGCTTGGAATTCCTGGTTGTTGGTCCGGCGCGGAAACCGCCTGGCGTCGTCGGCATCGCCGTTGATCATGGATCTTCGGGGCACAAACCGCATAAGTTTCCGCGAGTGACCGGCGAGACGACCGACACGAATGACGGCATCCCGTGGGAGACGGGGCCCGACGGACCGACGGAGGAGGGACTGCACGTCGTCATCGCCTGGTCTTTGGAGGAGCCGGATCGCGTTGGCGAAGCGGCCCCGATCGAGCAGGCTTCAATGCTGGGGCGGGGCACCGTCGACGAGGACGGCAAGCGGTCCCGAGTCGTCTTCCAGAGGCAACGCCCGAGCGGCATGCGCCCCACGCCGCCCCTGGCGGGGCAACGCATCTCCCGCGAACAGCTCGTGCTCAGACCGCGGGGTCAAAGGCTCGAGGTCGAAAACACCGGGCGCTGCAAGCTCTACGTCAATGGTGTGCTCACCGACAGCGCCACCGTGGGGCACGGTGACGTGCTGCGGCTGCACTGGGCAATGGTGCTCTTGGTGGTGAGGCGCCCAAAGGCTTTTTCCCCGCTGAACCACTACCCTGGCGACCGCAGCTTTCCCTTTGGATCGCCGGACCCCGATGGAATCGTGGGCGAGAGTCCGGCGGCGTGGCATCTCCGCGACACGCTGGCGTTCGCTGCACGATCACAACAGCACGTGTTGCTCTTGGGCGACACCGGCGCCGGCAAGGAGCTGGCGGCGCACGCCGTACACACGCTGTCACCACGTGCCAAGCGCTCGTTCGTGGCTCGCAATGCTGCGACCCTGCCCGCGTCCCTGGTGGACGCCGAGCTGTTCGGCACCGTGAAGGACTACCCCAACGTGGGATCACCGCTGCGCCCCGGCCTGATCGCCGAGGCCGATGGCGGCACGCTGTTCCTGGACGAGATCGGCGAGCTACCCGCATCGCTACAGCCGCACCTGCTGAGGGTGCTCGATCGCGACGGTGAGTATCAGCGGCTGGGGGACTCCGCCATGCGGCGCTCCGACCTGCGCTTGGTGGCGGCGACCAATCGCCACATCGAAGAGCTGAAGCGCGACTTTGCCGCCCGGCTCAAGATGCGCGTTCGCGTTCCGGGCCTTGCCGAGCGCATCGAGGACATTCCGCTGCTCGTGAACCACCTGCTCAGGACCTTTGCCGCAACGCACCCAGACCTCACCGAGCGCTTCTTCGAGGCGGACGGGAGTCACCCGCGCCTGGCACCGGAGTTGATCGAGACCCTGCTCCGTCATGACTACCTGGAGCACACGCGCGAGCTCGAGCGAGCGCTGCTGGTCGCGTTCTCCACCAGCGGCGACAAGTTCATCGCGCTGACCCCCGAAGTCAGCGATGCCCTCTCGCGACACGCCTCCGAAGAGACACCCGAGCTCACCCGCGAGGCGATCGAGTCCGCGCTGTCCCAAGCCGGCGGCAGCGTGACACGAGCGGCCCAGGCGCTCGGGCTGAAGAACCGGTTCGTGCTCTATCGCCTGATGAAGAAGCTGGGCGTACCGCGCTCGGATGAGAGTTGACCTACCTCGTCCTTGACCGAGAGTGGCGAGAGCGCGCTACATTCCTAGCCGGATGTCGGAGGAGGATTGCCCAATCAGCGTCGGTCAAGTGATCGACGAGAAGTACCGCATCGAGCGGCTCCTCGGGCGTGGGGGCATTGGCATCGTCGCCAAGGCCCAGCACCTGGTCTTGAACCATCCGGTCGCGCTCAAGGTGCTCCGCAACGAGCTGGCCCAAGAGCAGCGACACGTGGCTCGCTTCCTGCGGGAAGCCCGCGCCGCCGTACGCTTGGAGAGCGAGCACGTGGCGCGCGTGCTCGACGTGGGCACGCTGGAAGACGGCGCGCCGTACATGGTGATGGAGTACCTGGAAGGCGAGGATCTGGCGCGCCGCTTGGATCGCTCCGGCCCCCTGACCCCAGAGCAGGTCGCCGGCTTTCTGATCGAGGCCTGTGACGGCCTCGCGGAAGCCCACGCGGCTGGCATCGTTCATCGCGACGTGAAGCCGGCGAATCTGTTCTTGGCGCGTGGCAAGGACGGCAGCGAGCGCCTGCGCGTTCTGGACTTCGGAATCGCCAAGGCAGCTCAATCGGTGAGCGAAGGCGACTTCAGCGCGACGGAGACCGGCGGCTGGATCGGCTCTCCTCGCTACATGTCACCGGAACAGATGCGGCCCAGCTCCACCGTGGATGCGCGCGCGGACATCTGGGCGTTGGGCATCACGGCCTACGAGCTGTTGTCCGGCGCGTCCCCCTTCGACGCGGAATCGATGTCGGAGATCTGCGGCGCCGTGCTGCACGTCGACCCGACCCCTCTCCACCAGCGCGTCGAGGTTTCCGAGGCCCTGAGCGAAGTCATAATGCGCTGCCTGGAGAAGGACCCCGCGCGCCGGTTTGCTTCGATACGAGATCTGGCGGCCGCCGTCGGTCCCTTCGCCCCGGCCACGAGTCAGGCAAAACTGGCTCGAATCCACCGCTGGAGCAGCGAGGCACCGAAGCCGTCCGAGCTGCAGCCCGCAGCGGACGCCCTCACCGTTTCTTCTCACGGCCCCCCGTCCGCGTTCTCCAGCAGCACCACGGACGGGCTCTCGCACGAGGAGCCGGTACGGCCCCGGTCCCGGCGGCGGCTGTGGTGGGCCGCGCTGGCCGCGGTGGTGCCCTTGGCGGGGACGCTGTTCTTGCTCGGTGGAGAAGCTCCGGCCTTGCTCACCACCGGGTTGCAGCCGGAACGCCAGGCGTACCAAGCGTTCCTCGACGCGCTCTCCCGCAAGCCATCCTCGGAGCATTCAACCACGAAGCCCGCGCCGCCCATGGCCAGCACGGAACCCGAGCCAACTCCCCGCACCGTGATCCGCCAGCGCCCCGAGCAGCCGAAGGAACCCACGCCGCCCACCAAGCGCAGCGGCACGGAAAACCCGCTATTGATGGACCGTGAATAGCTTTCGACGCTACCTGGCGGTCGTCTCGCTGCTGGCCACGCTGGTCATGGCTAGCGGGGCGAGCGCCGACGACACTGCCTCACAGAAGGCAACCGCCGAAGCATTGTTCGTGCAGGGTCGAGAGGCCATGCAGCGCGGCGACTACTCCGTGGCCTGCGAGAAGTTCGAAGACAGCCAAGCCACCGACGCGGCGGTTGGCACGTTGCTCAACTTGGCAACCTGTTACGAGAAGCTGAACCGCACTGCCAGCGCGTGGGTCACCTACAAGCGCGCTGCCGCCCTGGCGCGCACGCAACAACAAGCCGAGCGCGAAGCCTTCGCCCGCAAGAAGGCTGACGCGCTCACGTCCCGCTTGGCCTACGTCGTCGTGGAGCCGAGCGATCGTCCGGACGATCTGACGATCCGGAGGGACGAAGAAGAAATCCCTCGCCGCTTGTGGGACAAGCCCATCCCCGTAGACCCCGGGGAGCATCAGTTGGTCGCATCGGCTCCCGGACGCCAGGGCTCAGAGCAACGGATCATCGCGATAGCGGGCAAGACCCTTCGGGTGGTCGTGCCCGCCGTCGGCGAGGCGCCTCCCGTCGAGGTCGTCCAACCCCGAGCCCCCGAGGAGCCCGCTCCGGCTGCGGTGAAGCCAGCACCGCCGGCGCCCGCGCCGAGTCCCGAGCGCCCGAGCCCCGCCCGGGACACCGGCCGAGGCGACACACAGCGCTTGTGGGGTGTGGTCGTGGGCGGGAGCGGGGTCGTGGCACTGGGCGTTGGCGGGGTGTTCTTGGGACGTGCCATCTCCAAGAACGACGACTCGTCCGCCTACTGCCGTGGGGACGTGTGTGACAGCACCGGGAAGAGCTTGCGCGACGACGCACGGAGCTCCGGCAATCTGGCTACCGTCTTCATGAGTGTTGGCGCGGTCGCCACGGTCGGCGGCGCCGTGATGTTCTTGACCGCTCCGCGGGAGCCCACGGCCAGCTGGTGGCTCAGCCCCACCGGCGGTCCGAGGCATGCGGGACTTCTCGGCGGCGCCAGATTCTGAGCCGCAATTGGGCTACCCTGAACCTCGATGCCCCGACGTCGCGAAATACTCCCGGCCCTACTGCTGAGTGGTGCGCTGGGCTGCAACGCCCTGTTCGGCATCGACGACGCCACGCTGGAAGACAAGACCGACAGCGGTACCTCCGGCGGGGCAGCGGGTAACGGCGCAACGGGGGGCGGCGCTGGCGTGGCCGGGAGCGGCGGCGGCGCAGGCGGCGGCGGGCTGGCGGGTGGCGGCGGAGCTTCGGGCGGCGGTGGCCTCGCGGGCATGGGGGGCAGCGCGGGCGCCGCGGGCAGCGGCGGCTGCACCGCCAACGTCGATACCGACCCGGACAACTGCGGCAGCTGCGGTCACTCCTGCCTCGGCGCCAGTTGCGCCGGCGGACAGTGCCAACCCGAGCTGGTGACGACGGCGATCCACGGTTCCGTCAGCGTGACGCCCACGACGTCGGCCATCTTCTGGGGCAACAGCCTCACGGGCGATCTGTACAGATACGATCGCACGACCAAGAGCACCACGAACGAGCATGTCGGGGTCGACGTCTGGGAGGTCTACACGGAAGGCAGCTACGTGTATGCCTTCGTGAACAAGGGCGACGAGATCTTCCGCGCCCCAGAGGCCGGCGGCGCCCCAAAGAGCATCGTCAAGATTGGAGCGCCCACCGATTCCTTCAACGTGGACGCGAGTGGCGTGTACTGGGCGACGTGTGCCTCGGCTTCCAGCGGTGAGCTCTACCGCGCGAACCTGGACGGCACCGGAGTGGCCAAGTTGGTCGACATCACGCTGTGTCCGCTCACCGTGCGCCTCGATGCCGCTTACATCTACCTCGCCGGCGCCAAGTCGATCGCGATCTACCGCGTGCCGAAAGCCGCACCCCATACACCGCAGGCCATCGGTTCGCCGAACCCCGGCGCCATCGCTCTCGATGTGACGGATACCCATGCGTTCTTCGCGGACTTCGACAACATCGGCTGGGGCGTCGGCAAAGTCTACCGCGTGCCCAAAGCTGGCGGCTCGCCGCTGACCATTGCGAAGGACCAGTTGGTGACCAGCGCCGTCCTCTACGCCGATGGCAAGGTCTATTGGGCGAACCGCGGCACGTGGCCCACCTTCGGCGATGGCTCGGTATGGGTGGCCACGGTGCAGGGGACGACCGTTGGTCCCGACGTGTCGCTGGGCACGGGACTCGGCAATCCCGAATCGCTCGCAATGGACGCCACCCACGTCTACTGGCTGCTGTCCGGCAGCAATGCGCCCACTCAAGGCGCCATCTATCGCGTCGCGCGTTGACGTCCGCGGTGTTACCGCGGCGCATCGACCAAAATGAAATCCGTGATCGGTTTCTTCTGGATGTCGGTCCGCCGCGGAATCAGCGCGGACGCAAGCGCTTGCCGAGGCTCACGGCACTTTGCACCAATCCGGCGAGGCTCTTGATCACGTCGCGCGGGATCTTGCGCACGAGTCGTTCCAAGTCGATGGGCCCTTCCAATCCGGGAAGCAGCTTGTCGAAGACCTCGCCGAACAGCGCATACTTACGCCCGAGCTCGTCCAGACGCTCACGCAGCACGTCCGCCTCGGGTCCCGTGGCGTCACCCAAGAGCTCCAGGCTGCGCTCGACCAGCGCGCGCTTGTCACCCACGACCTGACGCAGCCGCGAGATGTACGCCCCCACGATCACGTCGGGATAAGCGCCGCGGAGGGCGAAGGTATCGTGGCGAATGCCGGGCTCTCGGCGGCGCTCGACGATCTGCGCGGCTTCCAACGCCCGCAGGTTGCCGAACACGTTGCTCTTGGCGCGGCCGAGCTCGGCGCTCAGTTGATCCATGCTGCGGGGCTCGCCGGCGAGGTACAGCGCGGCGACGATCTGCCCGCCCAGGCGCGTGATGCCTGGGAAAGAAGCCGCGACCTCGCGACCCACGCCCTCGAGCAGAGTGCGTCGAGCGTGCGCTACTGGATCCTTGGCTTCCTTGCGCGCGGCAGCGGTCACGAAGGCTCCCCGCGCCGAGGTCGGCGGCGACGACGGCGACGCGGCGCGCGCTCGGTGCTGGACTTGCTCTTGTCGGGAGCCGGCAGCTCCGCCGGCGGCGCATGTCCGCGCGCAGCGGAGAGCATCTCCAGCACTTCGAGAGCGAAGGGGTAGAGAGGTGCGCGCGTGAAGCGCCCCGCGCGGCCGGCCTCCAGACGCGGCAGCATGGCCACCAGCCGTCGCACCGCATCCGCAATCCTGCGCGGCACGTTCAGACGATCCACCACCGGCTCGAAGAAGTCGTAGGCGGCCTGCACGCGATCCTTCACGCCGACGCAGGCTTCACGCATGGGGCCGAGCAAGAGCACGGTGACCAGCACCACGTCGTCCAGAGGCTCCCCCCGCTCTGCCGTGAGGCGATCCACCTCGGTGAACAGCCGCCAAATCTCGCCGTCCTCGTGCTCGAGATCCGAGAGGTACGCCGAGAGCTCCGGCAGCAGCACGTCCAGCACACCGGTTTCCCAGCACAGCCACAGCGACCGGTGCGCAGCGCCCCCGCGCATCAGACGCAGCACTTCCTCGAACAGGCGAGGGCGCGCCGCCATGGCGAGAGAGCCGCGGCAGTGAACGATGGCGTCGTACACCTCGGGGGAGATGCCGAAGTCGAGCCGCGCCGAGAACTTGATGGCCCGCAGGATGCGAACCGGATCTTCCATGAAGCGCACGGTCGGGTCGCCGATGGTGTGCACCACGCGACGCTCGATGTCCGGCATGCCGCCCACCCAGTCGAGGACCTGACGGCGATCCACGTCGTAGAACAACGCGTTGATGGTGAAGTCGCGGCGCAACGCATCTTCGTGGGCTTCGCCGAATACGTTGTCGTTGCGGATCAGGAGATCTTCGCTGTCGCGCTGCTCTTCGTCCTCTTGCGGGTTTCGACGGAACGTCGCGGTCTCGATCACCTTGCCGCCGCCATAGAGCACGTGCACCAAACGAAAACGCCGGCCGATGATGCGCGAGTTGCGAAACAGGCGGCGCACGTCGTCCGGACGAGCGCTGGTGGCCACGTCGAAATCCTTGGGGCGGCGACCGACCAGCAGATCCCGAACGCACCCGCCGACCAGATAGCCTTCGTAGCCATTGCGCACGAGACGCCGCACGACCTTGGCGGCGTCGGAGTCGAGTCGTTCTTCGTCCAGCTCCACGTCGTAGACCTTGGGCTCGACGGTGTGCTTCACGGGCTTGGGCGGCGCGTCCTCCGGCAGCCCCTCCGGCGGCATGTCCTCCACCGTGTACTTGACGCGATGCGTTGAGTCGGCGCGCGGACGCCTCCGACGGCGATTGGCTCGCGGAACGGGAGCGTCGGCATCCGCGGCTTTGCCTGCGGACGGCCGAGACGACGTCGGATCTGTCATGAAAACGGTGGAACGCTCGGCCCTGGAGGCCGGGAGAAAGCGAGTAGGCTCAGTGCAGGCTGTAGCAGGAGCCGGCGACGGATACCAGCCCGGAAGTCGGCGAATTCCCGGAAAAAGCTCGGTATTTGCTAGCCTGCTGCCATGCGCTGGGTCGCCCTGCTAGCCGCTCCGGTCATCGCCTGCGGGGGTGCCGCCTCCACACCAACGACCCCGCCCGTGGTGGCGGTCCCGACCGCGAGCGCGATGGAAAGCGATCCCACGCCGCCGCCGGCGGCGCGCACCATGGGCGACGTCACGCGAGGCCAGGCAATCTTCCAGAAGCGCTGCACGCCATGCCACGGCGAGCACGCCCAAGGGCGCATTGGTCCCAACCTGACGGACGACTGCTTTCTCCACGGCCGCGACCGCCAGAGCATTTTGCAGACCATCACCGAGGGCGTGCCGACCAGGGGCATGGTTTCGTGGCGCGTCCAGCTTCGTGAACAGGAGCTCGAGGACGTCGCCGAGTATGTCCACTCCCTCCAAGGCACCTACGCGCCCGGCGGCAGGCCGTGTCAGGAGGCGCCCTGAGGTCGTCGCGCGAAGGCGACCCCGACGGCCGCGAGACCGAGCACCATGGGTAGTGCTCCGAAGCCGAGGCCCAGCTTGGTGCATTGTGCGGCTTCGGCGTAGCCCACCGCTTTGAGACGCTCACGCTGGTCTGCCGTCACGACGCCCAGGACGGAGTCCACCTTGCTACGCCCCAGGTAGGTGCCGACCACACCGGTTGCCGCGGGCGTCAGGGTGATACCGAAGGCGAGCACGGCCAGCACCAAGGCGAAGCGGTTCTTCGTGAAGGAGAGCAGCAAAGCGACCAGGCTGAACGCGAAAGAGACGAGTCCGAGCAGCAAGACCGCCCACGCCGGCCAACCGCACTCCAAGAACATTTCCATCAACGCGAGTGTCGCATCGGCCTCGCGCTGATGGACAGCTGTTTCACACGGCCGCGGACTTGCGGCGTTTGCCGCGCACCTTCTTGGTTTCGACTTCCTCGAGCTCGCCCTCGATGCCCTTGAGACCCTTCTTGAAGTTGGAGATCCCTTCGCCCAGGCCTTTACCCAGGGAAGCGATGCGGCCAGCGCCGAAAAGCACCAGCAGTATCAAAACGACGATGGCAATCTGCCAGGGACCTGCGGCCATGGTTCGGTTCTCCTACGAGCTCACACGGTGAGGGGAAAGATGTCGGTGTACACGGGGCGCTTTCGCAGCGGGACGGGGCTCATGACTGGAACGGTCTCGGCCGTCTGCGAATCCGTTTCGTAGAGCTCGTACTCTTGAATCACCAAGCGGTGCTCCTTGTCCAGGTAGGTGGTGGGCAGCGGCAGCTCCCCGCCCCAGTACACGACGTCGTCGGTGGAGTTGGCTTCCACGAACGAGGGCAGCGAGACGACGTTGCCGACGCGCACCCAACCGAAGTCCTCTGAAGGCGAGTCGCGGCGCTCGATGCTCGCTTCCACCAAGCGGCCGGAGCCCGCGGCAAGGCTCGGCACCAACGCCTGAAGGCTGGGTTCACCGCCCCCGCCCCCGCCTCCGCCTGTGCCGGTGCCGCCGCTGCCGAGCGCGGCGATGGGCGCGATCCTGTCGCCGAGCTCGCTGCGCGGAGCAACACCCGAGAGCAGCACCTTCACCGCGTTGCTCTTGTACGTCAGGGTCGCTGTCCGGTCCGCCACCAACTGGGAGAACTCGGTGCGGACGACCTTGGAGAGGTGCAGGTGGGGAAGCGAGTCCGGCTGGTACCGCGCGAGGGCCAAGCGCACGAAGGGGAAGTATGCACCCTTGGCGTCCATTTCGATGTCGACGTAGTGCAGCCTTCGGTCGGCGTTGTAGCGCGGCGCGAAGGCCGCCACGTTCACCTCGTACTTCGCTTCATAGGCGTTGGCGGCTGCAGGCATGAGCTCCTCGAGCTGGAGCGGCGCACTATTGGTGATGACCTGATCTTCCGGATCGCCGGAGACGGGAATGAAGTCCGCCGCGGTGACCTCCGCATTGGGAGTGCTGCCGTGAAACGACGGATCGCGGCCCCATTCGGAGATGTAGCGCCGCAGCTTGTCGTCCGGAGCGTTGTCTCGCGGAAGGATGGCAGCCAGAAGCTCACCTTCACCCGACGACCACCAGGGGCGGTCCAAGTAGATGCGCAAGCCTCGACCAATGCGCTTGCGACCGTGGCTGGTGTCTTCCCAGCGAAAGGTCGGAATCACGTACAGCACCTCGGGCACGTCCGGCCGGGCCGAGCTCGGGATGTTCCGGACCAGGGGCGCGCCGGACTCGGTGATCAGATCGATCTGATTGTAGAGCTCGGGGCTGAAGTACTCGCGATAGCGAGTGGTCGCGCGGGGGGTGTAGTCGATGACGCGATGCTTCGTATCTCCGAACTCCTGGCGCGGGCGTTCGTCGTTGGTGCCCTTGGGGAAGAACGCGTTGCCCTCGTCGTAGCCGACCTCGCGGGTGAACACGGAGGCATTGCGGGGTTCCTGCGCGGGCGCAGGGTCGGTCAGCCGGTCCTCGTACTCCACCCAGTTGGCCAGCATCTCGATGGATCCGGTCGACTGCGGGTGCGCGGTCTGGAACACCCCATCGAGCTCCACGAAGTTGTCCCCCGGCATGCGATACGCCGCCATCTTCGGGTAGATCACCGGCGCCGCCAGCGGCTTCTCCACCGCATGCACGAAGGTCACCTCGCGCCAGGGCGTGATCATCCAGTGTTGGTTCAGATTGTTCTGCACCGTGCTCTGCATGGCGGGGCTGAACTTCTGATAGCGAGCCAGGAGCGGCAGGCTCTCCTTGGCGATGGCCGAGCTCATCTTGACGGTGACTCGCGTGCCCTTCGGGATCTTCACTTCCGTCTTGAAGATGCTGCTAGCCCAGCTCTCCGAGCTGCCCGAACGGAGCTCGAGGGAGAAGGGCTTGTAGTTGGGCCAGTCCTTCAGGCCGTCGAACAGCTGCTCGATCATGGGTTGACCCGGGAAGCCTTGGATCACCCAGCCGATGGCCAGGGGATCGGGCAAGTAGGGCAGATCGAGGGTGCTCACCGTCTGGATCGAATACGTCGACTTGGGCAGCGGGTCGCCCCGCTTGAAGGTGCTCGGGAACGCCAGCTTGTTGCCGTCGATGTCGATCAAGGCGACACCCGGCAGGGTTGGATCGTTGAACGTTCCCGCTTCCTTCGCCGCCACCGCGTAGGCCTTCAACGGGTCGTTGAAGAGCGGATCGAAGGCGCCGTGAACCTCCGCCATCCACTGCGATGACTTCGGGGCGGCCACGAAGCGCAGGCACTCGCCGTTGAACTGGCTGTCGAACGCACTGGGAAGCGATGAATTGACCTTGGTGCGGATCACCAGGTGCTCGACCGACTCTGCCAAACCGATCGGCTGGCGCATGACGAGCACCGGAGGAGACAGTGGATCATAACGGAGGTACTCGAAGGCCTTGGTCTGTCCCCAGTTCACCCCGAAGTCGCCGTCCATGTTCGGCAAGCTGTTGCCCGCCATGTCCACCACGCGAGCGCGCACCTCGTACTTCTTGCCGAAGCGGAGACGCGGCAAGCTGCCGGGCACGGCCGCCATCTGCGGCTGCAGGGGAAACTCCGAAGGCGGAAGGTTCGGTTCTTTGCGAATCGCGAGGGTCTGCGTCATCTTCGTATCGTCGCGATCGAAGGAGATGCTGTTGCCGGGACGTGGCACGACGAGACTCCAGTTCTCCCAGCCAAATACCGACTCGTGCATGTACATGTCGGGAGGATTGGTATTGCCGGAGTCGGGCACACTGGTGGCGGAAGCCGCCTTGATGTAGCCCTCGTCGGGCTCGGCCTTGACCGTCCCAAGAGAACCGATGTTGAAGGCGCCCTGGCGTGCACTGAGGGAGTGCCAGCGACCATCGACCTTCATGTCCACGCGGTAGCCTCGCGTGACGTCGTTGCTGAAGACGGTCTCGCCCGCGAGGTTGCCGTCGATCGCCTTCTGGTTCTGGAACGCGCCGGTCAGTGCCGTGTCGCGGTTCTTGCGCAGTACGGTGATGCCGCCATTCTGCTTGGCGGGCAGGCTCTGCGGATTGGGTTTCGAGCTACTGCCGTTCTTCTTCAGCAAGATCTTCATGTTGGACGCGAAGTCCATGGTCTTCAGCACGCTACCGTCGACGTCCATCTGGGCGACTTGAAAGAAGTCCTCGTTGCCGAGCAAGAGCACACCTTGGGCTTGATCCGTGCCCTTGCGCTCCTGCGCCCGGAAGCCGGCCGCATCGATCACGTATTGAGTCCACGGTGTCTGGTCGAAAATGGCATTGTCCGCCCAGCCGACCTTCACCCGCAGGCGATCAGTGGAGTAGGGCGAGAGGCCGTGCGCCGCCAGATCGATGCTGCAATCGATGGCCACGCCGAGCATGCGCATGAGCTGGGGATGATCTCCCAGCGCCGCGATCACTTCGTGGAAGTCGAAGCTGGGCGGCTTGATCGGCGGCGGCACATCCGCCGGGTTCACCGGATTGCGCTGCGAGACGTACTTCTCCGGCGGCGTGCGGTGATAGAACCGCCAGGCGTTGTAGAACGCGGGCAGCGGTGCCGCCGAAGACAGGTTCTGATAGTACCCTTCGGCTTCGGCGTCGGGATGCGGGCCCGGCCGCCACTTGTTCAGCTTGGTGATGTCGTAGGCGGAGTTCCGAACGTGCCCCACCGAGTCCACCATGGTGCGAAGCGGCCCGGGCGCGTTCAGGTCGGGGAACTGGCTCGGGCTCATGTTGCCGATCGTGGTGTACAGCTGCTCGATGTACTCGTGCAGTTGATGCGCCGGATAGCAAAACAGTGGGCGGATGCTGTTGTCCTCGAACTGAAACGGGTGCACCAAGGTGTTCGGCTTGAACAGCTCGTTCCAGATGTCCGGGCGCAGCGGGCTGGTGTCGATGGAGACGGGCACGGATGCCCCCAGAGCGTCGAAGTGCGCCGAGATCCCGCTCGTCGCTGCCAGGTGCAGCACGCGACTGGGCCAGTTGTCCAAGCTGTAGTCGCTGAGCAGATTTCCGCCCGCACCCAAGCGAAAGGACGCGAACACGGAGAAGACCAGCTTGGTCCCCTCGGCGTACTTGGGGAGAACGGTCCAGATAACTGTGGGTTTTATCGCCATTTGTTCCTCTAGCGACTAGGCCGCAAAAGCGTTCAGGTATTCGGTGAAGGGGTGGTAGTTGCCGATCGGCGCCATCAGCTCGGCCAACGTCGGGTCTTCGTTGTCGCCGGCGAACTTGCGCTCGGCCTTGATCTTCACGGTCCCGCTGAAGCACAGCACGGAGACCTCGATTTCAATCGACGCCTTGCCCGTGACCTTGTGCGACGAAAACTCGTACTTGAGCTCCATGTAGAGCTCGATGGACGCGCTGATGAGGCCCAGCACGTCCACTTCACCGCGGGCACGCAGATAGCCGGTGAGCTCGGCCGTCTTCGGGCCCATCGCGAAGTAGATGCCGGCCATGATCGAGATGCTGCCGCTGGCGACCCCGAAGTCGACGGACAGCGAGGCGCCGAACTCGAGACTCGCTTCCAGGAGCTCCATGCCGTTGGGTGAGCAGGTCAGCCCGAAGAAGCCGCCGCCGCCGAGCATGGCGACCGTCAAACGGAAGGGTGACTCTCGGCTGCAGAAGCCGAAGTTCACGGTCATCGGCGGCCCGAAGAAAGGAATGTGGAACCCCGCCGAGAGCGCCATGTTCTCCAGGCTGAACATACCCACCGCCAAGTTGGGCAGCGGCAGCGTGAACATGGCCTTCAGGCCTTCTTCGGTGACGTCCACGTTCGGCGGATCACTGAAGCCTTCCAGAGGAATGATCTCCGACAGCTTCCGAACGAAGGCCAGCACGCCATCGAAAGCGATGTTCTTGAAGATCACGTCGATCTCGGGCTTCTTGCCGTTGACCACGCGGAACTGGAGCCTGTCGAACTCGAGCACCATGAAGGTGGCCTGGTTCCCGAGCAGGTTCAGGTTGAAGTCCGGAATCGCCGCGATCAGATCCACGCCCGCTGGCTTTCCGGGCAGGTCCTTGGCACGTGCCTCCACGGACAGGCGCATCGGCTGGTGGGGCTCGAAGAACCCGAACGGGTCGCCCTTCAGCTCGGGGCGCCACTCCAGCCGCACGGTCTGGTTCTTGGCGAGCTCCTGGGCGTTCTTGAACGCTTGGAGCGCCGCATTGAAGCCAGGGTCAGTGATCGTGCGTTGGAAGTCGGCCGTCACTCGCTTGAGCAAGCGGACATCGCCATCGGTCGATCCGCCCAGCGACAGGGTGTCGACGTCATCGAAGAACGGCGTCAGCTGCGACGGGTTGATGCTGGTGAACGCGTCGGCACCGCTGGCGATCGTCGTCAGAACTGGCGGCGGTGAGATAGGCAGCACACCAGCCAACTGAACGAGCTGTTTGGCGTCCCGGACGACGCTGCCCACCACGTCGAGCGCTTGCGTAGCAAACGTCGGTGCGCCTTCGAGGCCAGTGCTCGCGACGATGTCCTTCAGCGAAACGCAGCCGAAGAGGTAAGCGTCGATCTGATCGAAGAACGACGAGGCATTGAACTGCCCAGCGGCAAAGGCATTGACGTCGCCGCCGATGGGGCCCTTGGTGCGCGATAGCCCAGTGATCTTGATGCCGGGCTGGATGAAGCCGCCGCTGTTCTTGCTGTTGCCGGAGAAGGACAGATCCACCGGTGGCGTGGCTTCCAAGAGCACTTGGCCTTGCGCATTGCTGCCGGTGAAGGCCTGGCTCAAGTACGGCGCCGCGTAGACGACGTCCGCGAGACCGCCGGCGCCCCCCAAGCTCCGCACCGCTTCGACTTGCACCGTCGCCTGCACCAGGCCGGGACCGAACCCGGGCTTGTGGCCGTTGCTCCCGTCGGACACGGCCTTGAAGGTCATCGATCGCGTCTCGAAGACGGTGTCGTCCACTTCCTCTTCGGGTGCGTATCCGAAGCGCTGGCCCTTGATGTCGACGGTGTTGAAGGACTCGCCGCCGTACTTCTCGTTCGCGTAGATGTGGGCGGCGTTCCAGTTGCTGCCGTCAGCCTCGATGGCGTAGCCCGTGCCGCTGTCGAGCGGGATCCACATCATGGGCATGCCGAAGAAGTGGCGGTGCTCGTTTCGGTCCAACACCTCGACGGGAAAGCGGTAGGGCTTGCCGTCCACCTTGACCAGCAGTGGGAGCGGCGTGGGCAACGTCTCCCCTTGCTTGGGCTTGTCGAAGACGCGGCACTCGTCGAGGGGCGGCGTGACCAGCTGACGAACGTGCAAGAACTCGAAGGGAATGTCGCGACACTCCCCCGGGTAGTGCCGAATCGGTTCCTTGCACACGATGTAGCAGCGCTTGTAGAGGTACGCCGTGTGCGGCTGGTCGGGGTGCTTGAGCTTGCGCTCGGTGATCACCACGAGAGTGGCGCGGTGACCGCAGGGGTACAGGTAACCGTTGTAGGCAACCTTGACGAAGTTGTCGCGACCGAGAGCCGTCTTGTGCTCCCAGAGCGAAACCAGCTGGTCGTCTTCCCACTCACCGCGCACGTCCAGATAGCCACCCAGGCTGGTGAGCATCAGCTGCTTGGCGTCGACGGGCCGCGGCTTGATCAGCGCCGTGTAGTTCGCTTGCTGATTGACGAGGTGCTGGCGCGTACCGAAGTCCAGCGCCTCGTCGAAGGTGATGTTGGAGGGGTTGTTGGCGTGGTTGTCGTTGTCCCGCGTCCAGATGGCGCGCAGCGTGCGGTAGTACGACGAACCTTCGTGGAGCGATCCTCCGTCGAACACCGCGAGCCGCGAATGCCACAGCTCGACACGATTGCCGGACTGCACCGGCGATCCGGCGTGTGTGAAACCCGAATGCGAGTTCGGTGACAGGATCAGCCGATAGGGCAGCTCGATGGCGGTTTCGGTGTGCTCCGGGGCAACCGGCGGCCCTGGGTTGACGCTGATGCTGGGCTCGGAACCGGCCGCGGCGTATCCAACGGAAACACCACTGCTCGTGCCCATTCTACTGAGCGAGAGTTGCGTCGACGTGCTGAGCTGCTGGGACTGCTGCTGAGAGGTGAGGACCAGACCACTGCCATCACCCAAGGGCGCTGCGTTCGGATCCTTGGGCAGCGCCGTCGCTGCCACACTCAAGCGCAAATCCTTGAGCGCCGTGAGCAGACCGTCCAAGTTGTAGGGGATCGGGGTGAAGTTCTCCGGGACGGTGAAAACCACGCGGCTCGGCCCGCTCAGCACCGTCTGAACCACCGGCGGGTAGTACGCGGGCAGCGGCTGCTCCTCGAAGATGGTCTCTTCTTGGATGTGCTGAGAGGGGAAGTGCACGATGATCGCGAACGGTCCGTCGCCGTTCTTGACCAGGTTCTCCTTCGCGGTATCGAGCTTCAGCCCGATGAACTCGAACCGCAGCTCGAGGAAGTCCTGAGGGCGCTTGGCGCTGATCGCGAACACGCGCCCCAGCGAGCCGGACTTGAGGGTCGGGCCGACTTCCGTCGCGCAACCCACCAGTCCGGGGCTGAGCGCAGCGCCAACGCCGATGCCGGACAGCTTCATGAAGTCGCGGCGGTTGATGCGGAAGGTCGTGGGGCCGAGCCCGGGCTTCTTGTCGGACGGTTTCATGGGGTGGCGGTCCCCTCAGCAACCCCCGTGCCGCTGCCCTTCCATGGAAATTCCCCGCGGTTTCCCTGCTGAGATCCGTGCGGCGCACGTGCGCCGCACACGAACGCACGACGGCTCCCACTGCGCAGTGCGCGCACACGACGCACACGTTCGCGAACACCCACGCTGGGTCGGAAACTCGCAGGAAAGCGCCCTCTGAGAGTGGGTACGCGGATTGCTAAACGGCGGCCTCACTCAAAGGAGGACAGTTCTCGTGACACTTCTTCGTAAATTCGCACTCTTCTCAGCGTTGAGCTTCGCCGCATCCCTTTCCGGCTGCTCGGGGGACCGCTCCAGCGATCCAGATGACATTGCGGCGCAGTCCACGCCCGTGGTTGGCGCCAGCGGCTTCGACGAGCCCGATCCCAAGACCGGCCTCTTGCCATGGGCCAGCCATTCCTTCCGCAAGCGGACGTTCGGTCCCGAGGAGCTTGCCCGAGATGCGATGGACAACCGCATCCAGATCAAGTTCAAGGTCGGTTCCGGCGTGCGCTCTCGTGGCGGGAAGCTCACCATCGAGAAGGACAAGGTCGAGGGAGAGCCGGCCTTCAAGGCCCTCGATGCCGTCCGCGCCACGCTGGACAAGTACGACCACAAGGTCAGCGTGCGTATGCACGAGCTCAGCGAGAAGTACCTGGAGAAGGCGCGCGCGGAGGGCCAAGCAAGGACCGGCCGCGACGTTCCGGATCTCAACCTCTGGTTCTACTCCTATGTCGAGCCCAAGGATGCGGAGCACATGTCGCAGCTGCTCGACGAGCTGAACAAGAACCCGCTCGTGGAGCTCGCCTATCCCTGCTTCTTGCCCGTGTCTGCCGAGCTCGGGAAAGCAGGGCAAAAGGCTACTGAGATCCTGCAGAAGGCGGCGCGACACGCCCCGGTACCCGATGCAGATCGTGTCGCCAAGCTCGAGAAGGGCATCGACCCTCAGGTGCAACGCTCGATCGATCCGCCCGGCATTCCGACCCCGCCGCCGGCGCCCCCGGGAGACTACTCGCCTTTACAGCACTACGCGCAAGATTGGCCCCGGGGCATCAACGCCATCGACGCGCAGGCGACCTACTTCGGCGCATACGCGACCAACACGGGCTATGGCGACGTCGAGTACGCGTGGCGTACCACGCATCAAGACCTCACGTCGCTCAGCAGCAGCAACCTCGTGAGCGGCACTCCACATTCCAGCATCAACATCACGGACTTCCGCAATCACGGCACCGCCGTCACTGGCATTCTGAGCGCGGCAGACAACGGCTTCGGCGTGACCGGATTGACATCGGAAGCCGAAGTTCGCCTATCGACCGAGTTCCCGACCACCGGCCCCAATCGTCCCGCTGCGGTCAGTAATGCCTCGGCCAATCTCTGGCCGGGCGGCGCGATCCTGATCGAGATGCAGACCTTCGCCGGTTTCGACTGCAACGGCGACAACATCGCGGCATCCGACTACAATCAGGCGTCCCTGCCCGACTTCGTTCCCGCCGAGCACGACCCCGCGGTCAAAGACGCGGTCAAGCTCGCCACGGCAAACGGGCGCCACGTGATCGCCACTGGGGGCAACGGCGGCTGCAACCTCGACCTGCCCGGCTTCCTGGGCGCGTTCGCCATGTATGACGAGGTCAACGTCAATGCGAGCGTCAATGCCCAAGACTCCGGCGCCGTATTCGTTGGAGCGGGAGGCGCCAACGTGCCGGCGTCCTACTGGGCGTTCTTCTCGACCTACGGCAGCCGCTTCGACGCGCAAGCACAGGGCGACTCGCAGATCGTCACCACCGGGTACGGCGACTTCTACAACAGCGCCAACGCCGAAGACACCTTCTACACTTCCACCTTCGGCGGAACGTCTGGGGCAGGGCCAATCGTCACCGGTGCAATGGTGGCCCTAGAGGGCATCCTGTTCAACAACCACGGCGGCGCCTTCACGCCCAAGGAACTGCGGCGCATGTTGAGGCGACACAGCACGATCCGAGACATCCGCCTCGAGCCGTCGTTGCTCTCTCAGAACCCAAACGGCATCGGCACGACCTACATCAAACGCACGCGCGTCGCGCGGCCGGACTTGATGGAGCTCGGCGAGGTCATCAACGCGCGCCACTTCTGCGGGCGCTCGTCGGACTTCGACGGCGACGGCAAGGCGGACTTCGCGCTCTACCGCACCTCCCGCGGCTTTGGCGGGCTGTGGAAGATCCGCTACTCCGGTGGTGGTGAGGATCTCTTCCAGTGGGGACAGGACGGCGACATTCCGTGTCCCGCGGACATCGTTGGAGATTCCCGCGCCGAGCTCGTGGTGTACCGCCCGAGCACGACTCAGTGGCTGATCAAGAACCTCCAGAATGGTTCCACGAGCACAATCACCTATGGGTCGTTCGGAGACATTCCGATCGCTCTCGACTTCGATGGGGACGGCAAGGCGAACCTGGCGGTGTTCGATCGCTACAGCTACTTCCCCCACGGCCGTTGGTACATCCGCGACCAGACGCAGAGCGCTACCCTGGCCCAGCTACCCGTGGGCGAGTTCGACTCGACCCCCCTCACCGGTGACCTCGATGGCGATGGCGCCGACGACCTGATCACGTTCAAGGGCGGAACGTGGGAAATCGCCAAGACGTCGAATCTCAACTTCAGCGCGTTCATACCGTTTGGCAAGCAGGGCGACATTCCGCGCATTCATCACGACAGCGGCGGCGACAAGCTCGCCTTCTTCCGCCCAGACGAAGGCAAGCTGTACCTGCAGACGGGCAACAGCACGTCAACGTCGGTGAGCTTCGGAGCACCCGGAGACATTCCGATCTTCGCGGACGTCAGCGGGGATGCCACAGATGAGCGCATCCTGTTCCGAGCGCCCGAGGCCTTGCCCTACACTGTCGCGCCGTCTCAGCCGCTGTTCTACCAACAGAACCAGGGCGTGGTCTGGTCCGACTCCTACGAGGTGACCTGGATCCCCGTCATGCGTTGACTCGAAGAGGCGCGGCGCTCAGCGAGCGCCGCGCTTCGGACTGTGGCCGCGCGCCGCGCTACGGCGCGGCGGCGCGGCGCCCAAGTGCCGCAGCGCGCTGCACACTACGGCATCGGTGCAGCCGCCCACGTGGCCATGGTGCGCCGGAAACTCTGGGCCGCCCAGGGCGCCGGCCACGCGGATGTCCGGCCCCCGCCAAGCGGGAAACGTCGCCGTCAGCGTCTTTTCGCGCTCCCGCGGCGTGGGCAGACCCAGCGAGAGATCCGGCAACAGCCCCACGCCTTGCAGCGGGGAGCCGTCGGGCATCGCGAACAGCATCGTGGTGAGCCGCAGCACGCCCACGCCGGAGCGATCGTCGAAGTACTCCTGCACGCACCCCTTGCCGAAAGTGCGAGCGCCGATCATCTCACCGCGTCGGTAGCTGGCGAGCGCGCCGGCGATCATCTCCGCCGCGCTCGCCGTGTAGCCGTCCACGAGCGTCGCGACGGGGCCCGGCCAACGCATCGCGCCGGACGGTGCGGGGGAACGCTGCACCTCGACGGCGCCGCCGCGACGCCGGAGCGGGAACATGGGCGCCCCCGGGATGAAGACGCCGATGGCGCCCGCCGCGCCGTCGATGGAGCCCCCGCCGTTTCCGCGCAGGTCCAACAAAATGGCCAATGGCGTTGGGCTCTCGCTGCGAAGCTCGCTGACGGTGCGACCCAGGTCTTCCCCCAAACCGTCGGGCACGTCGGGCATCGCGATGACGGCGACCTCACCGTCGCCATAGCTCACGCGCGTCACCTCGAAATCGTCGCCCAGAGGCTCGGCCGGCGCTTCGTCGTCGAGGGACACGCGAAAGCGACGCGGCAGCTTCTCGCCTTTGCGCAACACCACGACGTCGCGCACCGTCTCGCCGCCGGCGGGCTCGAGGCGTGAGAGCTGCTCGGCTTGCTCCACGCTCAGGCCGGCCGTGGCGATGCCGCCGATGGACAGCACTAGATCGCCCTGCTCCAAGGGAGGCGTGGGATCTTCCAGCACCACGATGCCAAGCGCCGTGCGCATCATGCGCCCCCACAGCCGCGGACCCACGTCCAGCGCGGAGTCCGCCGCGTACAGCGACCATTCTTCATCGAGCGGCGCCCACTGGCCGTGAGCATCCACCGCCGGAACGTAGGCACGCACCGCCGCGGCCAGCACCGCGCCGGCCCACTGCTCCACGCTCAACTCGGGAAACAAGCGCGCTTCGGCCTTGCTGGCGGCATGCTCTGCGTCTCCGTAGGCGGCGCGGAAGCTCTTGCCGCGGGCGCCGAGATCCCGCGCCAGCTGCCGCGCGGGGCGCTGCACGGGATCGTCTTCGAACACCGCAGCGGTCGCCAGCGGGTAGGCGCGCTTCGGGCTGTCGCTGGTGGCAGACTCGTAGATCTTGCGCAGGTCGTTCACCCACAGTTGCGTGGCGCGACCGATCTCCCGTGCGACGGTGCAGTCGCTCCCATCTCGCGGGCTCTTCTCGATCTCCGCGATGAGCTCCGCCGCGTGGCGGCGGATCAGCGCCTTGGCCGGCGCGTCCGGCGCGGCGGACCACAGGCCGTGGGGATCGAGCCAACCGGTAGTGGCCGAGGCGAACGCGTTCGGAATGGGCTCGCCGGCGGGAGCCGCGAGACGCGCCCGAACCTCGCTCACCACTCGACGCGCATCGCGGCAGCCCAGCACCGCGGGGCCACCGGTTGGCATCGAGAGGGGGCGCACCGAGCATTGCGCGGCGGGATCCAGCGGCGCAGGGCCGCGAAAACGACCGAGCCGCGCGTTGACCCGCTCCGGCGCTCGTGAGCACAGCCCCACGGCTACCGCGCCGCCAATGGCGGCGAGGGCACCCAGGGTTACGAAGCGTGCGCGCCGCATGGGCCGCGAAGCGTACACCGTGGAGGCACTACGAGCTATTTACGTGGGGCGGCTTCGTCGAAACGCGGTAGCTCGTTGGCCGGAGCGTACCAACTCGCCTGGAACGCGCAGTAGATGTTGCGGGTCGGCCGCACGCCCGGGTCGCCGTCCAGCGTGCCCGCGGGAATGATGTACGCCTTGCCCGTCCGAGACAGCCAGGGGAGCGCCGAGCCACATGTGTCGCAGAAGCAGTGGCTCCAGTACTTGGCTTCCGGCAGATCGAAGCGCCGCACGTGCTCGTCGCCCTCCACGAAGGCGAGCTGTTCCGTGGCCACGAACAGGTTGGCCGCGTGCGCCGCCCCGGATGCCTTGCGGCAGCGCTGACAGTGACAGTACTGAAATGCCATGAAAGGTCCGCGGACCGTGTAGCGCACGCGGCCGCAGACGCAGCTTCCGCCGAGGGTTTCGTCGCTCACTCCCTTACTCCTTGGTCGAACCCTACGCTATGGTGGCGCCGGTGTCGCTGGATGCCATCGTGCTGCTCGGTTGCCGCGTTGAAGCGGATGGCCGCCCGTCGGACGCGGGGCGGCGACGCGCGCGTGCCGCCGCCGAAGCGTTCAAGGGCGGCGTGGCTCCCCGGATCGTGGTGTGTGGAGGACGCCGCTGGCATGGCGTCTCGGAGGCGGAAGCGCTGTCGGCGGAGCTTCGGAGGCAAGGCGTGCCGGAGAGCGCGATCGTGCCCGAGCTCCTCAGCCTCTCCACGACGGAGAACGCGCGCTACGCGCTGCGGCTTCTGGGCGCGCACCCGCACGTGGCCGTCGTCACCTGCGACTGGCATTTGCCGCGAGCGCTGGCGAGCTTCCAGCGCGTGGGCTTCCGTGCCGAAGGGATCCCGGCGCCGTCGCCGAGCATTTCGGGGACCGCATGGCTGGTGCGCTCGCTGAGGGAAGCCGTCAGCGCCGCGGTGGATCGCGCGGTGGGCCCATGAAGCGCGCCGCACTGCTGCTTTCGCTGCTGGTCTCCGGCTGCAACGGCTGCCAGGGCAAGTCCACGCCGGAAGCCGGAGCGCCCAGCGCCAGTCCGAGCGCCAGCCCCGCTCCCGACAAGCGCCTGCGGGTCATCGAGACGGCAGAACAGACCCGCACGGCCAGCGCCATCACCCCGGCGGATCTCGCGAGCCGAGACGTGACGCTGCGACGCCGCGCTGCCCGCGCTCTGGCCCGCATCGCCGACGGCGCCGCTGCCGACAAGCTCAACCGCGCCCTGGCCGACGAGGATCCGGTCGTCATTTCCTGGGCGGCCTACGGCCTCGGCTACACCTGCAAAGGGCGTGAGCCGCAGACGGTCCGCGCGTTGGTGGCGCGGGCCGCGTCGCTGGCCGCTTCGCCGCCGCCGCCCGTCAAGATGATCGACGGTCCCGAGGCCGCCATCGCCGACGCCCTCGGCCGCTGTGGCAACGCGGAAGCGGAGGCCACGCTCCGGGCTTGGCTCAGCGGACCCACGCCGCGCGCGGAAGCCGCGGCGCTGGCCCTCGGCCGCCTCGCTTCGCGCAGGAAGCGGCTGAACGACGCGTCCGTGGTCGCGTTGCTGGACGCGGCGAGCGACCCGGAGCGTCCCCTGGTGAATGCGCTGTTCGCGTTCACGCGGCTCTCGAGCGTGGACGACAACGTAGAAGCGCGCTTGCTCGAGGTGGCTCGAAGCGCGCTCGGCAAGGCGGGACGGCAGCGGACGTTCGCGGTGCGCGCCCTGGGCCGTGCGGGGGATCCCGCCATCGACGTGCTCGAGAAGTTGGTGAGCGACGACAAGCTCAGCGCGAGTGAACGCGCCGACGCTGCGCGGGAGCTGGCCAAGCTGGGCAAAGGCGGTTTGGCCGCCCTCGGTCGCGCCCTCGGCGAGCTGGTCCCCGGCCCGGAGGCGCTCAGTGAGAAATCCCTCACCAGCGACGCCTGGGGCCCCTTGATCACCACGCTGAGCGCGCTCGAGCCACCCCTCGCCGGTGGCGCGCGCGAGATCGTCGAGCGACTGCAAGAAGCGCCCATTCCGGACAAGGCCTCCGCCACCCTCACGCGGCGCCTGGTCACGGTGCGCTGCACCGCAGCGGCGTTGCTGGCGGGAACCGCGAGCCTGTACTCCAAGCTCAAGAGCTGCGACCCGACGGAGAACGGCGAGACGGGTCAGCTGGCGGTCATCCGCGTGCTCGATCGCGGTCCGCTGAAAGGCGCCCGGGCTACGCGCTTCGAGCAGCTGACGCGCTCGGAGCACCCTCGCGTCCGCGAAGCCGCGCTGGAGCTGCTCCCATCGCATCCGGAGATGCCGGGCACGCGCGAGATCTTGGCGCGAGCGCTGGCCGCCAAGGATCTCGGCACCATGACCACCGCCGCCCAGGTGATCGCGGCCTACCCCGCTCGCGCCGCGAAGGAGCCCGTGACCGAGCCCGCCGAGGGCGAGGCCCCGCCCCCCATCGCACCGGACCCCAAGATCGTGAGCGCCCTGAAGGCGGCCTTCGAGGCCCAGCGCCCGGCGGACACCATCGAGACCACGTCAGCGCTCCTGGGCGCCGTCGGCGCGCTGCAGCTGATGAGCTTCAAGCCCGATGTCGACAAGCTGTGCGCAAGCGACAACCCCACGCTCCGGGCCGCCGCCGAGAAGACCCTCGGCCTGCTCGGAGATCGCAGCAAGAAGTGCAACGCTTCGAAACCCGGCGCGCCACCACCGGAGCTTGCCAAGCTGCGAACTTCCGTCGTCAAGCTTCGCCTCAGCACGGACTCCGGGGATCTGTCGCTGACTCTCGATCCCGCGCTGGCTCCCGTCACCGTCACGCGCATCGCGGAGCTCGCCAAGTCCGGCTTCTACGACGGCATCGTGATCCACCGCGTGGTGCCCGGCTTCGTCGTGCAGTTCGGAGATCCCGAAGGCGACGGCTATGGCGGTGCGGGCAAGGAACCCCTGCGCTGCGAGACCTCGCCGGCCCCTTTCGACACCGGCGCCGTGGGCGTGGCCCTGGCCGGCCGCGACACCGGATCGAGCCAGCTGTTCGTGACCCTCGGCCCCTACCCGCATCTGGACGGCGACTATCCGTTGATTGGGCACGCCGAAAAGGGCTGGGACCGGGTGGCGCAAGGTGACGTGATCCAGAAGATCGTCGTCTCCCAATGATGTCGGTTCGCCGCGGAAACATCCCGTGTCTCGCCGGTCCGGCGGGCGGCGACGGTGATACAGTACGCCCGTGCTCCTGGCGGTCGACATCGGCAACACCAACGTCGTCTTCGGTCTGTACGACGGCACCACGCTGACACGCACCTTTCGCGTCTCCACCGTGCGCACCCGCACCGCGGACGAGTACGGCGTGCTCTTGCACCAGATGATGACCTTGCACGGGTTGCCCCCCGGGCGCGTGGAGGCGGCCATCGTCGCCAGCGTCGTGCCGCCGCTCACGGACGTGATGAGCGACGCCATTCGCCACGCCTTCGCGCGGGAGCCCCTGGTCGTCGGTCCCGGCGTGAAGACGGGTATCTCCGTCCTGTACGACAACCCGCGGGACGTGGGCGCGGACCGCATCGTCAACGCCGTGGCGGCCTTCGAGCGCTTCCGAGCGGCGGTCATCGTCGTGGACTTCGGGACTGCCACGACGTTCGACTGCGTCTCCGCCAAGGCGGAATACCTCGGCGGCATCATCGTGCCGGGCATCATGGTCAGTCTGGATGGATTGCTCGGCAGCACCGCAAAGCTCATCCCGGTGGAAATCGCCGAGGCACCTCGCGTGGTGGGCCAGAACACCGCCCACGCCATCCAGTCCGGTATCGTGAACGGCTATGCCTCCCTGGTCGACGGCTTGATCGAGAAGATCGTCGCGGAGCTCGGCTTCGAGTGCCAGGTGATCGCAACGGGTGGACTCGCGCCACTGATCGCCAAGCACACCAAGGCGCTCGAGCTCGTGGACGAGAACCTCACGCTGGAAGGCCTGCGCATCATCTTCGACAAGAATCGGCGCACCGAGGCCCCGAGCCCGCGCCCGCGCGCCACGCGCTGATGCCCAAGGCGCTCTCCGTCTCGCTGCTCCTCGCCGTGCTGCTCGTCATCACGGTGGCGCTGGCAGTGAGCTTCGGCGGGCAGGCCATCAGCCTATCCCGGGCCTGGAGCGACGCCTCGAGCCTGGACGCCACCATCCTGTGGACCGCACGGGTGCCGCGGGTGGCCCTCGCCGCCCTCGCCGGCGCTGCCCTCGCGGTGGTGGGCGTCGCGTTCCAGGCATTGCTCCGAAACCCGCTGGCCGATCCCTACGTGCTCGGCGTCTCCGGCGGCGCAGCGGCGGGAGCGACGCTGGCCATCGTGGCGGGCGCCAGCACCTTCACGCTGCTCGGGGCAGCGCTGGTGCCGGCCGCCGCCCTGGTCGGCGGCCTCGCCGCCACGCTCCTGGTCTACGCCATCGCCCGAGCCGGCGGCGAGGTGAGCGGCACCACCATCATCCTGGCCGGCGTGATCGTGAACGCCATCGCCGCCAGCGTGATCACGTTCATCAAGACGTTGGTGAGCGCCGCCAAGGCTCAAGAGCTCTTGTTCTGGCTGATGGGCTTTTTGGACGTGCCCTCCACGCCGCAACTGGTGGCGTGCTCCGTGTGGGTCGCCCTCGGCACCGCCCTCATCGTGATGGACTCCGGCCGCCTCAATCTGCTCGCCCTCGGCCGGGAGCCCGCGGCGCACCTCGGGGTCGAGGTTCCGCGCCTCGAGCGCCGCGTGTTCTTCGCGGCTTCAGCCATCGCCGGGGCCGTGGTCAGCCTCACCGGCTTGATCGGCTTCGTGGGGCTCGTCGTGCCTCACGCCGTGCGCCGTATGTTCGGGCCGGATCACCGCGTCGTGGTGCCCGCGTCCCTGTTCCTCGGCGCCATCACGCTCGTGCTCTGCGATCTGCTCGCGCGCTCCGCCTTCGTGTGGCTCGGCACCGAGCCGCCGGTAGGCGCCATCACCGCCTTGGTCGGCGGTCCGCTGTTCCTCGTGATCCTGTATCGGACGCGCGCCCGCGCTCACTGACGCTCGTCCGCCCCCAGATCCGGCGCGTTCACGTCGTGCGCCTCGCCGTCCATGTCCACGCCGGCCTGGGGCACGCTCACGCCCTTGTCGATGGCGTTCGCTGCCCCGGCCGTCAGGTGGAAGTCCACCGCGTTCGGATCCGTGAAGTAGCTCTGGGGCGTGCTCTCCAGGTTGTGGTCCACCGTGCCCTGAGCGCTGTCTCGCTGGGTGATCTTGCGCGTCAGGTTGTTCTGGATCACCGCGTCCGTCTCCGGGTAGCGGTAGTCGATGCTGGAGAAGAAGCCGCTCGCCGCCGACGAGCTCACCACGGTGTTGTGCACCACGATGGGCTTCTTCGCGATGTCCAGCTCGATGCCCGTGTCGTAGTACGGGATCGTGTTCCAGATCACGTTGTTGCGAATGATGCCGTCGTAGTGCGCCAGCTTCTGTCCACCGTACGGATTGTCCGGATACACGCGCTCCCCAGTGCCGTTGGTCAGGCCGAAGCCGATGCCCCGGGCGCAGTTCACGATCACGTTGTTTTCCACCAGCGTGTCGCGGGAGCCCTTCCAGAAGTGGATGGCGTGCTCCGCCAAGCCGGCGCCGTCGCAGTAGATGCCTTCGAAGCGGTTGTTGCGCACCACCCACTTCCACCCCGCGTGCACGTCGATACCGCCGGTGTAACAGCCACCGCAGCAACTCTCCACGTGAGGCCGCCCGGCGTTGGTCATGATGAATTCGCTGCACTCCACGCGGCCTTCGTCGATGTAGCCCGTCTGCCCGGCGGTGGGGTTCACCTTCAGGAACTGCTCGCCGCTGTCCATCAGGCGCACGCCGTACACGAGGGTGTTCTTCACGTCGACGCCGGCTCCCGGCGGATACACGTGAATGGGATGGTCCACGGCGTGGGTCAGGGTCACGTGCGCCACCGTCACGTCCGACGCGGAAATCGCGATCAGCTCGTTCACCGTGTAGGTTCCGTCGATGGTCACCTTGGTGGCATCGTTCGACACGCTTCGCAGCGTCACGCCGCTCTTACCGAGCTGCAGCGTGGAGGTGATCTTGTAGGTCCCGTCCTCGAGCAGGATCGTCGTGCCCGGAGCGGCGTTCATCACCGTCTGAGGCAAGCTGCCGGCCTCCGTGTTCTTCACCGTGACGGTCGCCCCCGTCGGCGCCGGAAGCGGCGCGCAGTCGAGGCTCGGCATGCCGCCCGTGCCACCGCTGCCGCCGGCACCACCGCCGCCCGCCGCACCCCCCGTGTTCCCGCCACCGCCAGCGCCCGCAGCGCCGCCGGAGCCACTCGCGTTGCCCGTGCCGCCGCTGCCGCTCGCGTTCCCCCCACCTCCCGATCCGCCGTCGGTCACCGCGCCGCTGCCGCCGCTGCCGCCGCTGCCGCCGTCGCTCCCCGAATCTCCGCACGCGCTGACCGCCGCCACCACGCACACCGCCGCCGCTACGCCCAAGATCGCCCGCATGCCTCGAGTATCGCGCCGCCCCCCGCCACGGTCGAGGCCAGCGAAATTTCCGCCTCGTTCCAGGGCATGTCGGGGCGGCGCGAACCCCGCCGCGCCGCGCGAAACCTCAAGGTTCCGTCGCGCAACGACTCCCAAATGACGACGCGGAAGCCTCCGCTCGGGAAGCCTCCGCGTCGTTCAGGGCCGCTGTGGCTTACTTCTCGTAGACCTGAGCGGCGGCGATGCCCTGACCGCCCGCAACCTCGACCACCATCTTCACCGGCAGGGCGAAGGGCGCGGGGTTCTTGTAGCAGTTGGGCTTCTTGCCCAGCACCGCCTGCGGGCCCGTCGTCTGATCCTGCGCCAGCACCATGGCCGAGCCCGGGATCGGAGTGACGGCGAGGAACTTCACGTTGACCTCGCTGATGGGCGGCAGGCCGGCGGCCACGACGGTGTAGCACTTGCCGGACTGCAGCTGGATCTGGGTCTCCAGCGTCTGACCCTGCTGGAAGTTGCCGACCAACGCGGAGCCCATCGGCTTGGCGCCGGCGGGAGCTTCGCTGGTGGCGAGCTGGTTCAGGATCGGAGTGGCCGCCGCACCGAGCGACGGATCCATCTGCTGCGCGGAGCCACCACCACTGGTGCCGCCCGCGGTGGGCATTCCGGGGATGCCCGGCTGCGCCGTGGTCGTCGGTTGCGCGGTGGGCTGGGTGCCCGGCTGCTGGTAACCCGGCTGCTGCTGGTAGCCCGGCTGCTGCTGGTAACCCGGCTGCTGCTGGTAGCCCGGCTGCTGCTGGTAACCCGGCTGCGCCCCGTAGCCACCCTGCTGGTAACCGGCCGTCTGGGCATCTTCGTCTTTCTTCTTGCAGCCAACGACGCTCACCAGAACGACGCAGCCAACGACCCCAAGGATGAACTTACGCATGAGCTCCTCGTTACTTCTCTCGGTTCTTGCCGACGCCTGTCTAACGTGCGGCGAGCGCTGGGCTTACGAGCACCCGGCGCGGAAGGCTACATTTAGACGACGGAGCGGGTCCAGGGAGTCACAAGGCTGCTGCAAAATGGAGCATAACCTACTGAAATTACGCATGATTTTAATCAGTGCCGAGCGCGCCGCAGGCTTCGATTTTGTCGGGAGGGCCGCGTCTGGGAGGCGCGACGGGGATCGCGCCGCACCAACATCCAACTGAAAACCCGTCGGAGAGATCAGCTACCGTCGCTCTTCATCGTGCGCTTCGCTCTGGTCACGGACATCCACTTCGGTCCTGCCGCGCGCTTCGAGGGCAAGCTGCGCAAGCTGAGCCACGAGGCCGGCCGCCTCACCACGGAGGTGGTGCGCGTGCTGAACGAGCGTGAGCGACCGGAGCTGGTGGTGAACCTCGGGGACGTGATCGAGGACGAGTCCCGCGAGCGGGATCTCGAACGCTATCGCGAGTTCCTCGCGGCGATGGCGCCGCTCCAAGCGCCGCTGGTACACGTGGCGGGCAATCACGATCAGATCCACCTGAGCGACGACGACCTCCGAAGCTTGTGGCAACACGCCGGGCCGCTCCATTACGCGTTCGATCAGGGCGGCGTTCACTTCGTGGTGCTCGACACCCTGGAGACGAAAGACGTCGCCGTGCGGCTACCGCCGGAGCAGCTGACGTGGCTGGCGGAAGATCTGCGCACGGCGTCGGCGCCGGTCGTGATCTTGATGCATCACCCGGCGAGCGAGATGCAGCTCGAAGGCAACCGCTGGTTCGAGAAGGCGCCGCACATCTGTCGCGTCGCCGAGCGCCGTGAGCTCCGCAAGGTGCTGGAAGCGAGCGGCAAGGTCGTCGCCGTCTTCAACGGCCACGCGCACTGGAACCACCTCGACGTCATCGCCGGTATTCCGTACCTCACGCTGCAGAGTCTGACGGAAAACCTCGACGACGACGCCCCCGGGCGCCCGGCGGGGGCCTTCGCGGTGTGCGATCTCGCTCCCCGGCGCCTTTCGATCCAGGTGCACGGCGAAGAGCCCGCTCGCTTTCAATTCGAGCTCTGAGGCCTTCTACATTTTCATGTCGGCACGCCGCGGTGCCGTCAGATGCAGTCACACACGCCGTGCCACGTCCCCTTCACGTTGCACACGACCGTCCTTTTCAACCAAGCACACGAGTCCTTGGGACAATCTGCCGTCGTTTCACACATCACGCCGCTCATGCCGTCGTCCGCCCTTTGACAGAAGGACGACCCCAGCGCGATGCGACACAGCTCGCCACTCTGGCAGTCGGAGTGCCGCGCGCAGCCCACACTGAAGATGGGGCGCCCCTCGCTGCGCCATGCTGCCACCTGATCGTTGGCCTCGCAGGTTGGGGCTTCGGGCATGTCCGGATTCGGATTGATGCACGTGTGTGTCGACAGATCGCACGCGACACTGCCGCACTCCACGGTGGCGGACTTCCTGCACAGGCCCTGCACGCAGCGGGTGCCCGGCGCCTCGCACGGAAGATCGTCCGTGCACGCCTCCCCGTAGCTGCACGCGAGCTGTCCGGCTTCTGCGGCCTTGCACATCACGGCTCCAGCGCCGCCGTACAAGAGCTCGTTGCAGCAGAGCTCGCCGCCAGGGCAGTGGGCGGAGCTCCGACAGCGAGCGATCTCGCTCAGGGCGACCTCGCCCGGGACCGCCTCGCAGCGCTCGATCTGAGAAGCCCACAGTTGGGGGGTGTCCGGGGGATCCGGCGGCGCGTTTTCCACGCAGTGCCCTTCGTCGCTGCTCTGGCAGCAGGACTCCACGCCCACGCGACAGCGCTCGTCGCCGCAAGCGAAGCTGGAGGCCGGATCGCGGTGCACCGAGGGCGGCAGCTTGGAGGAGTCCTCCGCGGCAGCCGCCGTCGTCACGGCCACCACGGACGGCTTCGTTGCGGGCGCGGGCGTGCAGGCGGCCACCACGGCCAACGCCGTCCAGGCGCTCGCTCTCATTCAGGCCGGCTTGGGAGCGAGGTCGTCGTCCTCGTCCTCGTCGTCCGCTACGGGCGCTTCCTCTTCCTTCGGCTCGTCCGCGTCGGCTTCGACGACCTTGGCCTTCTTCGCCTTTCGCTTCTTCTTCTTCTTTTTCTTTTTCTTCTCGACGACGACCTCGCGCTCTTCCTCGTCCTCTTCGGCAGCAGGAGCGTCGGCATCTTCCTGCTCGAGGGTCGCCCCCTCGCCCAGGCTCATGGCCGCTTCCGGATTCTTGCGGGCGGAGTCGAGCAGCGTGCCCCAGACGACGGCGGCCGCGACGCCCGTGGCCAGCGCGATCCACTGCGAGGTGGACAGCTGGATCGTCGTCGAGGTCGCGAAGCTGGCTGGCTTCATCAAGAAGTACAGCGCGATGGCGGGCACCGCAGCGAGCACCTGGGTCGCGCGCCGCACCGTCACGTTGGTGATGGAGCGCGCGGGACCATAGGCGTAGGCCACCGCGAACACCAGGAGCGCACCCGGTATCAGCAAGTAGGCCGCGATGTAGGGGCCGTACTCGCCCCGCTCGATGTCGTCCCGCAGGATCTCGATGAGGAACCGCAGGATGCCGTAGCCCAGCGTGAAGGCCAGAAACACCTCGCCCCGAAAGCGCTGCTTCTTGCGCACCAAGAACACCACCGCCAGGAGCAGCGCCCCGGCCAGCATCTCGTACAGCTGGGTGGGGTGCACGGGCAGCGATGCCGTGGCCTCCGGCGACAGCCCCCGCTGGTTCACGTGCTGGATCCACGCCGGAGAGCCAGACCCCTCCGGCAGCGTGCCATCAGCCCAACGCGGGAAGGTGCCGAGCTTCTGCAACCAAGCGGGAGCGTTCTCGCTGAGCGGCTTGCCGAAGTCGCAGCCAAACAGGTAGCAGCCAACGCGCGTGATCACGAGACCGGACGCGAGGCTGGGCACGGCCACGTCCGCCCACGCCAGCAGACGGATCTTGTGCCGCCGCAGAAACCACCAAGAGCCGAGGAAGCCGCCCAGGAAGCCGCCGTAGGCGACGAGCCCGCCACGGCGTAGCGCGAACAAATCGCGAAAAGCTTGGAACTCGCTCGGGTTGGTGGCGACGTACAGCAAACGCGCGCCGATCAACGCAGCGATGGCCGTGACGAAGTAACAGTTGGCCATCGTCTCTCGCGGCAGCCCGTCACGTTGCGCGAGACCGAGAGTGAGGTACCAGCCGACGACGATGGACAGACACAACATCGCGCCGTAGCTGTAGATGGGCAGCTCCGAGAGCGTGTAGACCTGGCCGCGAAAGCTGAACGCGGCAATGCCGCCGGCCACGGCCATGCCCGCTCCGATCACGAGCAGGTCCACCGCCTTCTTGCGCCAGCCGAACAAGCCGAGGAGCGCGCCGAGGGCGGCCACCACCAGCAGCGTTGGGAACAGCGGGATGGTCCAGCCGGGGAAGGGAATTCGGAACAGAATGGGATGCATCGAAGAGGGGCCTCTTTACCCAGGAAATCGCGCCGAGGCCAGGGGCCGGGTCCGCTGCCCCAGGGGCCACGTGTGCTAGCATGGCGCTCGTGATCGGCCGCTATTTCTGCCTCGCCCTGGTCCCGCTGGCGGCAGCCTGCGTCCCCAACGACGACTCGAGCAAGACGCAGAACTCCCAACCGCCCACGGCTGTTCCTCCGGCGCCCAAACCGGTGCCGAAAGCCGTCCCGCCCCGGCCTCCCCGCCCTGCGCACAGCACGACGCCAGCCCCCAGCGCGAGCGTCGCGGCGTCCGCCAGCGCGGCGCCCGGTCCTGCGTCGGATCTCGAGGCCGTGATCAGCGAGCGCTTCGTGGACAACTTCGATCGCGCCCAGCTCGGCCCGGAGTACCTCAGCACCTCACCGGTGTGGCGGATCCAGAACGGCCGCCTGTGCGGTCAAGATGCCAAGAACCACGGCGTTTGGCTGAAGCGCCGACTACCGGTCAACGCCCGCATCGAGTTCGACGCCACCAGCGCCTCCCCGGACGGCGACTTGAAGGTGGAAGTGTGGGGCGACGGCCACAGCTACGCGACCGCCACCTCGTACACCAACGCTTCCAGCTACGTCGTGATCTTCGGCGGCTGGAAGAACCAGTTCCACGTCCTCGCGCGCATCGACGAGCACGCCCCCAACCGGCCCCAGGTGAAGGTCGACCCGGACGGCGCGCTCAACGCTCGACCCGTGGTGCCGAACCAGAGCTACCATTTCAAGGTGGAGCGTACCGACGGCAAGACCATCCGCTGGTTCGTGGACGACATCGAGATCATCAGCTTCACGGATCCCGAGCCGATGAAGGGGACCGGTCACCAGCACATGGGTTTCAACGACTGGGCCGTGCCCGTGTGCTTCGACAATCTGCAGATCACTCCCCTCGGAGGGAGCTGACCTCGAATGGAAGGCTCCGAGGCCGACATCGATTTCGAGCTCGAGGAGCTCGAGACGCGCCTCGAGCGGCTGCGCGCCCTGTACGAGCAGTACTTCCTGGGCATCGAGAAGATCGAGCCCGCCGTCGCGCGCAAGGACGTGGATCGTCGCATCTGGACGCTGCGGCGGGCGAAGTTCCGCAACACCGCGAAGCGCTTCAAGCTGCAGACGATCGTGATGCGCTACAACACGTTCCAGCAGTACTGGCAGCGCATCTGCCGTGAGATCGAGAATGGGACGTACAAGCGCCACCTGATCAAGGCGGAGAAGCTCGGCGGCGGTGAGCCGCTGACCATCGCCGCGCGCAAGCGCCTCGGCATGTTGGCCAAGGGCAAAGAGGCGACGGAAGCGCGGGAGCGGGCGAAGCGCGCCGCCGACACCGCCTCCGAAGACCTCGCCGCGATGCTCGAGAGCAACGTCGATCCGCTGGAAGAGGCAAAACGCGCCGTGGACGATGCCCTGGGGGCGATCGCGGCGAAGCCGGCCTCTGCGGAGCCCGCCAGCGCGCGGGGGGCGTCGCGCCCGCCGCCCCGGCAGCAGCAGGGCCTGGGGCGACTGGATCTGGACTTGGACCTCGACGGCCTCGACGCCGTGACGCCGCCCCCGCGGAGAGCGCCCCCGCAGACGATCAGCCAGGACGCGGAAACGCCGCGGCCGCTGCCAGTGCGCACCGCGCCGCAGCCGCGCACCGCGCCGCAGCCGCAGCCGCAACCCCGCGCCGCGCCGCAGCCGCAGCCGCAACCCCGCGCCGCGCCGCAGCCGCGCACCGCGCCGCAGCCGCAACCCCGCACCGCGCCGCAGCCGCAACCCCGCACCGCGCCGCAACCCCGCACCGCGCCGCAGCCGCAACCCCGCACCGCGCCGCAGCCGCAACCCCGCACCGCGCCGCAGCCGCAACCCCAACCCCGCACCGCGCCGCAGCCGCCACCCCGCAACGCACGTCCACTCGCGCCGCCCCTCGGCGGCCCGCCGCAGCGCCCCTCGCCATCCCCGGCATTCCGGGCTCCGCGCCCACGCGACCCCGGCCGGGCTCCGCTCCCGTGCGCCCACCGGCAAGCGTGGCCGGAGTACCCCAGCGCCCGCGGCCGCGCCGCAGCCTCGCCCCGCCGCACCGGCCGCTCGTCCGCAGCCCGCCGCTCGTCCGCAGCCCGCCGCTCGTCCGCAGCCCGCCGCTCGTCCGCAGCCCGCCGCTCGTCCCGCGCCGTCGGCCGGTCAGGGCGCCATGTCCGACCAGCGCGTGCGCGAGCTCCATCAACGGCTGGTGGACGCCAAGCGTCGCACCAACGACCCCAAGGCGGTCAGCGTGGACGGCTTGGCGAAGACGCTCCGAGCCACCGAGGACCGGCTGCGAAAGCAGCACGGAAATCGCAAGATCGACTTCGACGTGGTCATCAAGGACGGCAAAGCCGTCGTGAAGCCAATCGTCCGCTGATCAGCGGGCTACGTCGCCGGAGGAGGTCGCCAGCCGGCGTCCAGGGCGTGATTCCACCAGGACCTCGTCCTCGCAGAACAGAATCGCGCAAGACCCGCGCCCGACTTCGCGCAGGCGGCTGCAGAGCTCGACCAGCTCTTCGTCCGAGTCCACCACGTCCCCCTCGATGGGCTGGAGCGTGGCTTTGTCGTAGCGGCAGTTGTCGAGGGCCACCCACTGGCCCTTGAACTCGTCGGATCGGCAAAGCTTCTGCCAGGTCATCCGGGTCTTCATTCAGCAAATCCTTCGAGGTGGACGAAAATCCCAAAAACAGGGTGCTTTCCCCCAGAAAAGCGCGGACTGGAGAACCTAAGCTAGCTGGGGCTCCTCCTCGGAAGCGACCGGGACGGAGCTAGCCACGCTCCCGGAAATAGGTCAAGGGAACGGTGTTGCAAGAAAGCCACACACCGCACAACTCTGTGACATTGCGCAGGATTTCCGCAGTTCCGTTACCACTGCAACCAGTGCTGTTTCCGCGCCGATCCAACAAACCCATCCCCAAGGTTCATGGGAATGTCGGTCCGCCGCGGAACCACTATTTGCAGCTGGTGCCGTTGAGGGCGCCGCTGAGCTGACCGCTCGACGCGCCCATGGCGTTGGCGGCGCCGATGATGGCCTTGGCCTGGCCGCACTGGCCGTTGAGGGCCGCCCGCTTGGCGGCGGCGGGGGCAGCGGCGCGGGCACGAGCGCTGCACGAGGCCTTCTTTCCGGCGTCGGTGCAGCTGCGATAGTAGCTGGCAGCGCCGGAGATATTTCCACTTTGGGCCGCGGAAATGCAGCTGTCACAGGCGGCGGTGTTGGTGGCTGGCGGCTTGCTGCCGGTGGTGGTGGTCGGCGGCTTGCTGCCGGTGTTGGTGGTCGGCGGCTTGCTGGTGTTGGCCGTGGGTGTGGTGTCCGGCGTATCAGGAGTGTCGGGCGTGTTGGCGCTGCCGGAGCTGGCGGGGTCCACCTGCGGGGCGATGCTGGTCTGACCGCTGGACGCGCTGGTGAAGGGGTTGGTCAGGGGCTGATCGTCGTTGGAGTCGGACTTCATCTGGCGGGCTGCCACCACCACGATGCCGATGAGCAGGATCGCGCCCACGCCCGCGAGCCCGAAGATGAGGCCCTTGCCGCCACCGCTCTTGCCCGTGGCAGGAGGGGGCGGAGGCACCGCCACGGCCGGCGGGCTGTGCTGCATGGCGGGAGCGTGCACGGGAGGGGACATGGGTGCGGGGGATGCCGGCCCGCCGCCACCGCCCGCGCTGATGGCGGCGAAATCGGGGGCGGCGGCCATGGCCGCGGTGCCCGCGCTGCCGAGGGACTGGGGCGCGACCTCGTCCACGGTGATGCCGCCACCGCTGGACAGATCACTGAAGAACTCCTTGGCGGTCCCCTGGCGGTCCTCCCGGTCTTTGGACAAGGACCGGAGGATGGCCTTGCGCATCGGCTCCGGAATGTTCGTGGCGGGCGCCGTGGCCTCGAAGGGCAGCGGCTGGGCGGTCATGTGCTGTGTGGCCCACTGCCACGGGGTATCGGCCTCGAAGGGCAGCCGCGCGGTGAGCATCTCGTAGGTCATGACGCCGAGCGAGTAGATGTCGCTCCGCATGTCGAGCGCCTTGCCCGTGAACTGCTCGGGGCTCATGTAGGGCGGCGTTCCGAGCACCATGCCCTGTTGCGTGAGCTTCTGCTCCTTCTGCGCGTCCGCGGACTCCGAGCGCGCGGCGATGCCGAAATCCAGCACCTTTACGAAGTCTTTTTCGCCCGCGCGATCCGTGAGGATGATGTTCTCGGGCTTCAGATCGCGGTGGATGATGCCCTGCTTGTGGGCTTCGTCCAGGGCACCGCAGACCTGTTTCATGATCTTGAGGACGCGGTCCGGTGCCATGGGCCCGCCCTTCTCGATCACGTCCATCAGAGGCTCGCCTTTGACGAACTCCATGGCGATGTACAGCGTTCCGTCCGCCGTGGAGCCGAAGTCGTAGAACTTGATGGTGTTCGGATGCTCGAGCTGAGCAACGGTGCCGCACTCGCGGTGGAAACGCGCCAGAACCGAGGGGTCCTTGGAGAGATGGGGATGCAAGGTCTTGATCGCGACCTTGCGAACGGTGGAGCCCATCTGCTGCTCGCCGATGTAGACGACGCCCATGCCGCCTTCGCCCAGCACGCCGGTGACCCGATAGCGGCCGCCGACGATCTGGCCGATCATCGCGTCTTCGGCCTCTGCCTCCTGGACCGGCATCAACGCGCCGCACTTCGCGCAAAACCGCGCACCGTCGACGTTTTCGTGCCCACAGGCCTCACAATTCATGGCGGCGTAAGCGTCGCACGAAGGGGGGTCGGCGCGCTAGCTTCGGTCGTCACTCGTCAGGGGTGGGACCGGAGTCCGGAGCACCCGCGTCGGGGACGGCTTTTTTCGGCGGCATTTTCGTGCGCGGCGGGCCGAGCGGCGCGTCCGGGGGCCACGGCAGGATCTGCTGCTCTCCGGTCGCGCGGTCGACCAGCAACGCACGGGTGGCGCGCGCGCTGGCCGGCACCAACACCTTGCGTGTGACCACCGCGCCCGCCGCGAAGGTCGGCGGCGCATGGAGCGGCTTCCGCTTCTTCTCGGGCTCCTCGGCACCGAGCAGCGGAAAGTCGAAGCGGATGCGATCGACCAGCTCCTTGCCGATCCACAGCTCGATGGCGTAGCGCCCCATGTGGCGCTGGCTCGGAACCGGCGTGGAGTAGTGCAGCAAGCGCACCTTCTGCACGCTCACCTTGCCGTGGTCGTAGAGGATGTCGTACTCCCACTGCCGCGCTTCGTGCAGCGCCTCGGGGTCCGGCAAGCTGCCCTTCGGCTCGGGCTCGACCAGCTTGGGCGCAGCGTCCGCCCCGGCGTCCGCGGCCGGTTCGTTCCGTCCCTCGGCGAAGTGCGCCGGCAGCGTGACCCCCGGTCCGGTGTTGTTGTCGTAGCGAGCGGCGGTGCACGCAGCGAAAGTGCACAGCCCGAGCAGGACGAGAGCGGGACGCAGGGTCACGCGCGCATCGTGGTCGGCTCGGGCCCCTCAGGCAAGGCCTGCGGATCTCCGCCGACGGTGCGCCAGAGCTCCACCAGGTCCGGGGGAAAGGGCGCATGAACGCGGAAGCCGTCGTCGAGCCCGACCCAGACGGCGTGCAGTGCGATGCGCCGGAGCGCGTGCACGGAGCCGTTGGCGGCCACAACGCGGGGCGGGCCGCCGTGGGCGCGATCGCCGAGCAGCGGACAGCCGGCGGCCGCGGCGTGGACGCGGATCTGATGCAGCCGCCCAGTGACGGGCTGGAACGCGACGAGCGCGGCGCCCTTTGCGGTGGCCAAGACGCGATAGCGAGTTTCGGCCTTCCGCCCTGCGACGGGAGCCGTCCAGGTGCCCTCGGGCGGCGCGGGCGGCCGCGTCGTGATGCCGAGATAGCGCCGCTCGACGGCGCCGCGCTGCTTGGCGGCGGACAGCCGCCGCCGCGCGGCGGCGTCCGCCGCCAGCAGCACCACGCCGCTGACGCCCACGTCGAGCCGCGACGCGGCGTGCACCTGCGGCACGCCGAGCTGGGCGGCCACGGCGGTGCACAGCGACGCGAGCCCCTGCCGGTCCGGCTCCGTGGGGAGCTCCGGCGGCTTGTGGGCAGCCACGAGCCCGGCGTCTCGGGCGAGGAGCGTCACCTCCGCAGACGTCTCGCGCGGCGCGCGGATCTCGACGACGTCGCCCGCGCGCAGCAAATGATGGCGCGCGCTCATACGCCGCCCGGAGACGAACACGCGGCCCTCCGCCAGGGCCGCGTGCTCGCCAAGGCGCGCGAGCAGCGCGCCGAGGGGCTCGTCGTGCTCCACGGCGCGCCGCACCTCCCGTCGCTTCACTCGGTCACCCGCTCGACGACGCCGCGCTCGCCGTCCACCCGGACGCGATCGCCGTCTTCGAGCACGGTGCGCGCGTCGGCGACGCCCACCACGGCGGGCACCCCGAGCTCCCGCGCGAGCACGGCGCCGTGGGACAGCGTGCCGCCGCACTCCGCCACCAACGCCGCGGCGTTGACGAACTGCGGCGCGAACCCGACGTCGAGGGAGCGCATCACCAACACCTGCCCGGGGTGCGCCGGTGAGCGCTGGCCGTCCACGATGCGCACCACCCCCGTGGCGGCCTTGCCGCTGGTCGGCTCCCCACTCAACGCGCGGCTCGACGGCACACTGAAGGGCGGCGCACAGCCCACGAAGATCTCCGGCGGATCCGCCCGCATTTGATCGCGCTGCCAGCTCGCTTTGCGAGAAAGCACGATGGCCGCCAGGTCCGCCCGGCTGTTGCCGACGGCGCTGGACAGCTCGAGGGGCGTGCAGAAAAAGGCCGCGCCGCGCGGCAAGCGCGAGTCCAGACGACACAACCGACGATCCACGTCGAGCACCACGCGCCGCATCATGGCCACGGTGCGGGCGAACCACGCGCGCATCTGCTCGCGCAGACGCAGCAGCGCACGGCTGCGCGTCACCAGACTGCGGAGCAGCACGGCCTCCACATAGGACAGCTGCGCTTCCAACGTCGCGAGCTCGCGGTCCGCATCCACGCGCACGTGGCTCATGCGCTGCTCCGAATCCACCGCCAGCGAGCCCAGCGCAGCGGCGACCATGGACAGCACGGCACCGGGAGTCTCGAACCATCGCGGGCTTGCGAGCTCCGCCTCCACCACCGCGTGATCGCCGTAGGCATCGAACCACGACAAGAGCGCCTTCTTGCCCGGGCCCGCCGGCAGTGCCGCGACGTCGCTGGCGCCGGAGAGGATCGCGTCCTTGGCCGGGGCGTCGGCGCGCAGGATCTCCGTCACGTGCGAGAGGGCCAGGGCGGGCTTGCTGGTTTCCAGCTCCCCCACCCCGGCGGTCACGGCGTGCGCCAAGCGCGACGCTTCCGCGGGCAAGCTGCGGGCGATGAGCGCGCGCAGCACCAAGTGCACCGAGAGCGACGTGAGCGTGCTTCCGAGCAGCAGGCGCGCCGTCTGTCGGAAGAACGCCTGCGTCTCCCGAAGCGTGGTCTTCAGGGAATCGTCCGGCAGGATCGCGAGATCCATTTCGGCGAGCCAGCGCCGCTGCTGCTCTGCCTCGCGCTCGTAGCGCGTGACCTCGTCCGATAGTCGCTTCTGCCGCGCCAAGAGCCGCGCCGCCGCGAGAGAGAGCGCCGCCAGCGACGGCGACTTCCACTGCGCCCCGAGGGCAGCGGCCACGTCGTCGTCCGCTGCTCCGCGCACGAGCTCGAGCAAGCTGTGCGGATCGATGCCCGGCAGCGTGCGCGCCACCGGCAACAGCGCCGACAGATTGAAGTAGGGTCGACCGTGCACGCTCATCACGAGCTGGGCGCTGCGCGACATCTTGCCGCCCAGCTCCCGCACGGCGTTGCGCAGGCTCGCCTCGCTGAAGCGCTCTATGAGCGCGCCGGTGAGGGGCGTCGGCACCCGCGGCAGCAGCGCGTCCAGGCCCGAGCGCGACCACACCGTGTCCGCCGCGCCCCCGCTGGGGAAGCCCTGCCCCACGGCGCTTTGCACAGCCACGACGCGCAGCGTGGCACCCCGCGTGACGTCGAACTCCACGACGACGGGCTCCGTGGCATCGAGACGCTTCACGGCGGAGTCGAGGTCGGCGCGCGCGGAGGGAGTGAGCGCCAGCTCACGCCGGCGAGCGGGCTCCACGTCCGCGTGCGTCACCTTGCCGTCTTCGATCACGATGGCGGTCGGCTTGTTGGCGATGCTCACGGCGCGCTCCGCGCCGTCGTGCTCGAGCACGAGAGCGTCGCGCAGCGCGACGCCGTCCACCACGGAGGCTCGCGCGCCATGGGCGGCAACCACCGCCCATGGCCCCGCCTCTCCGCTCTCCGCGCGTGGGTCGTCGTTGAGCTCCGGCGAGAAGCGCCAGAGCCGGGCCGGCTCGACGCTGAGCGCCAAGCCGTGGGCAACGGCCGCTTCTTGGCGTTGGATCACGATGCCAATGGCGAAGTCCCGTACCTTGCGGTCCCGCAAGGTGTGCAGCACTCGCTCCTCGAAGGCCCGGGCCCACAGCTCCCGCACCGCCCGCGCCACTTCGTCGATGCCCCCCGGCACCAACTCCGCGAGGTCGAGGCCCGCGAGCGTCACCAGGGTGTCGTCGGCGACGTTCACGCTTGGTCGCAGCACCCAGCCCCACTCCGGCGCCCCTTGCTCCGAAAGCAGCTCGCCGAAAACGTCGAGCACGCCTTGCGGGAGACTCCCGGTGGCTAGCCGCTCGCGAGCCCGCGCCGCCCGTTCCACGCCGCTCGGTTTGTGGATCGACCGCAACAGGGAAGCGGGGTCGTGCCCTGGAGGCAAAGCGCCGTCGACGACCTCGCGGAACGCCGTCGTGGGCAGCACCCAGCCCGGGGCCACCGGCAGACCGCGGCGCTGTGCGTCCGCCAGCGCCACCGCGGCGCGACCGAAATCCTGAACGCGGGCGCCTTCGGCGACCACTTCGATCAGCGAATAGAGTCGCTCGCGTTGGCGCGCCACGCTTCGGAATTAGCAGGCCGGAAAGATCTCCTCAACCTGGAGCGATGCCAGTGGCCTTGCGCACGAGATCGACCAACACGGGATCGCTGGAAAGCTGCTCCCGGAGCGAGCTCTTCACGAACTCGAGCTGCTCCGGGGACAGCTTCCCTTCGAGGGCCTGGGTCGCTTGAGTCACGCTGGAATCCAGATACTCGTCCAAGCCGATCTCTCCGCGCTGCAGCCGACTCAAGGCCTCGCTGGGCCCCGCACCTTCCGCCGCTGCCGGCTTGTCGACCTTGAACGTCTCGCCGGTGCCGCCGACCTTGCCCGGCCCCTGAACCGGGGGGATGCCCGCGCCCGGGGGCTTGCCGATGCCATCGATGCCCATGTGAAAAGCCTATCTCAGCTGCGGCGGTGAAGCACCCCCGACGCTGTCAACGAATGTTACCGATCGCGTTCTTGACGGTGTCGTGGCGCGCCTTGAGCACGTTGGACATCGCGCTGTAGGCGCGGCTTTCCGCACTGATCCGCTCCTGCAGCTCCAGGTAGTACATGTTCATGTCCGCGTTCTGCGCGAGCACGTCCTCCACACCGCCACCGCCGGCGCCGGCTACGCCGGCAGTCCCCGCCGAGCCTTCAGCGGTGGAAGAGGCCGCACCCGTGGCGACGCCGGAACCACCGGGACGCACGGCGGCGGCGAGGATCGGCCCCCCAGGCAAGCGCCGCACGGCAGCTTCCGCGCCGTTGACGATGGCCCCGGCGCTGGCGTTCATCACCTGCTTGAAGGGGCGCGCAGGAGCCGGCGTGACTCGCGGAGCGCTGGTGGTGGGGGAGACGCCGGTGGCAGGACCGCCGGACTGGACACGAGTGGACATGAAATACCTCCGATGAAAAGGGACGTCCCCCCTTCGTCGAAGGCTTCAGGGCGGTTGCGAGAAAAACGCGGCTCAGATCCCGAACCACTCGGCGGGGTCCACCGTCTCCGTCCCCGACCGGATCTCGAAGTAGAGCATCGGGCCCTGGCCCATGTCGCCCACGGAGGCGATGCGGGTACCGGCGGTCACCTCGTCGCCGGCTTTCACCAGCAGATCTTCGAGGTTCGCGCTCACGGTGTAGTAGCCACCGCCGTGATCCAGGATCACGGTCTTGCCGTAGGCGGCGTAGGTGTCGGCGAAAGCAACTCGCCCGGCGTACACGGCACGCACCGGCGAGCCGCGGGGGACCCGCATCTCGAGGCCCGGACCGTCGGCTCCGGGGCGCCGTGCGGATCGGATCTCCGCGCGCCCTGGCAGCGGGAAGGGGAGCCGCCCCTTCATGCTGCCAAACCCCGCGGTGAGCTCCGAAGGGTCGCTCGGCCCGACGCCGGCGCCATAGACGGCGGTATGCTGAGCCGGGCCGCTGCTCTCGAAGGCGCGCTGGAACGCGAGGGCGCGATCGCTCTCGGCCAACAGCGCCGTGCGTGCCTTCGCCATGGCTTGCTGCTGCACTTCGAGCGGCCCACGGCGTGCGCGCAGGTCATCGAGCTTCTTGGCGAGCTCGACGCGACGCTTCGCCACTTTGCGTTCGAGCTCCACGTCTCGCGCCAAAGCTCGACGCAGCCGCTCGATGCGCGACGCGTGGTCCACCGTCGCTTCGAATCCGCCGCCAATGGGCAGCAGTCCAGCCCGTACCAGACGCACGTAGGCACGCCCCCGAGCGATGGTCCGTGTGTGCGCACGCTTGGCGTCCTTGGCGAGCTCGTCGAGCTCACGCTTCAGCTCCCGCTCCTGCTTGTCGAGATCGTCGAGCATGCGGTCGACGTCCACCGGCGCCGTGGCGACGGGCCTGGTTGACGGATAGCCCTGGCCCGACGCGGGAACGGCGATCCCGGCGCCGAGGGCGACGACCACAGGGAAGACGGCCCGGAGCTTCACGTCACACGACCAGGAGTTTGCGTAGGCTGGCGTAGGCCGCCGAGGCACCCAAAGTGCCTCCCAGCGCGACCATCGCGAGCGCCACGGTCCAGGGGAGAAAGCTGGGCGCCACACCCAGGAGCGCCGCGAGGTGCGCGTCGAAGTGCCCGCGCACGACGGCGTACAGCACGCCGAGAATCAAGATGGCGAGGGCAGCACCGATGGCACCTTGAGCAGCGCCTTCCACGACGAAGGGCCGCCGCACGTAGGAGTCCGTGGCACCAACGAGCTTCAGGATCTCCACTTCGATCCGGCGACGCTGAAGCGTGAGCCGGATGGTGGAGCTCACCACGCTGATCACCGCGGCGAGCACTACGATCGCGAGGATGATGGCGGCCGTGACGCCGCCCGCCAGCAGTGTTCCCAAGCGCTGACCCCAGGCCTGGTACGTCTCCACGGATTCCACCGCGGGAAGCGCGTCGAGCTGCGCGCTCAGCTTTCCCACTCGCGTCGATTGGTCGTCATCCGCCAAGTGCACCTCCAAAGAGGCGGGGAACGCCTCGGCGGGCAGGGCGGCGAGCACGTCACTGTCGGATTCGCCCACGACCTCGCGGCGCGCGTCCTCGCTGCTCACGAAGTGGACGTCCGTCACGCCCTGAGTCGCGCGCAGTGCGGACTGGATGGCCTGGATCTGCTCCGGAGTCGCCTCTGGAGTCAGGTACACGGAAGCGCGGCCGCTCTCGGCCCAGCGAGCTTGCACACCGTGGACGTTCACCACGACGAGCAGCGCGCTCGCGAGACACACGAAGGCGACGGCGACGGAGAAGATGCTGAGCAGGTGCAGCCGCCAGTCATTTCGGCTGCCGCGCCACGCTCGTTCGATGGGAGTCATCACGCCACCTTCCGGCCGAGTCGTTCCAGCCCGTCTGGGACGTCCGTGGCCTTGCCTTCGTCCAGCACCACGACGCGCCGGGGACGCACGTCCAGGAGCGAGCGGTCGTGGGTCGCGAACAGGACCGTGACGCCGGTCTCGTGGATGTCTTCGAACAGCCCCAAGATGTCGATGGCCAGCTGCGGATCGAGATTCCCCGTGGGCTCGTCCGCGAGCACCAAGGCCGGCTCCCCGACGATGGCCCGGGCGATCGCCACGCGCTGTTGCTCACCCCCGGAAAGCGCGCCGGCTCGGTCCGGCCCGCGGCCACCCAGGCCCACGCGCTCGAGGGCTTCGCCCACCCGCTTGCGGATCATGCGAGAGGAGAGCCCCAGCACCTCGAGGGGCATGGCCACGTTCTCCAACACGGACCAGTTGGGAACCAACTTGAAGTCCTGGAACACGATGCCGATGTTCCGGCGCAGAAAGGGAACGGAATCGCCGGTGAGGCGCCCCACTTCCCGCCCCATGAACAGGATGCGCCCGGCGTCGACGAACTCCGATGCGTACAAGAGGCGAAGCAACGTGCTCTTTCCCGCGCCGGAGGGCCCGGTGATGAACACGAACTCCCCGCGCTGGATCTCGAGGTTCAGACCACGCAGCACCGGCGCATCGGCGCGGTAGGCCTTGTGGACGTCCTCGAAGACCAGGATTGGCCGTCGCGCGGCGAGGGGATCGAAGCGCTTGTCGCCGGCACGCAGCACCGGGCGGAAACCCCGGCTGGTGGCCCCAGTCTCCATGGAGCCGAGGTAACAGCGTGCGCGAAATCCGAACAACTTTTCGGCGCTTCCGGGGTATCACCCCACGGCGTGAAAATCGCGGTCTTCGGCCTGCCGCTGGCGGCGCTGCTCTTGGCTCGGGACGGCCACGAGGTGGTTTTTGCAGTCCTCTCGCCGGTCGCCGCACCAGGCGAACGCCGCCTGACCCGCCTCCTCGGGGACCAGCGGGTGGTGTCCGCCGCCCGAGAGGAGCCCTCTGCCCGGGTGGAAGCGTTGTTCGACGAGCACGGGCCGGATCTGGTGGTCAGCTGGTTCTGGACGCGGAAGCTGCCCATCGAGTGGCTGGCTCGGGCTCCCGCCATTGGCGTACATCCGTCCCTCTTGCCTCGCCATCGCGGCCCCAATCCCTTCTTCTGGGCCATCGACGCGGGCGACCCGCTGACTGGCGTGAGCGTTCATCGCCTCGAGTCGGAGTACGACGCGGGTGAGGTTCTGGAGCAGCGGACCCTGCCGGTAGCGGAGATGGACTCCTGGCAGCTCGCCCGAGCACTGGATCGCCCCTCTCTCGCAGCGTTGCGCGATGTCGTCACACGGATCTCGAAGGGCGAAGTGCTCCGCGGGCGAGCCCAGGATCCCGCCCAGGTCAGCTGGGCTCCGGAGCCGGACGGTCCGCTGCTGCGGGTCGATTGGGCGTGGCCCACGGACCGTGTCTTGCGCCGCATCCGAGCGCTGAGCCCCGACCCGGGGCTCGCCGTGGAGGTGCGGGATACCCCCCTGTTCGTGACGCGGGCGGAGGCGGCGAAGGACTTCCCCTCCGCCCTCGAAGCGGGCGAAGCTGCGCTGTGGGGAGAGCCACTGCACCTGGTCATCCGCACCGGCGACGGGGCGATTCGGGTGAATCGAGCCACGCTGGCCGAAAACGACCAGATCCTTTCGGGAAAAGAGGTCGTTCACGCGATCGCGTCCCGCAAGGACGTGGTGTTAGACTGACGCCGCCACGGAGGAATTCTGAATGAGCGATCCGATCACGCTGGCAAAGACCGCCCGGGAAAGCTTGGCCCGCGGCTTGAACGCGCTGCAGACGCCCGGCCTACCCAATGATCTAGGTGGAGTTGCCGAGCCCGTGGCAGCAGCGATGAGCTCATTGCATCGGATCGAAGCTTCCAGCGGCGCCGCCTTGGGAGAAGCCGCACCGCAGGCGCTCGACGCCGTGCGGCGCGCTCTTGCCATGCTCCAAGCTCACGCCGGCAGCGGACACCCGGCCGTCGAACAGGCGACGGAGGCGGTGGCCGGCTCTCTGGGGATGGTGCACTCGCTGTCGCAGTTCCAGGGACCGGCGACGCAACCCGTTCCGCAACAGCCCGCGCCGCAACCGCAACCCGCGCCGCAGGCGCAACCCATCGCGCAGCCCCAACCCGTCGCGCCGCCGCAACCCGTCGCGCAGCCCCCTCAGGCGGGCTTCGCGCTGGGCGGGACCGCGATGATGGATCCAGGGCCGCAGCAACCTCAGCCGGCTGCGGGTTGGGGCGCGCCGCCGCAACAACAGGCTTTCGCCGCGCCGCAGGCCGCGCCGCAGCCGCAGGCCGCGCCGCAGCCGCAGGCCAACTACGGGCCCCCGCCGCAACAGCAAGGTTGGCAGCAGCCCCAGCAAGCCTGGCCGCAACCCCAGCAACAGCCGGCGCCCGCCATGGGCTCGCATCCAGGCTCCCACCCTCAAGCCGCCATGGGCTCGCACCCTCAGGCCGCCCCGGGTCCGGCCCAGCCGATCCAGGTCCCGCCGGGCACCAAACGTCTGGAGGCGAACCTCGGCGCCCACAGTCCGACCAACTTCTACAAGGGGCTGAGCGGCAACGACGTGATCGACTCTGGTGGCATCTTCGTCGCCACCTACCAAATCCCCAATCTGGGCGAGACCATCGCCATCCACGTCACGCTTCCGGGCGGCTACGAGTTCGAAGCGCTGGCGGTGGTGGAGTGGACGCGAGAGGCGCCGAACTCCTCGGCGGGCGTAGAGGCTCCCCCGGGATTCGGAGCCAAGTTCACCCAGATCTCTCCGGAAGGCCGTCAGCTCGTGTACCGCTACGTTCGCAATCGCGAGCCGCTGTTCCACGACGACTTGTGATCAAGGAATAACGCGCGGCGGATGCGCTCTCGATCATGAACTCGGCGCGCCGCACTGGTCTAGCGGCACTCGTCGGGCTGGCGCTGTCCGCCGTGGCCGCGCCGGCGCGTGCCGGAGATCCGTACCTCGAGTGGTACACGGTGAAGTCTCCGCACTTCCGCGTGACCTATCACAGCGGGCTCGAGGTACCGGCGCAGCGCGTCGCCACGTTGGGCGAAGCCGTCTATCGCCGGCTGGTGCCGGAGCTCGCCTGGGAGCCCAGCGAGGTCACCGAGGTGCTGCTCACGGACGTGACGGACTCCGCCAATGGCTCTGCCACGGCACTGCCGTACAACGCGGTGCGCTTGTTCGTCAGCGCGCCGGACGACATGTCGCCGCTGGGTGACTACGACGACTGGCTGAGCGAGCTCATCACCCACGAGTACGTGCACATCCTGCACGTCGACAACATCAGCGGCATTCCGGCCATCCTCAACTCGATCCTGGGCAAGACCTACGCGCCCAACCAAGCCCAGCCGCGGTGGATCCTGGAGGGCCTGGCGGTGGCGCTGGAGAGCGAGCACACGGGTGGCGGGCGTCTGCGTTCGTCGCAGTTCGACATGTACCTCCGCGCCGACGTGCTCGAAAACCGCCTCGCGCGCCTGGATCAGATCAGCAACCCCGCCCGCCGTTGGCCCAGCGGCAACCTCTGGTACCTGTACGGCGGCAAGTTCATCGGTTGGATTGCCGACGTGTACGGTCCGGACACCTTCGCAGCCGTCGCCACGGACTACGGCTCGAACGTGATCCCCTGGGGCGTCAACCGCTCCATCAAGCGCGCCACGGGCAGGACGTATCCCGAGCTGTACAAGGGCTGGGAGCATTACCTATCGCAGAAGTACGGGCGGCAAATGGCGGAGGTCGCGCGCCGCGGGCTGCGCGAAGGGACGCGCCTCACGCATCGCGGCCGAGTGGCGTCGAGCCCGCGCTTCGTTCCAGCGTGCGCCCGCGCGGGCAGCCGCGAAGAGGTGCTCTACTACCGCGACGACGGCGACACCCCGCCGGGCTTTTACCGCGTGCCCCTCGACGCGCGGGATCGCGCCGACGAGAGCGACGCGGAGATCGTCAGCAAGAGCGCGGGACGCGTGGCGAGCTATGAGCCGAGCTGCGGCTTCGTGTTCGACAGCGTGGCGCCGTCGGAGCGACGTTACTATTTCAATGACCTGTTCCGGCAGCCCAAGGGGACGACGGCGCCCCGCGGGCTTTCCAAGAGCCGGCAGCGCCTCACGAAGGGACGCCGCGCGCGCGATCCGGACGTGAGCCCCGACGGGCGGCACGTCGCCTACGTGACGAACCACGCCGGCACGAGCACGCTGCAAATCGCCGAGATCACCACGGAAGGCCGCATCGTGCGGCAGCGCACGCTGGTGCCCAGCGCCCGCTACGAGCAAGCCTTCACGCCGCGCTTCTCGCCGGACGGGCAGAGCGTCGCGTACAGCGCCTGGACCGCGGGTGGCTACCGCGACGTGCGTGTGGTCGACGTGAACAGCGGACGCTTTTACCAGGTCACGCGGGATACCGCGTTGGACCAACAACCAACCTTTTCACCGGATGGGAAGCGCGTCTTTTTTTCTTCCGACAGAACCGGCATCTCGAACATCTACGTGTACGAGATCGAGAGCGGCAAGCTCTCGATGGTCACCAACGTGAAGACCGGCGCCTTCATGCCCGAGGTCACGCCGGACGGACGCACGCTGTTCTACATTGGCTACACCGCCGACGGCTTCGACCTGTTCAGCATGCCGCTCGACGCCGCGCGCTACCTGAAGGCGCCGCCGCCCCCCGGCCCGCGACCGATCCCGCATCCCGATCCACCACGCCGCCACTACCCCGTCGAAGAGTACAATCCGCTCCCCACGCTTCGCCCGCGCGCCTATGAGCTCAAGCTCGGCCCCGGCACCTTCGGCGACGCCCTGAGCATCATCACCCGCGGCTCCGACATCGTCGGACACCACGCCTTCGCGCTCTCTCTCTTGGTGGAGTCGCCGGACCAGGGCGAAGTGAGCGGCAGCGCGGCCTACGCCTATCGCCGTTTGCCCTTCGACTTCTCCGCTTCGCTCTTTCGCCGCGTGGCGCCTCGCACCGGTTACCGCTACGGCGACCACCAGCCGGTGTTCGTGGAGCGGCAGATCGGAGCCCGCACGGGCATCGGCTACTCGATCCCGGGCGAGTTCGACGCGCAGTTCTTGAACCTCAGCTACACCGCGATGAAGTTCGACTCCGACCTGCCGGTGGGCACCCTCGGCGATCCCTACGCGCAGGTCACCCGCGATCCGCATCGCGGCTTCTTGGGGCAAGTGAGCCTCGGCTACTTCTACTCCAACGCCGACGGCACCGTGTACGGCATCGGCCCCGAGCGCGGCTTCACCCTGGCGTTGGGCGCCGACTTCGCCGGCGAAGAGACCGGCAGCGACGACACGCTCACCTCCTTCACCGGGCGCGCCACCGGCTACTTGCCGATGCCCTGGGCCGACCACCACGTGATCGCCGCGGCCCTCTCCGGCGGCGCCGCCGTGGGCACCTATCCGCGCCGTGGTCTGTTCTTCGCCGGAGGCTTCGTGGACCTACCGGTGCTCGATGCCTTCACTGATGGCGTGTACCAGAGCGCCTTCGTGCTCCGCGGCTACCAACCGGCGCAGTTCATCGGCACGCAGTTCAACCTGCTGAACGCCGAGTATCGCTTCCCGATCCTGTACGCCGATCGCGGCATCAGCACCTTGCCGGTGTTCCTGCGCACCATCAGCGGCTCCGTGTTCGCCGACTACGGCGGCGCCTTCAACCAGATGGACCTCGAAAAGCCCTTCGACCTCTACCACCTGGGTGTGGGCGCGGAGCTCTGGTTCGATCTCGTGCTCGGCTACTACGGTCGCGGCAACGTCCGCATCGGCCACGCTCGCGGCACCGACTCCGAAGCCGTCAGCGGCGGCCAGACCTACGTCGTCGTCTCCAGCGCCTTCTGAATTTGTTTGTTGGTCCGCCGCGGTACCGTCAGCACGGTGACTACTTGCGTTGCGCGCGCTCGAGCGTGGAGCGCAGGACCGGAAGCACCGCCAAGTCCTTCGGACGGCCAGCTCGTTCTTTGATCTCGATCAGGCGCGCCAGCGACAGCACGGCGATCTTCATGCCCTCCACGTCCACCGTGACGGTGTCCTCGAGCAAGTCCGCGTACTCCGCCGACTCGTCGATAGTGCCCAGGACGTCGAGATCCCCGTGATCGGTTTCGAGCAGCTTGTGTCCCATGGATTCCAAGTGAGACACGTTGGGCACGATTTGACGCGGATCGCCACGGAACCGGGCGTTCACCTCGCTCAGCGCCGCGGCGAGGCGAGCTATGTTCGTCGGCGTGCGAGCGTAGAGGATATCGACGTCCAGGGTGATGACCGGTGCGCCCTGCAGGACCCCTGCGGTCATCCCGACGACGATGTGGTCCACCTTGTGGAGCGCGAGGGTCCGAAGCAGCGCAACGGTGTCAGCGGGCATCTTGGCTGAGCGCGGCGACGGAACGGCGTGCCGCATCGAACCACCGCAATCGCTCGGCGGGTGTACGCTCCAGCATGCGGTCGATCTGAGTCACGTCGACTCCGCGCGAGTCGTAGGCATGCTCGAAGCTCTTGTCCACGTCCTCGGTGGCGCTGTCGCGGATCCTGACCTCGAGCTCCCGCCATTCCTCGGGCGAGAGGGCACCCTCGCGTTCCGACAGCTTCCCGCCGACCCAGCGCGCGCTGCCAACGACCTGGTCGTGCCGAGCCAGCACCACCCGATCCGTTTCCCAACGAAGCTCGAGCTCGGCCTTCACTGACGTTGACGGTAGCCCCGCATGTCGGCGCCCGCAATTGCCGCCCACTCTTCGCTCTGCCCACTTCCGCGCCCCTTCAAAGAGTGGTTCCGCGGCGGACCAACATCACCCGGAATTTTCCCGAATCCTTCCGGCCCTGCTAGGGACCGGAGCCATGCGGTCGAAAGGCGTGCTCCTCAGCCTGGCCCTCGGAGCAATGACTCTGGCGGGCTGCCTCGCTCCTCCGTCCCAGGCGTCGCGGGTGACGGACGCTGCACGGGAGCTGAACCTGGCCACGCGCTTCGGGCGCATGGACATTGCGCTGTCTCACACGGCCAACGGCGCCCGGGATGCGTTCCTCGACCGGCGCGGCCAGTGGGGCAAGCACCTGCGCATCGTGGACGTGGAGCTCGCCGGGCTCGCGATGAAGGACGAGCACCAGGCGACGGTGCAAGTGGACGTCGCCTGGGTGCGCGTGAACGACGAGAACCTGCGGACCACTCGCGTGGCGCAGGTGTGGCGTGACGACGAAGGCTGGCAGCTCATCCGCGAACAGCGCTTGGCCGGAGACCTCGGGCTGTTCGGCGAGCCGATACCGGTGACCGCTAGCGAGGCGCGCGACGTTCAGTTCCCGTCGCGCACCATTCGCTGACGATCACTTCGACTTCTTCTTCTTGCCGCTTTCGGCCTTCTCGGCCTTGCCCTTCTCGGCGCGGCGCTGCTCGCGCTCCTTCTTCTTCCGCTGTCCTTTGCGGCGGCGCATCTTGGAGCTGTGGCGGCTATCGAACCTTCCCATGATCTCGTCTCCGTAAGCTGTGCCCTCGAGCGAAGGTCGCCCGAAGGGGTAGCCCCATTACCCAACTCTTGGCCGAGACGCCAGTCGGTTATCCGCTGGATGCGTCCTCGAGAGCGCGTTCGCGATCGCGCACCTCGAGGCGATATCGACTGTTGACCGTCTCGATGTAGAAGACGTCACGCGAAGCGAGGCGCAACACGCGCTTCACTGGCGTCGTGACGTACTCGTGCATGCCGTCCGAAAACTCGATGACCACGACCGAGCCTTTGCGGGGTGCCCGCACCAATCGCCCGGTCACGGCGCGTGACCCTCGCCCGAGCTTTCGGAGGACGACTTGCACGAGGTTAATCTAGCAAGTGGTTTCGGCGAGTCCAACCCCGGACTTCTCGGCCCGTCTCATCCGTCATGTGGATGGGGGGCGTATTTGTTCACCCTCACGGTGCGTGCACGCCCTTCACACCCTTGGTGGCGAAGTAGGCGCGAAGGACATTTCTCGCCAACTCCGGCCCTTTGATGCGCCAGGTGGGAGTGTTCACCACAAGCGAGGCGATGGCGACTTCGGGCTTTTCCGCGGGCGCAAAGCCCACGAACCAGGTGTAGAGGCGGTTTGCCTTGTGGCGGGTGAGGGTCCCCGTCTTTCCAGCCACGGTGATCCCGGGCAAGTACGGCCGCCCGCGGCGGTCGTGGAAGCTCTTGTAGGCGGAGCCGTTGGCCACCGTCTCTTTCATCATCTGGGTCACCTCGGCGGCCGTCTCCGGCTTCACCGCACGCCGCAGGGTGGTGGGCTCGTCGGTGTCTTCCCACACCTTCTCCTGACCCTCGTACACCGCCCGCACGATGCGCGGCTGGAGCGCGACGCCGCCGTTCGCCACCGTCTGCGCCAACACCACCGCCGCCAGCGGCGACAGGCTCGTGTGCCAGAACCCGGCGGACGCTCGCGCGAACTCGAGCGGGTCGTTCGGCATCTCGATCTTCGGCGCTTCGTTGGGGATCACGAAGGGCACCGGCGCGCCGAAGCCATAGGCGCCGCCCATCGCGGTCTCGTCCTCGGGCGTCAGGTGCTTCTGCGCCAAGCGGGCGAACACCACGTTCAAGCTGCGGCCGAGAGCCATGGCCATGGTCGCGCACCACTTGTCGCGCTTCGGGTCCTCCCGGAGCTCGTCCGCCATGATGCGGCTCCGACCGCCGTGGTAGCACTGCTCCGTGTGGGCATTGAGGCCGGCCTTCTCCACCAACGCGGAGGCCGTCACCACCTTGAACACGCTCGCCGCCGGCGCTTCTGCCCGGGCGTTGACGTCGAACTTCTCGCCTTGGTTCACGTAGCTTGCGTAGGCGATCAGGTTGCCCGTCTTGACGTCCATCACCACGACGCCGGCCTCCGGCACGCGGTACTTCTTCATCTCGCCTTCGGCCGCCCGCTGCACCACCGGATCCAGCGTCAGCTCCGCGTATTTTCCGTCTCTGAGGGGCGTGAGCACGCGTCGGGGCCGGAGCTGCAGCCGCATCAGGTCGAGCCCTTCGAAGCTCGGCCCCTTGGGCTTTTCCGCCACGTTTTGCGCTCGGGGGGCGAGCTTTCTGAGTGCACCATCGAGACCGATGTCGCCGCGAACCACCGGCACCAAGGCCGAAATGATCCCTACGGCGGCGCCGACCCCTATCCATCTGCTCCACCGTGCCATCGCCCTCGGGTTACCGGGGGTCGCGGTCTCCGGCCAAAAAAACGACCTTCCTGGTTTGTTTGTTGGAGCGGCGCGAGCCCCGGCGCGCCGCCCGGTCAGAACATGATGCCGGCGCGTGCCCCGAGCTCGTGGAGCGTCGTGCCGCCCGGAACCTGCGCTCGGTCCGTCGTCTCGGTGGGCGTGCGGTAGAGGTCGTAGTTCAAGCTCAGCCGCGCGTGGCGGGTCGCCCAATAGTTCACTCCGAGGCCGAGTCCCAGCACCCGGATGTCACCGTCGATGCCTTCGGGATCCGCGGCGCCCTTGCGCTTCGCCGAGTCGTAGCGGAGGCCGAGTCCCTCCACGCGGACCAGCGCTTCGATCTGCTGCGCCGGTACCACCGGGTCGTAGTGGGCGAAGTCCAGCGACCGGGGACGGACGCCGGTGCCCGGCTGGCCGCGCAGGCGCGGCTTGCCCCACAGCGTGACACCCGCCACCAGGTAGCCCCCCACGCCCGAGAGCGTCCCGGTGCGCTCGGTGTTTTGCGACTGAAAGCCCTCCACGGCTTCCCGGGTGTCGTCGTCCATCAGCGTCACTTCGCCCCGCAGGTCGAGCACGCCGAGGAGCAGGGACGCCTCGAGCCCGACGGCGCGCTGAGCATCTGCGGGAATGACGTGCACGCGACGCCCGAGCGAGTCGGCGTACACCGGCTGCCACAGGGCAAAGCCTTGTTGCGTGCGGACGCTGGGCACGTCGTAGCGGACGGCATCGCTCTGCCGCCACCCGCCGCGCACGCTGGCCCCGACGACGAGGCCGCTCTTTTCACCCAGCGGCGTGAGCGTCACCCGCGCGAGGGCGTCCCCCCGGCGATCGACGCCGGGGCGGTTCCTTCCATCTCCGGAGACGAATCCGAGCTGATAGCCGAGCAGCGCTTGCGGCACGTCGCCCCACAGCATCGCGCCCACGTCGCGCACGTTGGGGCTCGCCACGGTGCGCGTCGCGATGGACCGCTCGTGAAACGGCAGAGACCCGAGCGCGGTGCTGGTCTCCATGCCGAACGGCTCCCGGAACTGCCCGACCATCACGTGCAGCTCGTCCGCCGCCTTCAGGTCGACCCAGGCGTCGAGGATGCCGGTGGCGTTGCCGGGCGCCTGGGGACTCTCGTAGCGCGCGCTCGACGCCGTCGGCGTCTGTCCGGGGGGCGCCGCGTAGATTTGCTTGTCGCCACCGAGCGGCTGTCCGTCGGCGGCGAGGGTGAGCTGCCAGCCGATGCTACCGAGCACCTGACCGCCGAGGCCCACGCGCGCGGCCCGCACCACCGTGCGCGGTGCGAACTGCGCCGTCGCGGTGTTCTTTCCCATCCACGCCTGACCGTCGACCAGCAGCATGGCGCTCGGATACAAGCGGAAGCTGTCGGACGCGTCTCGCAGATAGAAGACGCCGCGGTGGTAGCCGGCCAGCGGGTTTCCGTCGTGACCCAGCGACCAGGGCGGAGGCTCCTCCGCCCTCGCCGTGGCCGAAAACAGCAGTGAAACGACGAGCACGGGGAGGAGACGAAGCGACGACATGGCGCGGACGGTAGCGCATTCGAATGGAAAGCTGCGACACTCGCGGTAAGCTGGGCTCGATGGATGCCGCCCCCTACAGCGAGAGCCTCGAGGTCGAGAGCACCTCGGTGCTGCTGGCGCTGTCGGGGCCGCAGAACGCCCTGCTCGGCGAAGTGTCCCGGCAGAGTGGCGCCGAGGTGAGCCTGCGCGGAAACGTGATCTACCTTTCCGGCGTGGAAGACGACGTGCGCGTCGCGCATCGCTTCCTCACGGACGCCGCCACGTTGGTCAGCCGCGGCTACGAGATCGGCCCGCACGACGTCGCGCGCTCGCTCCGCGGGCTACGCAAGCACCCGGAGTCGTCCCTCGTCGATTTGCTGGACGAGGTGATCCTCATCACGCCGCGGCGGCGACCGGTGGTGCCCAAGGGTCCGGCGCAGCGGCTGTACATCGAGGCCATCAAGAACCACGACCTCACCTTCGGCATTGGCCCGGCGGGCACGGGCAAGACGTACTTGGCGATGGCCATGGCCGCCAGCGCGCTGATGCAGAAGAAGGTGAAGCGCATCATCTTGACCCGACCTGCGGTGGAGGCGGGCGAGAAGCTCGGCTTCCTGCCCGGGGATCTGGCCGAGAAAGTGAATCCGTACCTGCGTCCGCTGTACGACGCGATGCACGACATGCTCGAGTTCGACAAGGTCGAGCAAATGCGGGCACGCGGGCAGATCGAGGTCGCGCCGTTGGCGTTCATGCGCGGCCGGACGCTGAACGACTCCTTCGTGATCCTGGACGAAGCGCAGAACGCGACCAGCGAGCAGATGCGCATGTTTCTCACGCGCCTGGGCTTCGCCTCCAAGGCCGTGGTCACCGGTGACATCACGCAGACGGACCTGCCGTCCGGCGCGCGGAGCGGCCTGCGAGAGGCGCGGGATCTGCTGTCGGAAGTGGACGGCATCTCCTTCTGCGCCTTCACCGACGCGGACGTGGTGCGTCACCCCCTGGTGCAGAAGATCGTCGTGGCCTACGAGGCGCGCGACGAAGAAGTCCGGCGGCAGAAAGAGGAGCGGCGGGCCGCGCGAGAGGCGGAGGCTGCGGAAGGGGAAGAATCGTGACGACGAGCGTCGTAGGCAACGGCGGCGGGCGGAAGCTGAGCCCGCGGGCGGAAAAGAGCGTGGGGCTCTTGTCTCGGGTGGCTTTAGAGCTGTCGCAGTCCCCACGCCTTTCGGGAGCCACGGTGAGCCGGCCGCATCCGCTTCTGTTGCAGGTGAGGCGTGGTTCGCACTCCGTCTTGCTGGCCCCCGCCAGCGTGTGGGACAAGGGGCGTGACCTGCTCGCGCCCTTTGCCGATGGCATCGCGGCCTACGAGACCCGCGTCATCCTGATGGGACGCCCCAGCGACGCCAGCCTGGACGAAGCCTTGAATCGCGGTCTCGCGGCGCTGGTCTCGGAGGAACCGTCCACGGCGGAGCTCACGGTGGCCCTGCACCAAGCCTTCGAGCTGATCGAGGTGAAGGCGCGCAGCGAGAGCCGCGGCAAGTGGATCAACCGCTACCGCTACGAGCTCGGCGAGCTGATCGAAATCGCGCGGGCGCTGACCACCGAACGCGAGATCGACAGCCTGCTCTCGCTGATCTTGGAGAAGAGCCGCTTCGTCACCGGCGCGGACGCCGGCAGCGTATACGTCGTGGAGGGCGAAGATCCGGACCTCACGCGCTGCTCGCTGCGCTTCAAGACCAGCCAGAACGACTCCATTTCCTTCGACTCCCGCGAGTTCACCATGCCCATCAGCCGACGCAGCATGGCGGGCTACGTGGCGCTGGAAAAGAAGACCGTCGGCATCGCGGACGTGTACGAGATGCCCGCGGACTCGCCCTTCGGCTTCGACCGCTCCTTCGACGAGAAGATTGGCTACCGCACCAAGAGCATGCTGTGCACGCCGTTGGTGTCCAAGGGCGGCGACGTGATCGGCGTACTGCAGCTCATCAACAAGAAGCGCGAGCCGTCGCAGAAGCTGCTTTCCAAGGACGACGCCGAGCGCATGGTGGTGCCCTTCGACGAACGTAGCGAGCAGCTCCTGCACACGCTGGCGGCGCAGGCCGGCATCGCCCTCGAGAACGCGATGCTGTACGAGGAGATCCGCAGCATCTTCGAAGGCTTCGTGCGCGCCAGCGTGGACGCCATCGAGCAACGGGATCCGACCACCAGCGGTCATTCGCGACGCGTGGCGGAGCTCACCGTGGGGCTCGCTCACGCGGTGGAGCGAATCGACGCCGGCCCCTATAAAGACGTGCTCTGGAAGCGTGAGGACATCCGCGAGATCGAGTACGCGTCCCTGCTTCACGACTTCGGCAAGATCGGCGTGCGAGAGCACGTGCTGGTGAAGGCCAAGAAGCTCTATCCGCACGAGCTCGATGCCATTCGAGATCGCTTCGACTTCGTCGCGCGCACCATCCAGGTGGACGTGCTCACCAAGAAGGTGCACGCCGTGGAGCGCAACGCCGCGGCTTCGGAGCTCGAAGCTCTGGACAAGGAGCTCGAAGAGCGCCTGGCGGAGCTGGAAGAGGCGTGGAACACCATCAGCCACGCCAACGAGCCCACGGTGCTCGCGGCGGGCGACTTCAAGCGCATCGGCGAGCTCGCGCGGCAGACGTATCACCGGCTGGATGGCAGCCAGTCCGCGCTGCTCCTGGATCCCGAGGTGAAGTCCTTGAGCGTGACGCGGGGGTCGCTGACGGCGGAGGAGTTCGACGAGATCCGCAGCCACGTGACCCACACCTATCGCTTCCTCTCGAAGATCCCTTGGGGCAAGACGTTCTCGCGGGTGGCGGTGATCGCCGGGGCCCATCACGAGCGCCTCAACGGCACGGGCTACCCGAATCGCCTGCACAGCGCGGAGATCCCGCTGCAAAGCAAGATGATGACCATCAGCGACATCTTCGATGCGCTGACGGCGAGCGATCGCCCCTACAAGCGGGCCGTGCCGGTGGAGAAGGCCCTCGACATCTTGGGCTTCGAGGTGAAGGACGGCCACGTGGATGCCGAGCTCGTGCGCATCTTCACCGAAGCGAAGCCCTGGGAGCAGATCATGGGTGCTCTGTACTGAGCCCCATGGAAATGTTTTTCCCGCCGTGAATTGTTTGCGTAGCGCACGGTGGACCCAAGCTGGCGATCTTGCGGGAATCTCCGGCTGCTGAGGGGTGCGTGCCGGAGGCACGGGTCCTGCTAGTGTAGCGACGGATGAGAATGCCTGTGACGCGACGCGTCAGCGCGGAGTGGCGGGCCCGATGGGCGCCCCACCGAAGGCAGGCAACGACGGCCTGGGAGGCGTGATGCGGGGCTCACCTGAACGCATGTTTCGGCGCACGTTCTGGCCACGCTTGGTGGTGTTGGCAGCGTGCCTTGGTGTGGCGATTCCAATCGGCTGCTCCGGTGACGACAAACCTCTTCCAGCAGCGGGGGGTGGCGTCGGCGGGACGGGCGGATTCGGGGGTGGGCTCAGCGGCACGTGCACGACGGAGGGGGAAACTCGCGCGTGCGGCATCACCCTTGGCCAGCACGACGGCGTGCTCTCCTGTTACGAGGGGACGCAGAGCTGCACCAATGGTGCTTGGACCACCTGCGGCGACGGCGAGGTCGTGAACAAGGCGGCGCCGCCGAATCGCCAAGACAGCCCCAACTCCAACACCCAAGCGCTGGGCCCTTCTCAGGACTGCCTGAACAACCCCTGCGATCCATTCTGCGAGACCTTCGACGAACAGCCGGACTCCGGCGTTACCGCGGAGGCGGGCGGCACCGTTTACACCTGGCCCGGTGGCAGCCTGGGCGATCTACCGCCCGGTTTGATCAACAAAGGCCTCAAGGAGCCGTGCAAATCTGCCGCCGATTGCCAGTTCAATCAGTACTGCATCGAGCCTTCGACCAGCTCTTCCTGCGAGCACAGCAAGTGCTCGACGGGCCTGCCACTCACCGACACCTGCGATCCCTGCGTCACTTCCATCTGCGCGACCAATCCCAGCTGCTGTACTTCGGCCAGCAGCACGTGCACGCATGACCCCTGCACCACGGGCGGGCGACTGAAGAGCAGCTGCAACTCGTGCGTCGCCTCCATCTGCGCCGTCG